>JAAXIK010000390.1 GCA_012270385.1 Rubripirellula sp. | reverse complement strand
TCTGTTGATGATTTTCGGGAATCTGCGCGTCAACAGAAATGGGAACATCCGGGACGCAACCCGCTAACAATTTTTCGCGAATCCATCTTCCACGGCGAACAATGTCGGTTTCAGTGTTCTGCGAGTGCGCTAACAGCCACGCAGGATGAGTGAGGATTCCCTTGCGGTTCGCAATTTTGAAAGGCTGCCTCGCAGGATAATCCCAGGGCAGCTCTTCGCGGTATTTTCCGCTTGAACCAATCGGTCCACCACCGGGAACACGTGGGAGAGAATAGATCTCAGAGTAGCGAAACTTCTGTCCTCCATGATAGAACCACGGGAACGTGATTGGTGTGATCCCCCGATCAAAAGTCTGTTCGAAATACTCCATGAAACGTTTGAAGTCGCGGACATTCACCCGCTGTCGTTCTTCAGTCAATTTGGTGATCCGGATCGCCTTGAATGACTCCCGATGGGCTTCGAAATTGTCTTCCAAGGCCTTTGCGGGATCACTTCTCCAATCCAGATTACGCAACACTGCGTAGGCTTTTCGCCAATCTTCAATGATCCTTTCCGCTTCTTGATTGCTGTGCGGATGCAGTACATAGAATTCATCGGTTGTCAGAAGCTCTTCGAAAACATTTTTGTCCCGGGCGAGAATGTCACCCACCACATGGTCCGCCTCGTTCGTTACGGAACCCGCTGTGCCTGTGTAATCACGACCCGCGTTATCAAAAAAACCACCACTCCTCGCTATATCTTTGAATAGCTTCATGCTGTTCGGATAGCCAAAAAATTCTCGGAAGAACCTGACCAACTTCGGGTGGCTGACCCGGTGTGGTTTCACATATCCACTTGATACCGTTGGTGAGACTTCAGCAAAAAAGCTGTTCTTGTCATCAAGGATTCTCTTCACCTGTTGGCGGTAATCCTCCCGAGTTTCAAGACGACCGGATTCCGCAGCCGATTTCAGCTGAACATCCGGAGCACGGTCGGACAAGGCATAGGCAATAGCATAGCTGGCTTCACGGCCTGACAACTTCATCCTCCCATGCTCATCTTTAGCTCCTGCTCCGAACTCCGTCCGATAAAGGAACTCTGATTCCAGCAAGACACTCACCAGCATTTGCCGTAGACCTTGACGGTTTCCACCAATCTCGATCGAGGATGACATGAGTTCCAGATAACGAGTCAGTTCTCGTTCATTGGGTTGTCTCTGAAGAACACAATTGAACTGTGACTCGATTGCTGCTTTCATGTCGCCACGTGTTGGTATCGTGTCCATGCTGACAATCTTCACAAACGAATCTGGAATCCGAGGCGGATACCACCGATCCTTCTGATTCTCGAAAACAATTTCTGAACGATTCCTGGTTAAATTCACAGCTGCAAATATCTGTTTCTTGGAAATCCAGTCGGCATTTGCCAACATCGTCAGAAGATGTCCCCCATCGATGCTACCGTTATCGAAATACCGGACACCCGAATTGTCCGGAAGCGTGATTGGGTTCGTGACCCCATAGAACTCCCTTTGACGCTCACGCCCCTCGAGCAGGAACACGTCATTGACACGCTCATGAAAAATCTGGGGGCTGACTAACCAGCGTCGAACTGGCGAAAAGGGCAGCTCTTTGACTGCGCCACTGAATAGGGTTTCATGATTGACGTAATTGCCATACCCCGGCTGCTTCAACCGATCTTCCAGGTCCGATACCCCGCGCGTTCTCAGCAGCATTCTTATTGAACCTGCGAGCTTGATTTGATCGTCAGACTGCCGTTGCCCGGACTCCTCTGGAGGCATCAAACCGAAAAAAAGCTGCTCCTGAGCACGATTCAGAAGCGAGAATCTTGCGTCTTCCGAAACGTCTCCAAGATCTTCGAAACTCACACCACCTTCACTCGTGACGGAATTGTGACAGTCCTGACACGATTGCATGATGCCTTCAAGCACCTCTTGAAGTTGCTGATCCTCCGCCGCACCAATGCGTTTCTCACCCGACTGAACAACAGATAACCAAGCTGCGAGCAGAAATGCCGTAAATCTCACTAGTACACCACACATCGAGTCTTGCAAATCAATCGCCCTGAATGAGCTAACCCATTGTAGTTTGATTCCCATATCCGGTCACCGCTACTCTCTATAATGACACCGCGGAAGTCCCATTCAATGAATGTTAGGTCACGGCCGGGTAATATAGGGAAACTTACCGATAAAGGGATTCCGTGAGTGAAGCGCGGCGGATGCCTTGATCGTCGATTCGCAAGTAATTCTCCAATCCTCGATATCACTCATTCACAATTGAACGACTCGATGACTTGATTGACCGCGAAGCTCCACACGGCACGATCATCTGCACCCATGAATCCGTACATGACAATGAACCTTCGATCATCAGCAATGAGAACCATTCTTCTGCTCAGTGCAATGGTGATTTCACCATTGACCTACACGACTCCAACGCCCGTCCTCGCACAGGGTATGACAACGCTGACGGATGAATCCGTCGAATATCAGACGCTTGACTCTCATTACGTCATCATGAAACAAGCTGATATTTCCATGATTGTCGTCGATAATCAGGCGGTGGATATCCCGGAACTCCCCGGTCACCGGGCAGGCTACAACGGGGTAGCATCACTGAAACACTCAGGCAGCGATTCAAATCTTTTTGTCCCTGCGTACGCCGGGTTGAACTTTGAACACATCCACGATGGAACGACCCGGAATCTCATTGAGAAATTCGAGCCACGTAAGTTTCCGATGGAATTACGCCTTATCAACAGCAACACAGTGGAGGTTTATCAACCAGCGACAGGAAACTGGCAACTCGAAAGCTGTGGACGATATTCCTTGCAAAAGGATGGAACCATCGAGTACAGCTTTGAGTGCATCCCCCGAAAACTCGACTACGAAAAAGGTTACATCGGGCTTTTCTGGGCAAGCTACATCAACGGTCCTGACCACAAAGGTATTCATTTCCTCGGTCGATCGCGGGAAACGGGACAGAAAACTCGATGGATTGACGCAATCAGTCCCCAGCATGGGGTGAATAGCACACACCAACCCACCGGGAATGAAAGGCCACTCGATGTGGACAAAGACTTCCCACTCACGCTCATCGGGAATCAATCCGCCCTCGAATACACGGAACCCTGGTTTTATGGGATCAGAGATTCCATGGTTTTTCTCCAAGTGTTCCGATCCGCAGATAACATCTGGTTTGCACAATCACCCTCAGGAGGTGGAAACGGCAACCCGGCTTGGGATTTTCAGTGGTTTATCCATGCTCCCGTGAAGGGAAAAGCATACGGCTTCAAAATGCGAGCAGCCTATTTGCCAGAACAAAACCGCAACCAAATTCAAGCAACTGCTAGAAAGCAGCTGAAACTTCTAAGTGCTAACTGAAACGCCCGGACAGCAGGTACCTGGATTTGTAATGGTGAGAATTATTTCCCTTGAGGAGTACCAATCGGAGTACATGGATCTCGAGGCCCCTTCGCATTGGTGATATACCAAACATCGATTTAAGCAACGCTGCCCCCTACCTCGGTTGTCCATAAGGGTTACATCGTCTTGAATTGAACCAATGGATATGCCGAACCGATTGGATCGATCGCGTGCAACTTAAACAAGAGACCATCATTCGTCATACCCTGAGGTTTGGTGTATGCTTCCTGCTTGCGGTGACTTCGGTTCCACTCGCGGATCGATACCATGATTCAAGAAACGAGCGTTGGTGATCCTAACTTCCCATCCCTGATGCAATCTTTCAAATCTCGAAAGTCATCAAGCCACCCCGGTCATCATGAAATATTTTGCGAGCCGATTTCAAACTGCTTTTCGAATGGCGTCCATTTTCTGTTTACTTTGGGACACCCACTCGTCACTAGCGGAAACACAAAGACCTGCAGAAACTGCAACCGTGTCAATCCCACCGCCAACGTTCCATGTTGCTGAGGGTTTGGATCAAGATGGCTCTTTGATCAAGAACTATCAACGAGGACTTCAATACGCAATTGATTACTTTGGAAATTATGGTCCTTATCACATCTATCTCTTGGGACCTGATAATGAGGAAAGCATTCGTCAGATTTATCGTGAACGCGCAATCACTCGAGTCAACCCAAAGGCGGAAGATTCTGAAACCGAACAAATCCGTCAGTACCTGAAACAGACAAACGTTGTTGCTGAAATCGAGAAGGTGTTGAAGGGAGAGAAAGAGGGTGGGCTAACTTGGACGCGAGAAACACCTATTCTCTATGAAGATGTGACCACCAATGCGTCGCAGAGAGCAGTTGACCCCATCGAGAATACATGGGGTGCTCTACATGAATACCACCACGTCTTTCAGATCTCACACTGCGACACGTTTCAGTCAAGAAGTTCGGACCTCCATATCAACTCATGGATGGCGGAAGGAATGGCCACCTACAGCTCCGCAAAATTCATGGCAAACCTTGGCTTGATCGACTTTGAAGACTACATGCACCAACTACTTGATCAGGGCGGAAATATTGGTCGACCCGGTATCAACGAATTCCTTTCCAAAACAAAGTCTTGGGATCTGGAGAAAGAAATCTACTGGGAGCAAGGGAATGCCCCGCAGGTCTACTACATGATTGGCGCTTGGGCCACCGCCTACCTCATCCATGTCCGGGGGGTCGAAGAAAAAGTCGTACTTCGTGATTGGTATTTAGTTATTCCTCGGATCGGCAAATCACCCTCCTTCCGGAACCACATGGGACTTTCGCTTGAAGAATTCTATCCACTGTTTTCTTCCTTTATCCGTCGCCCGGATGATGTATTGATGAAGATTTTCGAACCACAGGATGGCTAGCCGATTGGAAGGTCGCATATTTCTCAATACCCACGTGACACCTCGGACACCCGCAAACCTCTTCGGCAGCAAATAGGAGGGAGTACAATGCAGTTGGTGCATAAGAATGTCCACGAAGCCAAGCTAACCTTGGTCAATACTTGTAAGGAAATTTGATCGAGCAAGAACTCCGCAGACGATTGAGTGGAGCAAAATATGGCAGGTACGGCATCCGGCAGGGATATAACGGCATAAGTTCGGAAGTGGTTGCCTCGGACCCGTGCTCCACATTTTCGATCTGACCTCAAATCACCGCCTCGAATTACCTGAGTATTCCCTGATTACGACCCACCTCAATGCGACGAATCCTAGTCCTATTGTTACTACTCTTGGCTCGCAACCCTGCAGTGGAATCGGCCACTAATGAACGGCCGAACGTCGTGATCCTACTCGCAGATGACCTCGGGTGGAGAGATCTCGGTTGCTATGACGGCCCGGTCAACACACCGACGATCGATAGCTTGGCCAAGGGAGGAACTCGCTTTAGCCATTTCTATTCAGGAGCAGCTGTCTGCTCACCCTCGCGAGCCGTCCTGCTTACCGGACGGGCCCATGTTCGTTCAGGAATCTATAGCTGGATCAACGACCATGATCAACGATCCCACTTGCCAACTGGCGAAGTCACAATTGCTGAAGTTTTGCAGCGCAATGGTTACCAAACCTCTCACTTTGGGAAGTGGCATTTAGGGCTACCCTCCAAGCAATTCCCCGACAAGCCGGTGCCGTCTGATCATGGATTCGACTATTGGTTTGCAACGGGTAACAACGCTCAGCCGTCGCATCTCAATCCTCGCAACTTCATCCGCAACGGAAAAGCCGTTGGAGAGCTTCAGGGTTACGCATGCGATCTTGTTGTTGATGAGGCCATTTCGTGGCTGGAGAGGCATGCCAAGAAAGATCAACCCTTCTTCCTTAACCTCTGGTTCCATGAACCCCATGCTCCACTGGCTGCTCCAGCTGAAATCGTTAAGCGATACGGCGATGCGTCCAACCCAGCTAACGTCTACTCGGGAACGATTGAAAATACAGATCTCGCGATCAAGAGGTTGATCGACAAGCTTCATGCGATCGATAAACCTGAAAACACTCTCATCATCTATTCGTCGGATAACGGTAGCTATCGTGCTGATCGAGTCGGTGAACTTCGCGGCACGAAAGGCTCCAACTACGAGGGAGGGATTCGGGTGCCAGGAATTTTTTTCTGGCCAAACCACATTGCCCCCGGCAAGCTTGAGAGCGAGCCAGCCGGTCTGGTCGATCTGCTCCCTACCCTCTGCAACATTACAGAAACAGAAGTTCCAGCCATTCATCTGGATGGAACCGACCTCTCACCACTTTTCTTCTCCGATGGGAAAATTGGAGGTGAAGCGCAAAGAGACGCCTCTTTCGAACGTCAGCAGCCTCTGTTTTGGTACCTACCCCTCAGCGGACCCGCTGCCGCGATTCGGGATGGAAGATTTGCCATGGTCGCCTACCGCGATGGTAGGCTGCCCAAAGACGACAAAGCTATAAGTCAAATCAAAAACCAGATCGCTCAAAGACTCCGTGATCAACAGATATGGGATCAAGAGACTCGAGGCTCAACTTTTGAAAAACAACTGTTCGAGGGTTTTCGTGACAGTGAAGCCGAGCGACTTCGAGGGCAGTTTATTCGCCTGAATCAATTTAGCGAATCGTGGATTCCCAAGCTGAAACGAACGAAATTCACTCGCTTTGAACTCTACGATCTACAGTCTGATCCGTCTCAGAAAATAGATTTGGCAATCCGAGAACCCCTGATTCACGCCCGAATGAAATCCAGTTTGCTTAAACGGTTAAGCAGCGTTTCCGCGGAAGCATTCGATTGGTCTTCTGGTGCTTCCGCTCCTACCCGTGAGGTCACGACATTGATCCACCGATTCAACTCAAAGTACCGTTCTCCATTCGATGCGTTCGCGTACATGAACCGAATTCCTATTGAGCCCGAAGCCTTGGAAAATCAGATGGATTTAGCATCGAGAATCGAAAGCCGACTGGCCAACCAAGAGGGTCGAGTACAGATTAAACTACCTCTGCAAATGGAACGTAAAGCGTACGAGGGATTCAAGCTTGCAGCGGGCATTAACGCAGCAAATAACTCTTGCTTTTCATGTCATCACCTGCCCGCTTTGGGGTATTTTAATCGAGAAGCTCCGGTACCCAGCTTGAGAAACCGGGTATTGAGCCGAGATCAGTTGAAAGAGTCACTGATGTCTGATGTGCACGAATTCACCTCTCTTGATGCAGTAACCCTTGATCGACTGCTCGCATTCATCGAAGCACTCAACGACGTACCCGATAACCAATTCCGCCCACTGATCCTGAATGCCACTGTGTTGGATACAACTGGAGATACTCAATGAATTCGCTAATCATTCACTCGAATAGCATTGTAAGATTGACGTTGTTCGTGGCGTGCTTGGTCACCATGGGAAACATCATTACTTGGGCAAAGGATACGGCGGGAAAGTCAATTTCCGGCAAAATCGTTGACACATCGGGCCAGGGAGTCGCCGGCGTGATGGTTTCCGCAATCGATGATGAACAGAGAAAGTGGATCTCCGTCTTTACCGATCAAGATGGCACCTTCGCGGTCGAGGGTCTTCGTGGAGTGAAGCATCATGTTCGCACCCGCCTGATGGGATTGGTGGATCAATGGGAATCAGATATCGCCCCGGGAACCACTGACCTGACCATCATCACCCAACCCGCCCACGGTGAAGAACTCGAGCTTCAACGTCCCGCGAGCAGCGCGTTCAGCATGCTGAAATTTGATGATCCTCGAGATCGAATGAATTTCAAGATGATGTGCTCCTACTGCCACCAAGTCGGTTCACTTGGCTTCCGCACCCCGGAGCAGCCAGTGGATTGGGAGACCATGATTCGTCGCATGGACGGTTTCGGAGGTTTGTATCCACACACACAAAACAGCATCGTTCAAAGATTAATGGACACCTACAAAGACGACGCAGTGGAGAATTGGCCAACCTTTCAACCTCCACCACCTCCGATCGGTGCTGCGGCGGCTGCAACGATCACCATGTGGGAATTGGATGAACCTTTGAAAGGTTCTTTTCATGATTTAGAAATCGGTCCTGATGGGAACGTCTACGCAGTCAACATCAGTCAACATCGTCTTCTTGTTCTCAATCCTGAAACAGGAGAACAGAGAGCTCAACAATACCCCCGCGGTACTTATGGCCCCCATTCGATTGAGACCGCCAACGATGGCAGCATGTGGACAACGATGTGCGCAACCGGACAAATGGTTCGGTACGATGTCTCCACTCGACAATTTGAAACCTACAGCAGTGCAGAAGCACCCAAGCGCCGTGGGGGATACCCGCACACACTACGCATCAATCCTAAGGATCCGGAGGGTTTGATTTGGTACACCGATGCCGGTTCCAACTCATGCTTTTCGATTCATCCCGTGACTCACCATGTCAAAGAATATCCTCTGCTCAGTGCGGGGCAGGCGATGGGCGCCGGTAGAGGTGAATCAAGAGGAATCACACCCTATGGCATCGACTATTCCCCGGTCGATGGAATGATCTGGTACTCAAAACTGAATGGTAATCGAATAGGCCGCATCGATCCGACAGCACCCAATGGTGATGTGAAAGAATGGAATCCACCTTTCCGGGGACCACGTCGGCTTCATATTGCACCTGATGGAATGATATGGGTGCCGGGTTTCGGGTCGGGCGTCTTTGCAAAGTTCAATCCGAAGTCCGAGCAGTGGACAGTCTACGAGTTACCCGATGCTGAGAATCAGATCCCTTATGCACTGAATGTGGATAAAGACGGAATCGTTTGGATCTGTGGAACACACAATGACACCATCAATCGATTTGACCCGGAGACGGAAACACTGGTTGAGATCCGTTTACCGACTCGTGTCTCGTACACCCGAGAAATTGAATTCGATGATGAGGGAAACGTTTGGACGAGTACTTCGGGCCCTGCGCGGCACATGGAACGTGGAGTGGGATCGGTAATCCGCATCTCACTACCTCGTCAACTGCCCGAAGAAGGTGGAATCAAGCTCGTCCCAAATCACTATGAGGGAAATCACGAGATCGGAAATCTTGCGGTTGCTCCACGAGTTAAACCCACCCTGAGCCCCGAGAAAGCGAAACTTTTCGCAAAAATCGATTCCGCGCCCCTCCCCGAGGCTTACAAAAAAATGCCTCATCAGGAATACGTAGACACTCGACTCGCAGCTTTCCCCAGTCATAAACGAAATCAGGCGGGTTCACTCTTTATCGAGTTCCGGCAAGCTTTCCCCGATCGCCGGAATGATGGACAGTTCTACGTGAAAATCATTGACCACCTGATTCGTGATGACCTTCCTGTTACACGCCGCTTTGTAAAGAAGTGGCAACACCACTACTTTGGTAATGCCCCGAACCAATTAGGAAGTCGGAATCTAGAGAGAGGCAAACAAATCTTCGAGCAGGCAACCTGTAGTCGCTGCCACAACATCGGACCAGGAGAGAAGAAACTTGGCCCGGATCTTTCGGAAGTGACTAAGCGATTCACGGGCGATAAACTCTTAACACAGATTGTCCGACCCTCGGCGGAGATTCACAATGAGTTCAAAACCGAACTGATCCTATGCGATGATGGACAACTTCGAACAGGTCTTGTGATTCAGGAGACGCCAACGGAAATTCACTTCATTGCCAACCTGCTGAAGCCTGAAAAAATGGAGGTGATTGAAAAATCATCGATCGAGCAACGCAAATCAGCAGACATCTCTACAATGCCCGCGGGACTTCTTGACACGTTTGGTGAACAAGAAATCTACGATCGCCTCGCGTACATTCAAGGCTGGAAGGAGTCCAAATGATGAACGGAATAGGACTGAAATGGAAACCGTTCAGTATGCTCGCCTCGGTTGCGATGCTACTTAACATTGGAATCCAAGAAACCCGATCCGAGGATTGGCATCAGTTCCGGGGCCAGAATTCCTCGGGGATTGGATCAGGTTCCCCTCCCGTCCAGTTTGGACCGGAAGAGAATGTGATTTGGTCAACGGAAGTTGCTCCGGGTCACAGTTCACCATGCATTGCCGGGAAACGACTGTTTCTGACCTCCTTCGATACGGAAAACTCCACGGTAAGCGTGGATTGTTTTGACCGGATGAGCGGAGAGCACCTCTGGTCTACACCTTTCCACGTGGAAGCTTTGGAGAAAGGACACCCTTCGTTCAATCCAGCAAGTAGCTCTCCATGCTGTGATGCGGAGAATGTTCTCGCTTACTTTGGTTCCTACGGTTTAGTCTGTCTCGATCACGAAGGCAAATTGATTTGGGAGCGGCGTTTACCCACGGCTAAGTCATTCGGTGGTAATGCAACCTCACCGATGCTGCATGAAGATCGAGTGATTCTGTATCGAGGTAATTACGTTGACCACTACATCGTCTGCTTCGACAAAAGTTCTGGGAGAGAATTATGGAAAGTACAACAGACAGAGAAATTCACCGGGGAGATGGCTTGCACCGCTTGCCCCATCATTCATGACAACAAAGTCATTTGCCATTCCGCACGCAGTGTTCAAGCTTTCGATATCGAGAGCGGTGATCGACTATGGATAGCTCAATGCGCGACGACAGCCACCAGCACGCCAGTGATCGTTGGCGAAGAGGTTTTTGTTTCCACTTGGAATAAACTGGGTGAGCCAGACCTGCGCCCACCATTCCCCGATTTTGACACGTTGACGCAACAAAACGACCAAGACGCTAGTGGCACCATTAATCGAAATGAATTTCCCAAACTTTGGATTTTCCATCGGCCGGAGGGAATTGAAGCGCCTATGAACGGTGCACCCGTTTCTTTCAACCACTGTGATAAAAATAAGAATGGGGAAATTCAGCAAGATGAATGGAAACGGGCAATTGAAGAACTTGAGAATTTTCGTGATGGATATGAAACGCACGGGCTTCTTGCTATCCCAATCCAAAGTGAGGGCCATATTGGCGCGGATCGTGTTCGAGTTTTGACCACGAGGGGTATTCCAGAAGTCCCCTCACCGGTGGCAAAGGGCAATACCATTTATCTCATTAAGAATGGTGGCCAATTGAGCTGCGTCGATGTGGAGAGCGGAGAAATCATCCAAAGGATGCGAACCCAAGGAGGCGGAACTCATTACGCATCACCCCTGATCGCCAACGACCACCTGTATTGCTTTGCCGGTGATGGCCGTGTATCGGTGATGAAAATCACTGATCGTCCCACCATCGTCTCCGTCAACGAGATGGAAGAGAATGTGTACGCCACTCCCGCGATCGTTGACAGCGTTATTTATCTCCGCACCCACTCTAAACTCTTCGCGTTTGGAGAACCGGAATGAATGAGGTAATTTTCCGTAGATCGCTGATTAGCATCTTCGTGATTGCTCTCTTTCCTCAGTGGTTACATGCGGACAGTGTGGAAAATCTCATTGAGTCATCCTGTATCTCTTGTCACGATGAGTCCACGGAAACTCGCCTCGATTTCACCGCGCTCAATCGAGACCTGAAAGATCCAGAAACGTTTCGCACTTGGGTTACCATCTTCGATCGCATCTCCAACGGAGAAATGCCTCCGGTATCAGAGCCCAGACCTGACCTGAAAACACAAGCTTCCGCGTTAAGTTCTCTCGAGAAGAAACTCATCGAGACCAATCGACGTAAGCAGCTAAGCGACGGCCGAGTTGCCTCTCGTCGACTCAGTCGCCGTGAGTATCAACACACACTCCATGAACTACTGGGTATCCATGGCAGTATTGCGCGCTACCTGCCCCCGGAAAGTAAATCCGATACCTTCGATGTGGTCGCTGACAAACAAGGTATGTCGAGCGTTCATGTAAAAGGTATTCTAAAAGCGGCGGATCTCGCATTGGATGAAGCGATCCAGCATGGCCGCAACCCCATCACGCGAAGAGAACTGGATTATCCCAACTCAACCTACATGCAAATGTGGTTCCAGCGTCCAGTTCAAAACGGTGGTGGAACCGTCTTTCGAGACAAGAACGATCTCATTATGTTCCGTGGCGAGAACTACAACCTGCGATCCGATGCAAATGGGATCAGAATTCCTATTGCGGGAAACTATCGGATTACCGTCACCGGATCGGCTTATCAACCAAGATCATCGGTCACCATGAGCCTCAAGCGTCAAAACGATACTCAGGGTGACAGTGAACTCTTTGCCGCATGGGATGTTGACAAGAAAATAAGAACAGTCTCCTCTGTAAAGTACCTCCGACCAGATGACTACTTTTATGTGAGCGCGGACGAACTTGAACCTGCACCCAACGGCAAGGTGATCTACAACTCACAGCCAGCGAAGAATTTTAAAGGCGAAGGAGTTCGAGTTCGCAAAGTGATTTTTGAAGGCCCTCTGGATTCCACTTGGCCACCCCAGCGTACTCGCAATCTGTTCCCGGGCGTAGAATGGGAAGCCTCAGCAGGTGGACTGTACTACAAAACCGTAACCAACAAATCTGACTACGAGCATATCCGAGATGCGGTTGCTTCTCTTGCTCCGAGAGCATTCCGAAGACCAGTAGCTCCGGAAGAAATTGAGGAACTGACTCGACTATCAATTCCAAATCTCAAAGCGCAACGTGGCCTGATCGCCAGCGCTCGCGTTCCCCTGCGAACTATCCTGATCTCACCTGAAACTCTATTCCTCATCAACGAAACTCAACCGCAATCAACCAAGCTCACCGATCACGCACTCGCAAGCCGCTTGTCGTACTTTCTTTGGCGAGGCCCACCTGATCAAGAACTTTTTGATCTCGCGAGTTCTGGATCACTTTCCAAAAAGAAGATCCTTGACGATCAATTGGATCGCCTACTCGCCGACCCGCGCAGCGATCATTTTGTTAACGAATTCCTCGATCAGTGGCTGGATCTCGATTCCATCGATGCGACGACACCGGATGCTTACTTGTACCCGGAATATGATGATGTGCTTCGGCACGCGATGCTTGCTGAAACCCGTCTCCTCTTTCGATATCTCCTTAAGGAAAACCTGAGCATCTCTCACCTGATTGATTCCGATTTCACGTTCTTGAATCGGAAACTCGCCGAACACTACGGCATCCCAAACGTCAAAGGTGAACAGATGCGGAAGGTGATGCTGTCGGAGGACAGTGTCAGAGGTGGCATCTTGAGTCATGCGAGCATTGCCAAGGTGACCGCCAACGGATCAGTCACCACTCCTGTCAAACGCGGGAGCTTTGTCTTGAAAAATCTATTAGGTCTGCCATCCAACCCCCCTCCTCCCGGCGTCGGCTCCATCGAACCCGATACCCGGGGCGCGACCACCATTCGCGAAACGCTAAAGTTACATCAGTCGATAGAGAACTGTGCGGTATGCCATCGCAAGATTGATCCACCCGGATTCGCAATGGAATGCTTTGATCCCGTTGGAGGCTACCGGGAGCAATACAGGCTTAGCAAAGGTGTCCAACGCACCGCCGTAACCGGCCTCCGTTTCCTGCACAAAGATTATAATCTTGGCAGAAAAGTGGACTGGGAGGGAGTGACAGCAGATGGGATGAAATTCAAAGACATTCGCGAATTTAAAATACTGCTGTTAGGTTCTCAGCAACAAGTTACGCGGAATTTGGTTTCCCAATGGATCGCATTTGCTACCGGCGCAGTAGTACAGTTTGCGGATCGCGAAGAAGTCGAGCGCATTCTCAGCGAGACGGATCAAGGCGATGCGGGACTGAAAGAAATCATCCGCCAAATTGTGCATTGTCGTATGTTTTTGGAGCGGTGAAATGTTCGGTCGCTTTGACAGTTTTTCAAGAGAGAGGATCTGATGCATAACCCCATGTCCAGGCGTGCGATGCTACGAGCATCTGGAGTGAGCCTTTCCTTACCTCTCTTGGAAGCGATGCACCCAGCGATCGGAAGTGAGCCTCCCGAGCAACCCAAACGCATGGTACTCATCTGTAGCTCGCTCGGATTTCTTCCGAAATCCCTTTTCCCAAGGACTCCCGGGGCTGACTATGAACTCACAGAATACTTGAAAATCCTCCAGCAACACCGAGGTGACTTCACCCTGTTCTCTGGGCTTTCCCATCCTGATCAATCTGGCAAGGAACCTCACGATACAGAGATGACCTTTTTGACCGCTGCAGCCAATCCGGGTTTGGGAGGTTTCAAGAATACGGTTTCGGTCGATCAAGTAGCTGCGATGCACCTTGGTCACACCACGAGGTTCTCGTCGATGACGATGGGAAGCAATACAAGAGAAAGTCAGTCCTACGATAGTAACGGGGTCATGCTGCCGGCAGATTGTCGCCCCTCAGAAATTTTTTCGAAATTGTTTCTATCCGGAAGCCAGCGAGCTCAAAAAAGACAAAGACAACAACTTGTTGAAGGACGCAGCATACTCGATGCCGTAGGCGACCAAACCAAAGCACTGAATCGTCGCATTAGCGGTGGAGATCGAAAACAACTCACGGAGTATTACGAAGCGATCAGGTCAGCGGAAAAGGATCTCAGTGCCTCCGATCAATGGCTAGATCGTCCCAAGCCGACCGTGAACATGGAAATTCCCATGGACACGCTGGACCCCTCAGAATTGACAGGAAAAATCAAAGGACTATTGAACTTGATTCCTTTGATACTCCAAACCGACTCCACACGCGTTGTCAGCTTGTTGATCCAAGATCATCAAGCCGTGCATAATATGCCGGGTGTCCAATCTGGCCACCACCAACTGTCCCATCATGGTGGAGACCCAAGTAAAATCTCACAGTTGAAGATTATTGAATCCGGAATCCTGTCTACTTTCTCTGATTTACTTACAAAACTCGGCGATACAACCGAACAGGGTTCGCGTTTACTTGATCAGACTGCCGTACTTTTCGGAAGTAACCTCGGCAGCGCGAACGCTCATGATCCCAGGAACCTACCGATCATGGTTGCGGGTGGCGAATACCAACACGGACGCTACGTTGCTCATGACCGAAATGATAACACTCCCCTTTGCAATCTGTTTGTCACACTTCTGCAGCGGATGGGTGTCGAAACCGATCAATTTGCAACAAGTAATGGTGCTTTGGAAATCATTTAACTAGACGAGCAGTCGACTTCAACTTCGACATGACCATCGCATTTTCAAACTAGAAAAAGAATTCCTCCGAGAAGAATTCAGCCGACCAAGGATCTCCCATGAAACCTTCGCTCTTCACCAAGACACTGATTCTTTGCTTTCTGTTTACTCCAACACTCAACGCTCTAGATAACTGGGGACAGTGGAGGGGACCGATGAATAGTGGAGTTGCGGAATCGAGTGATCCACCCGTGAAGTGGAGTGAAACAGAAAACATCAAATGGAAGATTCCGATTGAGGGAAACGGAACGTCAACACCCATCGTTTGGGAAGACAAAGTGTTTATCCTCACAGCGGTGAAAACGGACCAGAAAGACATCTCCATTCCAGATCCGAAGGATCAACCTAAAACCAATTTCTTTGACATTAAACGCCCCAATGCAGTGCACGAATTCTTGGTCCTGTGTTTCGATCGAAATACGGGAACTGAACTCTGGCGAGACACCGCCACAAAGAAAATCCCCCACGAAGGAGCCCATAACGATAACGATTTTGCATCCGCCTCGCCGACTACCGATGGGAAGAGATTATTCTGCTGGTTTGGTTCTGCCGGTCTGTTCTGCTACGACCTGAAAGGAAACAAAATCTGGGAACGTAATCTCGGAGAAGCCAAGGTTGGCTCGAGCCTAGGTGAAGGCTGCTCACCCGTGCTTTACGAGGATAAACTCGTTATCGTTCGTGACCACGCAGGAAAGGGTTCCATCGAAGTCCTTGAGGCGGCAACCGGTAAGACAGCGTGGCTTCGTGAACGTGATGAAGATAATGCTTGGGCCACACCACTTGTCGTCAAACACAGTGGACGAGTACAGATCATCACCAACGCCAGTGATTTTGTTCGAAGCTACGATCTGAATTCGGGTGAAATCATCTGGCAATGCAGCGGATTGACTGGGAATTGCACACCGTGCCCGCAGATTGAAGGGGATCACGTGATCTGCATGAGTGGCTATCAGGGGTACGCCGCGATGGCGATACCTCTCACTGAAACGGGAGACTTATCCGATTCAGAGAAAATTCGCTGGTCGTTTGACCGGGGTACACCTTATGTACCGTCATCACTGCTTTACAAAGGGCAGCTCTATTTCAATCAATCCAATCAAGCCATTCTCAGATGCGTCGACGCAAAGACGGGTGAACTTATTTTTGGACCAGAGCGAATCAATGGCATCTCGAATCTTTATTCATCGCCAGTCGCAGCGGGCGGTCATATCTATTTGGTGGGCAGAGGAGGAAACGCGGTGGTTCTGAATCATGCAAAGAGCTATGAACCGGTTGCCACCAACTACCTTGATGAGCGATTTGATGCGTCGCCTGCGATCGCTGGTGACCAGCTGTTCCTTCGGGGAGCGAAACACCTGTACTGCATCGCCAAGGAGTGAGCTCATCAAGTAACAATCTTTACCAACAACCAAAGCTACCAGAAGACTGAGCGGAGGCAGCTTTCTACTTTTCAAGCGAAAAACAGCGTAGGTGTTTGTCATTACGTAGGTAAACACTCCGGTTCGCGAACGCGGGGTGTGACCAGACCACATCCCGCCCTCCGATGTTGTGCGTAGGATCGATCAGATGGGCTCGGCTTATTTCTTGGTAACCCGTCGGAGAAAGCTTGGCGATGATTAAATCACCGAGATCGTTTGCGATAAAGAATCGGTCGCCTTGAGGAATAGTGAAAGCAGTTCCCCAACTTGCAGGTCTTTTGCCGGTAGTTGGCTGGTAGGTTTCCCAAAGATGTTCACCATCAAGAAGACTGGCACAGGTATAGCGACCATCGGGACCACACCCGTAAATATGATGTGACGTGAGCCAAGGAGCGTTCATGACACCGCCAACTCCACTCTTCGCTGCCCCGGACCAAATCACTTCAGCGTGATGATCTTTGGTAATTTCCACCAGGTGACTCTGCCTATTAAAACTCATCACAAACAGTCGGTTATCCATGATTCGAGGCATGCCAATGGTCATGGCGAAAGTTGCCTGGATTGGCACTTGCCAACGGATTTCTCCGGTCGCGGGATTCAGGCCTACCAAAGCATCCCTAGGCAAGATCACCAAGGGGCGTGGCCCATGAATTTCAGACATTACGGGCGGGACATAACCCGACTGTCG
>JAAXIK010000154.1:12402-17141 GCA_012270385.1 Rubripirellula sp. | reverse complement strand
GATAGCGGGGTCATGGTTGATCGCCTCCGTTTGCATCGACCGGACAACAGCTAGTTTATCCACCTGTTTGGCCGTTTCAGGCAAAAGCTCGCTGACCCACGTGCCCGACTCACCGTGTTGATTAAAACTGAAAGCAGATCCAGCGAGTGGTAGTGTAGACTGGTTGCCCGACATTCCGGTCAGCCTCTGACCTTGCCGAACCGAGTCGGGCAACGGTTCTCCCTGTCGCTTGATCAGTAGTGGCTTATGATCCCACGTTTCGAGTTGTGATGGACCGCCGGCTTGGAAGAGGTAGATAACCCTCTTCACCTTCGCAGGTATCGTAGAGCGAGGAGCATGAACGTCAGCACGTGTTTCTTCGTTGGTTAGCAAGTCCGCGGCAGCGATCGCACCTAGCCCCATTCCGGTTCGACTTAACCAATGGCGGCGAGAGTATTCTCGTTGCTCAATTTTTGTCTCAGGCGATTTCATCGCTCCCTCCTCATGTTCACAACTTGGTGCAACCTCAGCTATCACCAGCAACACAATCTATCCGCGCTCAACGTTTCATGATCGTCTCATCGAATGCAAACATCATCTGCACAATCACTGCGGTGGTCGCGAGATCGATCCGATCATCGACTTGGGCTATCTCGCGCTCGCCAACAGAAAGAAAATCGTCTACCGCCTGTTGTTCCTCCAAGAACAGTGCTTTCTGATCGTGATAGGCCTGATTAACGATAGCCAGTTCCTGCTCACTTGGATTCCTGGACAATAGAGTTTGGAATAAACGCTCCCATCTTTCCGTCCCAGGTTGCGCCGAAGACTGAAGCAGATACAAAGCAAGCTCCCTCGCAGCTTCTACGTACTGCGTATCATTGAGAAACACAAGCGCCTGCAACGGGGTGGTGGTGGACTCTCGTCTAGGCGTGCAACTCTCTCGGCTCGTTGCATCCAGCGTGAGCATACTCGGTGGGGGTGAGGTTCGTCTCCAAAATGTATAGAGGCTACGTCTATACAAGCCTTCCCCCTTGGAAGTCTGATAGGTTTTGCCAGTTCCCGCTTCCCTCCATAGACCGTCGGGCTGGTAGGGCTTCACGCTGGGACCACCAATTTTCCGCACAAGCAGTCCGCTACTGGCAAGCACCAAATCCCTGATCTGTTCGGCCGACAGTCGATGTCTCGGCCCTCGCGTCAGCCAGCGATTATCGGGATCGTTTAAGTCCCCTTCGTCACCAGTGTAGTCACTCGATTGCTGATACGTTTTCGAGAGCACAATTTCTCGAATCAGCCAATGTAGATTCCAATCATTCTCAACCAGACCTGCGGCCAGATAATCAAGAAGCAGGGGATGCGTGGGAGGACTTCCCTGAGCACCAAAATCTTCTAGAGTTCTCACTAACCCACGTCCGAAAAGCAAATACCAAATCCTGTTGGCCATCACGCGGGCAGTCAGCGGATTATCTCCGGACGCAATCCACTTGGCCAACGAAAGACGGTCTCCACCATCGGGTATTTGATGGGCCAGCATACCCGGCACACCCGACTCCACTTCCTTCGTTTTTTGGGCGTATTCCCCTCTTTCCAGTATGAAGGTCGGTTCCGCAGCGTCATCTCGTTCCATCACCATGAGACGCCGCAAATTGGTTGCGAAATCATTCTCCAGTTTCCGTAGTTGGTCCAACTCTTCTCTCAACTCCACCATCGTCTGCGAACCCTTGATGAGGTGCCGCCGCAGGTCCTCCTGGCTTATCTCTACTGTTTGCTCGGAGGTTGCGTTGAAAAGCTTCTTGATTTCAAACGCGGTCAGCGCCCGTTGGTAGACCTTCAGTTCATCCAGTTGCCCTCCGGTGAACCCAACATCGCGGAACCTTGCCCCGAGGGTCAACTTGACGTTTCCAACATCCGAATCACCCCATTCGCGTCGGTGTCGAACATCTAGGCTCAATTTGTCTCTAACCGTATCGAGCGGTTGCCTCACACCGTTAACAAAAAGTTGAATCCCTTTCGCGTCACCGCTACCATCGTGGGTGACGACAACGTGAGTCCACACCCCCTCAGCCACCCTGGACTCTGTCCTGACGCGGACCGCATTGCCCGGCCAGAAATGAATCTTCGAGAACTCAAGTTTCCCATTGTCAACAACGAATTGGATCCCGCGGAACCCCGAATCGTCAGCAGCTCTCGACTGATGAAAGACGATCATCCGTTTATCTGATTCAGGCAACCGCATCCAAAATGAGTAGCTGTATCGAGATTCACGTCCGAACTCCGGTGCCTCCTTGAATTTCAGCTCATCATCTCCATTGAATTCACGTGCTTCCCCGATAACACCGGGCACCCCTCCCTCCAAAGCATCCGTAAAATCGGGCGCAAGATCGAGATCCTGATTGACCAAGGCGTTCAGATCTTCCTTGGTGAAATCCGCAGTCTTAGCCCACTGTTGATCATGTCGCATCTCGGCCTCCACAATCTTCTCGGCGAGCCTGCGGTGTTCCTCTAACTGCCCTTGGCCGTAGATGGGCATCGACGGTGTGGGAGCCGCCCTGGTGAAGTGTGCGTAAAGACCAAACTCATCGATGTCAGAGAAGTATGCGCTCAATTGATAGAACTCTTCCTGGGTGAGCGGATCAAATTTGTGATCATGACATCGGCAGCACTCCAAGGTCAGGCCAAGAAACGCAGTGCCGGTGGTGGTGGTTCTGTCCGCAATTCCAGCGAGCCTAAATTCCTCCGCCACGCTTCCACCTTCATTGGTCTGTCGGTGCAGTCGATTGAACGCGGTGGCAAGTTTTTGATCCTGACTCGCGCCAGGAATCAAGTCACCCGCGAGCTGCTCGATAATAAACTGATCGTAAGGCATGTTCTCATTGAAAGCTCGGATGACCCAATCTCTCCAAGGCCAGACCTGCATCTCCATATCATTCTGATACCCAAACGTGTCGGCATACCTCGCCACATCGAGCCAATGCGCTGCCATCCTTTCCCCATACGCAGGCGATCCTAATAAGCGAGTGACTACCTTGTCATAGCACGTGTCCGAAGAATCACTGAGAAAGTCCTCACGTTCATCGAGAGTGGGAGGTAAACCTGTGAGATCAAACGTCACTCGCCGCAACCAGACCTCTCGATCCACTGCGTCCGAATGCACGAGACCACGCGCGTGAGATTGCGATTCAACCAGCCGATCAAGATTACCCTCGGCCCAATTCGCCTTAAAATCCGCAACCTCCCCTAGCACCTCTTCGCTCGAGGGGATTGGCTCGAAGGCCCAATGGTTTTCGTACGGAGCCCCTGCCTGTACCCATTGCCGGAGAAGATTCACCTCTTCACCAGACAGCTTTTCCGCATGTTCAGGAGGAGGCATCCGGTACTCCGGATCTTCAGACAGAACTCGATCTAGAATTGAGTACTCGTTATCCTCCGTAAGCTCCAGCACACCTACTTCCAGAGCGGATTCTCTCTCATCGAGACGTAGACCCGCTGCTCGGGATTCTTGATCAGGACCATGGCAGGCGTAACATCGATCTGAAAGTAATGGTCTCACCTGCTGATTGAAAGAAATGGATTCAGCACTCATTAAACGTTCGGCACCCTGCCTTGCAAAAGTGACCAACACGATCAAAAAACACAACGTCCGAATCAAAAAGCTCATCTGGGTTGGTCTCTCCTTCAAGTAGTATTTTCTTGACCGGTCCGCATCCAGCATCGCGTGTTGACCTTGTCAATTCCCCTTGCATCCGGCTCACCGTCCGTTAACCGTCAATTGAGGATGAAAGGCACAGGGGTAAAGCCTAATGGCATGAAAAGCAAAGCGAGCCAACCGAGGAAGATACGAATCGCTCCCAATTCCTCCTCGTCATTTGCGGTTTTCGGATGAACTGCTCCCATCCATATCAGCAAACTTAGCATCAACACCCAACCCCAGTACTGATAATAAACCACCGCCGCGATGCAGCCCAGTAAAACTAGTTTAGCAACAGAATGCGAACGCTTCCGCAGCAGACAATACAAAATGTGCCCGCCATCAAGTTGCCCAATGGGAAATAAATTCAGTGCGGTAATAAAGATGCCAACCCACCCCGCATAAGCAACAGGATGTAACACGACATCCCAACCCTCGGGAAGGGGCCCCAAAACCCAATAAACCATTGCTTTAAAAATGAGGGGTTCCCCAAGGCTCAGCCCCAGTTCTACATCCTTCATATTCACGATTTCAGATTGATAAAGCCCATAGAGGCTGAAAAAAACCGCGGGAAAGAAACCAGCTATCGGACCCGAAATTCCGATATCGAATACCATACGCCGAGTTCCCTTTCCCGGCTGCATCGCAATCACAGCCCCCATGGTACCGATTGGGCTTAGCGGCATAGGGATGAAGCAGGGGAGGCTTGCGGGGACTCCATATCGTCGAGCCTGCAAGAAGTGACCAAATTCATGCGCCAAAAGAATTAGCATCAACGCAGTCGCAAACGCGAGTCCACCTGTGAGGTAGGTGGAAAAGCAAGTCGCAAGGAACAAAACAAGCGGCAACCTCCATCTTGGTTGATGGGGTTTCGGTAGATCTTGCTGCTGAGAATCCTCGCGCTGCAGACCCTCGTGGTGCGCGGCTCCACTGTGGAGATCCTCTACCTGAACGATCTCCGACTCTACCACTCTTTCAGGTTCATTCATAAGCGCTCCCTGCCGCTACGCACTTCGACACGCCCCCATCCCGACGCCTGATGATTGACGAAATCTCCCACGCCGGGCTGAGCTGG
>JAAXIK010000154.1:11253-12392 GCA_012270385.1 Rubripirellula sp. | reverse complement strand
CAAGTCGCAAGGACCAAAACCCCCGGCAACCTCCACCTTGGTTGATGCGGTTTCGGATGATCTTGCTGCTGCGAACCCTCGTGCTGCGAATCCTCGGGCTGCGAATACTCGGGCTGCGAATACTCCCGGTGCGCGGCTCCACTGTGGAGATCCTCGACCTTAACAATCTCCGCCTCTACCACTCTTTCAGGTTCATTCATAAGCGCTCCCTGCCGCTACGCATGCCTACACTCACCAATCCCAACGCCTGTTGTTTGACGAAATCTCACGCGCCGGGATGAGCTTAATGGTGACTAACGAACTCCTCAATCCATACTCTAACAACCAACCTAAGTCACCTGCCACCACGCTTACGGATCAAAATCTGTGGAAACTTCCGAGGAGAATGAACTCGTATGAAACTGTTGAATCGTATTCATGATGACTGAGTAATCACAGGTTCGTGCTTCTGGATCCGGTTCAATCATGCCGAGGATCATGTTCCGAAGTGCCACCGGAGTCGACTTCCATTGATCGGTTTCATCAATGACCTTGAGATAGAGCCGATTCTCGCTTTTATAGTGGCTCAACTGGTGCAATAGCCGACCCGCAAGCATTTCATAAGCCACACAGCCCAGACTGAAGAAGTCACTTCGATAATCTCCCGGAAAACCTTTCAATCGCTCTGGCGGTAAATAACCCCGCGTTCCGCTAAGACTGCTGCTCTCCGATTGAGACGAATTACTATGATCGTCTGCTAATCCAAAGTCCAGCAATTGGCAATGCTGCAGGTCACTGGTGAGCATCACGTTGCCTGGCTTGATATCACGATGCACGATGCCAAGCCGATGAATCGCGTGCAATCCGTCACACATCTGCCGGAAGATTCGGAGAGCTCCATTTTGGCTCATGGGTCCTCGTGCTAACCGTGATGCGAGGGTGAGTCCCTCTAGAAATTCCATGACAAAGTAGGGTCGCTGCGACACCTTACCCACGTCATAGATCTGCACCACGTTAGGATGACTCAATTTCGCCAATCTCCGTGCCTCCGCGAGAAATTGTTCCTTCTTATCAGCCTCAATCTTTACATTCTTAAGCGTCTTGACGGCCACGGTTCTCATCAGTGTTTCATCGATCCCTCGATAAACAATGCCCATACC
>JAAXIK010000154.1:0-11243 GCA_012270385.1 Rubripirellula sp. | reverse complement strand
ATAGTGCATGGAGGCCCCACCATTGCAATCCTCAGTGTTCAGATCGTTAGGCAACTTACCCGATGACTGCCCGCTGGAGACGTTTACAGGCGCCTCCGATCCCATCGAAACGGCTGCAACATCACTGTCGCTAAACTCCGAGGTCATGGCTAAAGGATCCGACGCTAGATTATTCTGCGGGATTGTGGGGGTCAGGTCTCCAGATACCGAAACCTGAGTACCCAACTCCTGCCCGATAGCGGTGGACTCGTCAATCTTGACCTTCGTGACCGTGAATGTGCAGAAAGGATCTCCTTTATGAGCACAGGTATTCTCAACCACCTTCAACTCTTCATCGAAGACATCTCCCAGCCCCTGAAGAATCCCATTGGCCAGTGCGCAAAGTCCCCGCTGTGAGGAATAGACAACCTGAACCTCATCATCAGAAAGTTCAAAAGCTTGGATGGTTGCTGGCTCCGCATCAGGGTTACTGACTCGGATAGTTCGATGAATCAACGTTTCGATGTTGGCAAGCAACTCGAATGTTTTCCAATCTGGGTGCAGCATCCCTCGCGCGAAACGAACCAATTCTGGTGCGGCAAATTTACCGACCGCTTCAAGACCCGTTTGCATATCCACTTCGAGGTGTTCGCAAGTTGCTCCTACGATCGCGAATACCGCCTCATCGGGATAACTTTGAATCGGTGACAGGACCAACCCATCATGCCCCGCTAATCTTAGGATTTCCTGCCATGTCTCTTTTCCATGACTCTGTTCCACAAACTTTTTGAGGATAACACATATGGATCCGTGCATATTATTTTTCCATCCGAGAACGACTCAACCTACCTGTACCTCACCCCGCCAGGTAAACCCATTGAAACGAGGCCCAAGGCTCTGGCATCACCGCGCCCTCGATCGAACGCCACAAACCTTCACTCAGCTTGATGCCGTCAATCCGGTAAGACCAACTCAGTCTAGCTTTTCAGTGACGCACTGGTGAGGCATTTCACTGGTTGATTTAATAATTTATGCAGTCAGCAAGTGCGATAATCAGCAATCCTCTTACCCGATCGGTGCCGTAAACGGTTTTCCACTTCTGTGTGGCAGCACGTCGACTCACACAATCTCGCGAATCGTTAGAATCCAATCTTTCGAATCAACCTGCATGTGTGAGAGTAGGATGTTTGGATCAGGTATCGAAATTGCGGTCCTCATGCCACGATACCGCCGAATTCGGCTACCTAAAAGCAGATTCAAAACAAACAGGCAAATCCCGAAGCATTCATTCCCTTACCCAAAACTGAAGCGATAATAGAACCGATGATTTCTTCGATCGAGCTTGGCGAATGGATCATGCTTTTTTTGGGAGCGATGGGGATCGGCCTATCTAAGTCGGGCTTTCCCGGTGTCAGTATGTTTCATGTGGTCGTCTTCGCCACGATTTTCGGATCCAAAGAATCGACGGGGATCCTACTTCCGATGCTTGTGGTCGGAGACTGTGTGGCGATTTTCGTCTTTGGACGCAAGGCTGTCTGGGCCCAAGTGCGGAGATTGCTGCCTCCCACGCTTGCGGGAGTGATTTTGGGTTGGCAATTGATGGGATGGTTGGAAAACCCAGCCATTTTTGAACGTCTCGTAGGCACGATTATTCTCGCGCTGATCCTTCTCCAAGTCACTCGGTCAAAAAAACCCGAGTGGTTTGATCACATACCCGAAAAAAAATGGTTTGCCATCCTGCTCGGACTGTTAGCAGGTCTAACGACTATGTTGGCTAATGCAGCAGGCCCAGTGGTCGCACTTTATTTAATCTCTGTCCGCTTGCCCAAATGGGAGCTGATCGGGACCTCATCCTGGCTATTCTTGGTTCTGAATATCTCCAAGCTCACACTGCGCTATAACCTTGGAATTATTCACGGAGGATCGCTGCTGGTAGGCGTATGTGTCGTTGCCGGAATCCCACTGGGGTTATATCTGGGCCGATGGATGGTGGAACAGATCTCTCAGAAATGGTTCAACGCGATTCTTCTTGCTTTCACCGCTTTTGCTGCCCTCCGCCTGATTGGCCTGTTTTAGCGAACCCAGCCCGAGGTGACCAAGCGTGCAACCAGGAAGATTTCCCCTCCGGGCACTCACTGGCAATGATCGCATGTTTTGCTAGAATCAGCGGACCTGACCGGAAATCAGTTGCAGCGTCCTACGAACCACCATCGTGAGCGGCGATAGCCCCAATGATGGAGTCGCAAGTCTTCAAGATACATCGGTCACTAAAACATTAATCACGCGAAATTCCTAGGTAGTGGAATTGGCAGACACAGGGGACTTAAAAGCACCACCCCTTTCGCTTTCTCTATAAGAAAAACGCCACTCTCATCAGGCGTAGAACCGATGGAATCGGACTGAATCCGGCACAGCAGGCATAGGCTACGCTTTCGACTGTGATCTGTCGTTCAAGAATTTGAGATCCTGTATCGATCGTTGAATTTGCGAATTCAATCCTTGATCCTCTGAGGCTTGCATAGTCGTTTCTTGGTGTTGGCAGCACGGCCACATTTTTTGCATACATGAGTTGGAGCTAAAACCAAACTTGCGTACTTCTTTGGTGATGCCTTGCGAAGTTTCTTGAGATCACAAAGTTTTTTTGTCATGTTTGCCTCTATTGAAGGTCTCTCTCGTCGAGTCCACGCACTTCTACTTTTTACTTTGCGTTTGCTCCGACTAAGGCTTTAAAATCTGGTTTTAAAACGATTGGACGAAAACGTTGTCCATTGCATTAAGCTGCGAAAAGGCGAAATAAAAGCCTCTGCTTGTGGATAGACGGCACCAGATACCATAATCAAGACGCGGTGTTGGACACGCCGCTGGGTCAGAAAGAGCCGGATATTAACGCGAACAAGTGTGCCGAAACGCTATTTTTGGTATTCCGACAACCGAAATGGGAGAATGACATGCCAACCTACGTTTATGAAACCATTCCAAAATCAGAGCAAGAGGCACCCGAACAATTTGAGGTGTTCCAGAAAGTGACGGACGAACTACTCACCAAACACCCAGAGACAGGTGTTCCGATCCGCAGGATCATTTCTGGTGGCATTCTGATCGGATCCAAGAAAAGCGGCGGTGACTGCTGCGATTCAAAATGTTCCTGCGGATGACTATTGCATCTGCCTCTTTGCACAACAGCGTGTGCCGAAGCCAGCAACCACCTAAAAAAAAGGGACTCGCCGCGACGGGGAGCGAAGCAAATCCCTCTGATACCCAAGGGGCCTGAACGCTCAGTTGCGGGGATATGGGCAATGAAAAAGCCGTATCCCAAACTGGCATGGGACACGGCTTCTATGCTGTTAGCGGTGAATGTCATCTCGGCTTAGGCATTCAATGCAGTGCGGCGACGTCGACGATTGCCAGCGAATCCAACGATGCCTAACAATCCCATTGCGATAGCGGTGCTGGGTCCGGGTACGGTACCGCCTCCAGATCCACCCGATGAATTCATGCTGCCGGACTGCGTCGCATCGCCAGTGAACGTTAAGGAGCCAGAGGTAGTCGAAAAAGTTCTCTCTTGCTCGTTATAAATAACTGAGTAGCTAGCCGCGACAGATGAATGGTGCTGCTGCTAACATTTATGGAACGACTCGATGCAACCATTTTTATACCGACTGAAATTAAGCCAACCGGTCTCCCAATCGATCGCGTCCTTAGACACCGTAGCAATATCTTCACTCTCAAATCCTACGTTGACTCCAAGCAGAATCGCGGCGACCAGCTGCCATTTACCTTTTGACTCCGCGAGGCTGATTAAAGTGTGCAGTTCTTCAGTGCTGAACTGATCCTCATGTCGTTCATCCTTGCCTGCCTGATGTCCATGAAAGCGTTACAGAGTTACTCGACAGTCAACGTATCCTCTGAGGAGGACTGAGCCTCAGGTGTTCTACCGGCTCTCAGATCGTCTTTGACGCGATCCCACTCCTTTTCCGCTTCAACCGGATCCGTTCCGAAGTAATAAGTCCGTCCTCGGACTTTTTTTACTCCACTGACCGCTACCTTTATGCAGATAAAGAGGGAAATCAGCTCGTGGCTTTCTTGATAACTGCTGACTAGCGGAATTGCCACGTTCTGATACACTTGTGACGGTCATCGTTGCTCCCTTGAAGCAAGGTTGATCTTCCTCAGTGGTATTCCAGCACCATCGAGGCTGTATTAGAGCTAAGTTGGATTTAACTCGGATTTGCTGCATTAAAAGATGATTACACCCTCAACAGGCGTAATCAACAGGCGTAGTCACCTGAATAACCACTCAGCACGACGCATCAAAAACGCCTAAAAACTCATAAATCACGCGAAATGCCTAGGTGGTGGAATTGGCAGACACAGGGGACTTAAAATCCCCCGGCCAAATGCGGCTGTGCGGGTTCGAGTCCCGCCCTAGGTACTTTCGTCTGTGATAGTCATGGAACCAGATCCGTTTAATGGATCGACTCGGTGAACTCTACACCCTGTCCAGAGCCATCTCATTGACCCTTCATTCGGTCGCATCGATCAGTTCTACGAGTTTCGAAAGCTCCTCCTCCCGAAGATCTGTCTCAAGGGGAACGAAAAGGATGCTTTCAAAGAGTCGTTGCAATTGGCTGCTATCGTCACCTGGTGCATCCATACTGTGCATTGAAGTCGCATCGAATCCTTGTTCTCGAAAACACTTGATCGTCCCTTGTCTATCCTTTGCGGTGATGGGAAACACCCAGTAGCGATGATCAGGATTCGCGCGGCCCGGAATTCGATGAGTCTTGGATACCGATCGGATCAATCGGTTACCCACTTCGCGGCGCGTCTGCATCTCTCGCGCATTAAACCGTACTATCCTTCGCTTCATCATTCGCACCAACGGGGAACAAGGCCTCACTCTGAGTTGCTCCAATAAATCAGTATCTTTAAAGTTTCTGGCCAAAGAACCCAATGTTTGATCTGGATCGCGTAGCATGCGATAGAAACCCGGGAAAATGAATCGGGTAGTCAAACATTTGATGAGCACGTATTTGAGGACTCTTTTTGCATATCGAAAACGGGATTGAACAGGATAGCTGTTAACAATCTCTAGAAGCTCACCGGTGATGGATTCCTTACCCTGAGAACCCACTTTCTGATAGCACAAAACCCCTCCCCCCAACGCGGTCGCAGTTTTGATCGGCCCCAAACTGAACAACTGAAAGTCTGATTCCGTTCGCCGTCGGTAGTAGTCCCGAATAAATAGTTGCGCGCAGTCCTCCACAAGAACAAAATCATTACGTCGGGGGTGCCTCAAAATAGGTGTGAGATCGGTTCGACTGCCAAAGAGATGCGCGATCAAAACCAACTCAGTTTTCTCGCTCAGCTTTCTTTCCAACTCTTGTTTACCTATTCCAAAATCCACGGGATCTAAGTCCAACGTGACTGGAACCAAATCATGCCGTCGAACGATCTCGAACATGTCAGGTATGTTTGCTGCGGTCATGAGCACTTCACTACCCACCGGCAGTTTGAGCGCAGTGAGTAACAAGTCAAATGCAGAACGGGCAGACAAGCAGTTCAATCCCATCGTCGCTTGGGACCGATCACTCAATTTGCTGAACTGGTCTAAATCCATCCACAGGCTAGGATAACGCGAGGGTGTGAGGCAAAATCGAAAGGCCGTGAATAGATCACGAAAACTTGCATCGATTTTCTTCCGAGGTCTCACATGCATTCCTAACTAAAAGCTTAACTTCTGAATCTCAAAGGTTTCCCTGGCAATTATCGAATCCACCTCAGATACCTCTTCTGCTGACATGGTAATGAGCGAGATGAACGAAGCCCGATGAACGGAATCAGTCAAATACGAAGAGCCTTCAAGTTACGTATCCGACATTGTATACCAATCCAGCAAACCCAAGTTTCATCTTCAGAGCACGGACATCCGCTGGCAGCTTTCGTTCTGCGTGCGCACTGCGAACGGTTGATTAGGAACGATTGCCTATCTGTTCGAGATTGGGTTTAACAGGTTCTCCACTCGTCGCATTCGTCGGGTACAACGCCTCCTGCGAATCAAGCTTCTCAACCATCTGCTTTGCTAATTCCCTTGCCAAAGCCTTCCGCCTCGCAACCAAGTTCTCCGATTCACGAGGGTCAGCCGTTAGATCGTAAAGCTCCCAAGTCATGGAAGCGTAGTTGTAGATAATCTTCCAATTGTCTACTCGCAAACTCGAAAATAAGGTGTTCCGGTGTCGGTGAGGAAAGTGGTTGAGAAACACTTGAGGGCGATGAGTCCCTTCAATACCGAAAAAATAGGGGCTGATGTCATAGCCATCTACGTTGATCCCTTCCTCAGTTTGGACACCGGCGATCTTCAAGATCGTGGGCATCAAATCCACACACGTCACAAGATCGTGCTCTACCGACTTAGCGGATATCGGAAATCGCTTTTGGAGTGGGTGATTCAGATCGGCTTTAGCCCATCCGACAATCAAGGGAACTCGTACTCCACCCTCGTAGCGCGAGCCTTTCTTATCTCGATAGGGAGCGTTGCTCGACCAAGCACTGCCATTATCTGACACGAAAATGACGAGCGTCTCTTCCGCGACGCCCAACCGCTGAAGTTCCGAAAGCATCTGGCCGAGCGAATGATCCATCCCCTCGACAAGTGTGGCAAACGCAAGTCCTTGACCTTTTAGACTCGGATAATTTTTAGCAAAGCGGGAATCCGGATAGGACCAAGGTGCGTGAACGGCGTAATGACTCATGTAAGCGAAAAAGCGTTCGCCATCGTTAACTGCCCTCTCAATTTCAAGGTTCATCTCATGAGTAATGGCTTCGCTCAAAAATGGCTCCGTGCCGTGGTATTTTTCCAGCCCGGGAACATCCCAAACATTGGCACCCGTGCGATGGTTGGCTGAGTAGTGATGCGTCCCCCAAGAACTCCCCGGCCCTCCCCCGCCGAAACCCGCGATGTTCACATCAAAACCCAAGTTAGTCGGATTACCCGAAAGAGTATCGTCGGGGCCGAAATGCGCTTTGCCCGCAAAAATCGTACGATACCCTACTTCTCTCAGTAGTCGTGGCAAAAGTGGAAGAGAACGGTCTAACCCGGTCAGTCGCCAATTCGAGGGGCTCCGGAGATTCCCTGTCTTCACAAAGCCAGTATCGACCTGTGAATCTTTAGGATGCGTCCAGGTGGTCACACGATGACGAGGAGCTTCCAAACCGGTCATCAAGCTGATTCGGGTAGGCGAGCAGACCGAATAAGCGTAAGCGTTGGTGAACAAAAGCCCTGAAGCGGCGAGAGTCTCCATATTGGGCGTTCGATAGAGATGATTCTGATCTATCTTCACCGGCTTACCATCACGGTACAAAAACGGAACGGAAGTATCACCGACACCCATGTCGTCGACGAGGAACAGAAGAATGTTCGGTCGATCAGCGGCACTGGCCGATGTCCATAAAAAAGTCAATATCAAGGAACATCGGACCAGAATCATCGACTTTTCCGCCAGTGTTAGTTCAGATGGTGTTTATGGGATCTTCCCCCCGATTCAAACGTCTGGGAGTGCGGGCATTTAACGAGAGGAAGGCTGAATTATAACGGGTTTCCGAACGCCGTTCCGAAACAGTCTGGTAAAAAAACAAAAGGGATAATGACCTGCGAATGCACCACCATTCGAAACCTAGTTCGAAAGAAGCCCGAGACAAAAATCCGTAGCGCTGCCAATGACAACTTGTTCGATACCAACCGCCATGCCCCCGAGCCCGACACCAAGAAGGACAACTCAAAAACCTTCATCTTTCCCAGATTTCCTATCTTTCCATTTCGCTAAAAATCAACCATCGCATGCTAATCTGCTCACATTATGTGGTTTATATCGGTTATCTTTTTGGAACGGTAAAGAACGTGCAAACTGACTTCGGTCGACGGGTGGGATATGCTTCGATCAATTTGCTTATTCATTGCAGCGTGTTTATGCAGCACCAGCCAAGCTGGCTACGTGCTGGTCGATGACTTCACTGATCTGCTTAACACACCCGCAAAAAATACAAATGCCGGCAATGATGCCGCGAATTATCTAGAAGTCTTCACTCCCGGTTCAATTCTCGCGGCTTTCATCGGCCCTACTCAGACGGACACGACGGATACCGGATCGATGCTCGGAGGTGAGAGAGATGCATCGTTCAGTATCGTGTACTCTCCAAGTTCAGTTTCATCTTCGTCCCTCGCACACATCGATGGTGTGGGGAACCTGCAAATCTCAAATCCTGACAGTATTGATGCTGAGTTGACACTCATTTATGACGCAAATGGAGCGGGCTTGAATCAGTCACTCTTAGACACAACGTTGTTTCGGTTTGATGTCGCCTCCTCGGATACATCGGTATTCGATCTTACTGTCAGCGTGTTCAAACAGGGCGACACAACGACTGCATCTACCTTCACGAACACTTTTTCTAACCCCACCACGAGTGACACGTTTTTCACTCTTGAATATTCCGGTTTTTCGTTGGCGTCGGGTGCAACCACTGCATTTGACTTCCAGAATGACATGCTCGGCAAGGTGGAGGTCACCATCGGTGGGGACACTGGCTATGACATCAGCTTCTCATCCCTAAGCTTTACAACACCCGAACCGGGAACCGCCGTGGGTATCGCTTCGCTCGGTCTCATCGGTCTGATGACCCGGCGTCGAAGACGCTGAAAGGCAGACATCTGCAGGAAAGCTCAACACTTGTCTCGATGCGGAGTCTTTTGCCGCACTCTTTCAGCAACGTCTCTTATTGTCGTAGCTAATCAAGCGTCAAGCTTTGCGGTGGAAGGCATGCTCAGAATCTAAAGGCATGCTCAAAAGCTACTTGACTAGAGAAACCAGCCAGACAACCAGCCCGGGTACGAACACCGCGAACACGAGAAAGGCGGCCACGGAACCGAGAACGATTCCGAGGGTGGAACCCCCATTTTTCTTAGCTTGTTTGGATGATTCCACTGGATCGGTGCCCTCTGATAAGAAAAAACTGTAGTGGACAGATGGTATCAAATTCTAAGACTCACCGAAATCCACCAAAAAAGGTTTTCGGGGAGCGTGCTTAAAACAGGGTCTGCGGTCTACCGGTTTCGGATACCGAGGGCCCCTCTCATCCAAAGTCCGCGATGGTGATCGAAACCAAGCAGTGGAAGCAGTTGTCACCAAATACAGGAATCAGGTCACTGCGTTATGACATGGAGAACGGAATGCAGGTAACGCAAAATCGCTAAAAGATTGAGATACAGAAGCGCTAAATAGCAGAAAGTTTTCAAAACGCCCCCCTTTTGATCTCGGAACTTGATCAATTATCGCAAGCGAGGTCTCTGGGGCAAGAATTCCCTTCAAGAAACAGAGTGATCTCTTCGATGGAAATGCAGCAGAGGGTTCACTGTCTCGTCCCGTTAAGCCCAACACACTCAGCTACCCGGCTCAGTGCGCTGCCCGGCTCACTGCTTTTTTATCAATCAAAGAAGTGAAACCATCTCTAGGAATTTCGGTCACAACTAGGTATTCAATTTTAAGAGGAAAGTTATGAACAGATTACTAAGCACATCCGCACTCCTGATCACTCTTATTGTCCTTTCAGCTACCACCAACTCATCAGTTACAGCCTCGGAGTGGCGCTGGGCAAAGCCACTCAATGAGAAAGTGGGCAGTTTCTTCTACACCTCCAATCAGAGATTCAAGCAATCTGATTTCCACAAAGCTCGATCCCAGAACAAGACTCAGACAAGAAGTTACCACCGTTTAAGAAATCCCCGACGTCCAGCGTCCAACTTCTGGGGTAGAAAAACGCGGCGGTGATCCCAATGCCCAACGACACATTGCGTTCCGATAATCCTCGGCGTATCGGTTTACCGATCGCTGAGTCTTTGTTTTGGTTCTGCTACTTGGGGAGCCAGAGCGACCACTGAAATGATCAGTAAGGAACATCTTTTGATGATTAGGAACGCGAAAGGTGAATTGATTGCGACCATCACGATCTAAGTCGCTGCTTTGAGAAGAATCCCATGGTATGGGTTCAGGGTTCGTAACGCGGAAACCATCAAAAGTTCCTACGGCTTTGCTTTTGCTGCTAGCCGCCTGTGAATAATCCCTTCCAACTTTTTCTGCTCGGCCGCCCGCACTGCTTCGGAAATCTGTGCAGGCACCACAGGGGCTAGGTCAATTGGATCGGATTCACTCAGAGTTCGAAGTCGAATGTTCCGATACCACACGGGATCACCATGATCCTGCAGGCTCAGATTTGCACCACGAGCCTCAAGATTACCGCCTCTTTGCTTAAGAAGATTCACGTGGAATTCCCATTTTGGATCTCGATAATCTAAATGCACCACCTTCACTCCATTGAGCCAGTGTTGGATCACAGAGCCCTTGCATACGATCCGGCCCTCGTTCCATTGACCGACAGGATTCGTTGCATCCCTGGAAGGTTGAACACAGAAGTAAAGGGAAGCCGCGCTAGTACGAGGATTGGTTCCGTCTCGATGTTTCTGATTGTCGAGGATCTGATACTCATACTGAGTTGGACGATAGTACACCCCGCTATTACTTCCCTCAGCCACTTTCCAATCGAATCTCAATTCAAAATCATCTGGCATAGTTCGATCGACAAAAACGAGGCTACCGCCTGATCCCTCCCGAGAGATGACACCGTCGCGGATCTTCCAGTTTCCGTGATGCTTCCACCCACTTAGATCATTCCCTTCGCTCAATAGCTCAAACTCTGAATTCGATGGATCGCCCTGCGCTCGCAATTCTTCCTCGCCTAAAGCATCAACGACAATACTAAGGGCAGTGACGAGTAAAAGCGACAAAACAAAGGCAAATTTTGGCGATCTCATGGGGGACTCTTTGCAGAGAAACGGAAATGATTGACTCCGATCCACAGGGAGTGATTGCATGGACAGCTTACACGACGGAATAAGTCGCTGTCACACCCCCCCAGCAGCCAACACGGAGTCCTGTCGAGAAGAGGTTGTCAGATTGACGCACACCTACTTAGGCTTCCACCCTAGTCGAAAGCTAAACTGGATAGCGATGTTTGCGGAAGAACATCTCAACCGTCGGTCAACGTGTGTGAAGGCGTGGTGAAACCGAGAGATTCTCGATCTTGCGGAGTCGTTCCGCCTGAGTCTCCGAAATAACGGTCAAACCTTTCATGGACAGCTTTTTCACACGACTCAACCTCTCCACCTGGGCATCCGTGATCGAGGTCAGGCCATCGAGCCCAAGGGACTTAAC
>JAAXIK010000513.1 GCA_012270385.1 Rubripirellula sp. | reverse complement strand
CAATCGCTGATTACGCGCAAACGACCCGAGGACGGTACCCCTCCACCCGCCAGCGATGGGCGCCAACATGCGGGGCGAAAGTCAAATCGAGTCCGCTTTGAAATTAACCCTGAATCCAGCAACCGATCACTGGAACCTCGCCCTCCAAAGTGTCGGAGACATCACGACTCTCTCCACCGGTAAACAGAGCGTGGTTCAGGTTCACACCTCAGGCAAAGCGAACTTCAAATCCGCGACTCAGGTGACCGTCGATCGAACAGGAATCGCTCTGAATCGGACAGATGTTGACGTCTCAGGCAAGATCCGTCTGCGGAAAATCCAAAGTGAACTAGACGAATACCCCATCCTTGGCGGTTTTGTGCGAACTGTCGCGGAAAGACGCTTTCATGCGATGGCTCCCGAGGCTAATCGCATCACCAATCGAACGGTACGAAACCAAATCCGAGCCGAGATTGACGGGACATTGGATGAACACAGATCACTTGCAGAAACAAAACTTGACGCGACTGTCATTCAACCCTTGATCGATCTTCAACTCGCACCCGCTGTCACTCAAATGCAAACGACTGAAGAAATGTTGCTCGGCCGCTTCAGGATAGCGGGTGATGATCAGTTGGCTGCTTTCACTCCACGCCCCCGCGACGCTAGTGACAGTTTGATCAATCTTCAGATACATCAATCGGCAATCAACAACACACTTGAACAACTATTGCCCAGCGGAGCAACGAAGCCGATTGACGAGGTGCTCCGAGAAATTGCTGCAGCTTTTGGACAGGAGAATTGGCAAACCCCAGAAGACATGCCTGAAGATGTGGAGGTTCGCTTCGCCAGCAGTCGGCCCGTCTTCATTGAGATTGAAGACGGTAAGCTCACCCTGACTCTACGCATCGTCCAGCTCAAACGCGGTCGCGCGGTCGACCTTCGCAATGTAATCATTAAGGCATCCTATCGACCAGAATGCGAAGGATTGCATGCTTATTTCGTTCGCGATGGTCACCTGAGCATCTCGGGGCCTAACATGTCGATGCGAAAGAGACTTCCAGCACGGACTATTTTCAGTAAGGTCTTATCCACTAACCACACGCTTCCAATCACAACCAGCGGTCTTGCAGACCGACCTCTTCTCGAGGGTCTCCACATTACACAACTCGAGCTTGAAAGAGGCTGGATCGCTTTGGCTCTAGCCGAAGAACGTCAATCCGTTGCTTTTAGCTCTCCCTAACACGGGGCTCTCCCTGATGGGGTGCTATTCCGAGGACCATCCTCTCAGTCGGGGTTGGTTCTACAATCTTCAGCCTTGTGGGAATTAAAAACATTTCCCCAGTGGCCACGGACTTTCTACGACGTTGGCCCGAGGTCCAAACTGAGAGGGATATTTGTCAACTCACAAAGATGAGCATGACTAATTGGCTGAGGACAACTCCAAACAAGAAAGAAGAGTGCTTGCTGGCACCACCTACCTGCTGGATGCCCATCCACAAAGCCTGCTCCTTTGGCAGCCATCAACGCGGCCTGTGTGCTACGTAGGACTAACCGATTCGCTTGCCCCCTAATTTCACTCGCGTCACAGCTGACCTCGCCAGAACAGGCCGCGAGCAACGTATCCCTCAGAATCTTCACCTCATCCATCAGCTGCGCAGACGGCTCAAGCAAGTCTTGTCGCTTCTCCGCTTCAGCGGAAAGAAACTTTGCAGCAGCCATCGAAAGTCCTACCGCCAGCGTCGAGGTCTGCAAACCGCCGGTTCGTGCTCCGATCCCCGACTGGAGAACATTTTCAATGGGCCCACCAAGAATCATTGCATCGGAGACGTGAACATCTTCAAACATGACTTGGTCGGTGCAACTAGACGAAAGCGCGACCAGCTCTGCTCCGGGTTTCGCATCGATCCCCCTCGACTCTCGAGGTACAGCTGCAAGGATCTGACGCCCATCATCCAGTGTCGCACCGCCCACTAAAAGATCAGCATGAGTTCCACCAGTGACCCAAGGCGACATCCCGGATAGTTGATAACCCTCATCCACTCTGACCGCCTTGAGCACTGGTTGACTCAAATGCCGGCGACTGGTGGTAAGGTGACTGATTCCTACAGTGGCAAACGAATCTCCATTCATCAGACGTTCCAACCACGCCTCAGCAGCATGCGGATTGGTGGATCCAGCGATCCGTCGAATTGCCCCCATGTACTGCGTGATGACGAAGGTGGTGACCAGATCAGCCTCGGCCAATCTAAGATAGCCTTCCGTCTGTTCTCGATCACTCCAGCCATATCCACCCTGAGCAGAAGAGACGAACCAGCGAAATACACCGAATCGCCCACACAACTGCAGTGATTCCAGAGGCCAATCCGAAACTCTGCTCCAACGCGGAGCATTGTCTCGCAATGCGGAGCATAAGTGATCAAGATTGGGATCTTGCGGGTGCTGAATTGGCTGAGTCATCGGATTCTTGACTGATCAAAAGAAAACGGGGTCAGAAAGTAATTATCGGGAAATCCACTGCGGACAGCCGAGGCAGTCTATCACAAACGACCGAAAACCATCGGCAAGGTTATCAGCTCAATAAGGATCCGAGGAGTCCTTTCAGGAACGAAACTGACCTTCCAGCTTCTTCTCCAAGAAACCTTGTTCGGTTGTGACAACGTGATCAAGAATGAGATATCCTGAACGATTCGGCATTCAAAACAGTAATTCATGGTCGGATCTATTTTGAGATTTCCCATCTTTGCATCGCCCTATTTCAAGACTTATCTCATCCATCGCCGACAACTGCTAGCCACGTCATGGTCAAGTGATGGAAAAAACAAACCAAATAAAAAAGAGAAGGAAGATGAAAGACCACGATATTCTTGCTGCGCTCGAAACAAGCAATCATAAGCTTGTTTTGGCAGAAAGCTGCACGGGTGGTCTAGCAGTCGCTACGCTGGCTCAAATCCCGGGGATATCAAACTTCCTGTGTGGATCGGCGGTCTCCTCTCGTCGAGAAGCTAAGAAAGATTGGCTGGGAATCCCCGATACACTAATTGAGCAATACACGGCGGAGAGTGCAGAGGTGACGCAGGCCATGTGTCGAGGAGTTCTGCAGCAAACTCCCGAAGCGACGATTGGGGGCGCGATCACAGGGCATTTAGGGCCCAACGCGGCAACCGACAAAGATGGTGTGATCTACATCTCCATCGCCAAAAAGGTGGGAGACGAGATCGTGCAAGTGACATGCGTTCGTCGAGTACTGAAGGAAGAAGAACGCGTCTCGCGACAAATTGAAGCAAGCCAAATTTTAATCAAGCTTCTTCAAAGTTCTCTTTAACGCGCATATCGGAGCAATCACTCGGGGTCCGGTGATCATGGCGAACGACGTATCCGTTTCCATGCGATTCCTGAACTCGAATCACTGAAACTCTGATAACCAATTCGATCATGCAGTCGGCTAGGTCGCCCC
>JAAXIK010000478.1 GCA_012270385.1 Rubripirellula sp. | reverse complement strand
CCTTTTCATGCGAAACGGATGGGATCCAAACGAGCACATGCCTCCGACTAATCCATGCAGTCTTGCTGATGACCTAAAAGCGGTTATCAAAATATGGAACGAAGGACCGGAGAAGACAGAGGGAGCGAACTGGGTTATTCCCCCAATGAACGGTCTACCGATGAAATCGGTCACAAACGAATACCCAAACCAGGCCTTCTTTAATGATCCAAATCACTCGCCACTGCCAGTCGACAAACAAACTTCACCTACCAATATTGCAAACGAATCCAAACGGCAATCGCTTTCCAAACAGCTGAAAGCGATGGTTGATACCGGAACATTATCGAAACAAGAAGCAGAGGAAATTTTTCAGTCCGCTTTCTCCGATTGACGTACTCCCATACCACCCACTTTAAAACTCATAAAAACACATGAAATATCTCATCACACTCTGTCTACTCACACTCCTCCTGCCAGCAGTATCGGTGGCTCAGAACAAGAAGGTCGATTGGGAGGAGGCCTACCAAAAACTACTTACTACTGATCCCTCTGTCCGCAAGAAAGTGGAAAACGGACAGGCAACGAAAGAAGACGTCATCAAATGGCTGATGGGCCAAAGCAAAGAGAATGTAGCAGCAGAAAAGGGCTCTAAAACTCAGAAAACAGGAGCGAAGAAATCTGGAAGCCAAGACAAAATTAGTGCTCCTAATCCTTCTACTTTCCAACAAAAGCTTGCGGAGATGGTTAAGTCAGGAAAATTAACCAAGGAAGAAGCTGCAAAGCTTGCAGCCACAATGCAAGGAGGTAAAAAGCAAACGTCATCCTCGTCCAAGTTGGAAGAGACGGACTGGGAAAGCGAATACAAGAAGCTGTTGGAGAACCCGACGGCGCGAGAGTGGATCGAGAAAAAGAATGTCTCGAAGGAAGAGGTGATCAAATACCTCAAAGGCCAAGCAGAGAAGAAGATGACGCCTTCAGGCAAAGGTAGAACGAAAGGATCAGCGAAAAGACCGGACCTCTTCCAATTCTATGCATTGGTCATCGGTCGAATGGTGACAAAAGACAGTGAATTAGGAGAGATGGAAATCGACGTTGACTACGTGATCAGTGAAAATCCAAAAGTGAATGCGGAGTTGGTTGGACAACGTGTGAGAATGGAGGGAGTGTCCGGCCAATACCTTGATTCTCTTTTACGGATCAAGCGTGGTGAAACCATCAAGGTTAGGACAGGAACCTATAACTCCAAAACCAAAGTCCTTGGCTTCGGATACAAATTCCATGTGCTCGAAACCACCGAGCCGTTCGAGCCAAACAATTTCGGTATCCCGCCGGAGAAGATTCGCGGATTCGCAGGCGAAATAACTGGCAAAATCATTGACTCCACCGGATTCGAAGTCCTTCTCGAAGTGGAAAAAGCTATTCCGTCGGAAACCAGTCGAGCAGAAACGCCTGACGCGATTACAGGAAAAAGGATTCGAATCGCGGGCTTCTTCAACGGACATCAAGAGGCTTATGCTGATCTTAGCGCCGGCGACCAAATCACTGTGAGTGTGGTTCACAGAAATCCAAACAGTGATGCCGTCACCGTTACCGAAAAACTCGAGGTCCTACAGTGAGAAGACTCTCCGTTGGAATTTACTTTTTCCTCATTCATGGCTTCGCCGTTGCATTCCATATCCCGTCGGGTTGTGCGGTGGAGTGGGCGGATGTAATGGCTCCGGCTTCGGAGAGATTTGCCAATAGGGATACTCCGGCTGTCCCGCACTTCCAGAAGCATGTCGTTCCTCTGCTTGGTCGCCTAGGTTGCAATTCAGCAAAGTGCCATGGATCCTTTCAGGGGCAGGGTAATTTCCAACTCTCTCTTTTTGGATTTGACTTCCTCGCAGATCATTCTGCACTGACAAACAAAGCGTCGAGCGAACAAGAGGCAAGGATCGATCTCACCGAGCCAGATCAGAGTTTAGTCAGCCTGAAACCCTCCGGAGACGACCCTCACGAGGGAGGTCAGCGATTCAATGTAGGATCATGTGAACAGCATCTGCTTTTGCGCTGGATTGAATCAGGCGCTCATGTAGATCTGACCGCGTCCAATCCGGATCCTAAACCCAATCTTGCAAGCGACGTCGAACGGGAGTTTTTCCTCACCGAAGTGAAGCCCCTGTTGGAAGATCATTGTTACGAGTGCCACGGCTACCAAAATAAAAAAGGCGGCCTATCACTCCGAAACAGAAACGACTTGCTTCAGGGGAGTGACAATGGACGGGTCATCAATTTAGAGGAACCGGACCGAAGCTTCAAGCTATCTGTGATCAATGCCGAGAATCCCGATAGACAGATGCCACCCAGTGGAAAATGGCCCGCAGAGAAACTTCAGATCCTGGAGGACTGGGTAATGATGGGGGCTCCTTGGGCGGAGGACGGTGAAGCCCTAAGTCGAACCAATGCACTACAACTACAAAAGTTGCACTGCGAACCGAGTGAACTCGTTTTTGATGAGGACGATCAACCGGTAAAGCTCCGGGTCATCGCAGAGTGGGAAGATGGCACACTGGAGGACGTCACTTGCTTGGCCAGATATCAGACGAATGATGATTCGGTAGTAAGCATTACCAAAGATGGAATGGCTAATTTTACTGGGGAAGGCGACACACATATCGTTATCTATTATGACAATGGAGTGGCAGCGATCCCAGTAATCCGACCGTACCTGAGCCGGGGAGCTTCACCTCGCTCCAACGCGGAAACAATCAAGCATCCCATTGATCAATATATCCAGGCAAAGTTAGAGAAATTGGGTCTGCAGAGTTCCTCCACTTGCTCGGAAACAGAATTCCTACGCCGACTCTCGATCGACTTGACCGGCACGCTTCCCTCACCAGATGAGATCGCAAAATACCTACAAGATCCTTCACCGGATAAAAGGCTACGCAAGATCGATGAACTGTTGAATACAACCAGTTACACAGCGTGGTGGACCAACAAGCTTTGCGACTTCACCGGATGTAACCCGAAATCAATCAGCAGCCTGCTTGAAGAAGCTCGAGAAGAGGGATACGTCAAAGCATCACGCTGGTATGACTGGATCTTCCAGCAGGTGGACGCCTCACAGCCCTACGATCAGATCGTACAGGGCTAGATGCTAGCCGAATTAGACGGCTCCAACGAGTCTATGCCCTATTTCTGGCAAAGGCAGAGCCTGAAAGAACCCAAAGATACCGCCATGTCCGTTGCTCATGCATTCTTGGGTATCCAACTCCAGTGCGCCGAATGCCATAAACACCCATTCGACCAGTGGACACAAGCGGACTTCACGGATTTCTCCGAATTCTTCAAACCGGTCACCCAATCCAAGAACAGGTCCGTCGCAACGGCGAAGGCGGAACTGACACTAGTGAGAACGGCGGAAATTACGCTGAACGCCGGCGATGACCCTCGTCAACCTGTGATGAATTGGATGG
>JAAXIK010000553.1 GCA_012270385.1 Rubripirellula sp. | reverse complement strand
AAAGGTCCAAACCCCGATTAAGATACATGGCACCCACACAATCATGATAAACAGTGGCTGGAGAATCACCGGGGCTTTGAATGTTTGCGCGCTTTTTGCAGTCATCCAATGCTGGAAAACATGAGGAAACATTCCGACCGACAACGGTATGAGCAAATACATCAAGAATTGTCACCGAGGCAGAATCTGTCGAGTCGAATGGGACTCAGGCAACACGGAACTTAAATACTGGACGTTTTCCAGAAATGACGGTTTACCTCCCAATTGATTTGCGATGGCATAAAACGTCACCACGCCCAAAACCATGAACACCGCAGACTGAAATGCGTTAGCCCAGGCTGTCCCTCGCATTCCCCCGTAGAAAACATAGGTGAGAACAACCACGCAGATCAGAAGGGAACCAAGCCAAGGCGGAACGCCGCCATGTGTTGCAGGATTGACTGAGCCGTCTGCCTGAAGACTCTGAAACCAAGCCCAATCTGGAGCTAAACCTGCCGTCATCGCTAGAATCACACCAACTCTACTAATGACCACAATGAGCAGATAAGGAATGACCAACCCCACCAAAATAGGGAATAGCAGTAAGCCGATCAAATCACTATCCAGTCGATCCCTGAAGAACTCTATTTGAGTGGTATATCCATTTTTTTGAGCGTAGGTCCAAACCTTTACACCAATTAAAAAGAAGCAAAGTGAGTGAATAATCCCGCTGCTACTCGCCAACATCCCATATACACCAATGCCGGTTCGATAAGCCTGTCCCGTACTTCCGACCAAGGCAAAAGCTGTCATCGTCGTGCCAAATAGACTCATCACGAGTAAGAACGGTCCGATGGAGTGACTTGCAACTTGATAATCGGATCGAGTACCCCTGAACAAACGATTCGAATAGAACCCGAGTCCCAAAAGTAACATCAGGTAGCCGAGGATAATGATGAGTTGAGTTGCGCCTGGATTCATCGCAGATCCTCCTCTTCTGAAAGTTGGGAATCGTGTTTGGGGCGGGAGGAATCAGGATACAAATTGCTAGCAACCTCATCTTTCTCAAAAGGCCAATAGTAATGCGTGACAAACGCCCAACTAGCTACGGCAGCAAGTGAAACACCAAGGTGCCAAAAGAGTCCCATGGGGATGAATCCAAACACCAAATTCTTGTTAGTCCACAGCCAATAATCTTGGTGCAAAATCAATAATATCCCTGAAACAACGACGACTGGGACAAGAGTCGATTTCCGATTCATAAGCGGATTTCCATCGATTGGGCAAAAAAGATTCGAGACAAAAAATACCAGAATGTTCAAAAGCGGATTGTGTGGAAACTCCCATTTGCGAGCCAATTCACAGAGAAAAACAGCTGAATCAGCATTCGGAACAAAGGTTTGCAGGCTGAATCGATCTTAGACGAATACCCAAAGTGCTAATACTTTGGGCAATTGCACCCAAATCGGCATTCGAATTGGCACAATGGCTATCTATGCTTGAAGATGCCCGAGCGTTGCCAAACCTGCAAAACTGGATCATGCCAACGCTTGATGAGAACATGAGAAAAGCGCCACTTATTAGACGACCGACACGTGGAACACTGGGAAGCCTGGCTAAGTTTAGCCGTTGCATTACTGCTCATGGTCAGCCTAGCCATGAGGATCGCGCCTCACGATCTTCTGGCATTGAGCTGTCTCGGCATTCTTATGGTTGCACAGAGTGTCACTGGCTCAACGCTTCTGCCCACTCCAGAAGAAGCCGTGTCAGGTTTCGGAAATCAGGGATTGATCACGATTGCGCTCCTTTTCGCCGTGGTATCCGGACTTGAATTCACTGGAGGTACAGAATTCGCCACCGGATGGTTTCTCAATCGCGCAAGCACTCTCAAGGGTGCATTATCACGACTGTTGTTCCCGGTAGCAGCGTTGAGTGCGATGATGAACAACACGCCGGTCGTGGTGGCGCTCGTTCCGACAATCAGCGATCTCGCCAGACGAATTTCCTGTTCTTCCAGTCGTTTATTGCTACCCCTCAGCTACGCGTCCATCCTCGGTGGAATGTGTACCCTAATTGGAACCAGCACCAACCTGATTGTTGCGGACCTCAATCAGCAGGCGATCGCAGATGGAATTGGCACCGAGTCTCTTCATTTTTTTAGTCCCGCCGCTGTGGGTTTACCCGCCACGTTGCTCGGTTTGATCTACATGATTATCGCATCGCCTTGGCTACTTCCAAATCGTCGTTCGGCTGTGAGCGTATCCGATGATCCACAGCAATACACCGTAGAGGTTCAGGTGGCGGCCGACGGCCCGCTGGTTGGAAAAACCATCGAGCAAGCCGGATTGCGACACCTACCTGGACTCTATATCGCAGAGATTCAACGATCTGACGGCCAGATTCTCCCTGCTAAGCCCGAACAAGTACTTTACGCAAACGATCTTCTTATCCTGGTCGGAGCACTGGAGAGCGTCGTTGATCTAAGGAAGATCCGCGGGCTCATTACGAGCGATGATCAAGCGAGGAAATTAAAGGTACCGGCTTGGCAGCGAACACTCGTTGAAGCGGTTGTGAGTCCGCGGTGTGCTCTTCTTGGCAAGACCATTCGAGAAGGATCTTTCCGTTCACATTACAATGCCGCTGTGGTGGCTGTCGCACGAGGCGATAAACGACTGAGTGGAAAACTCGGAGATGTGAGACTTGAAACAGGGGACGTTTTACTACTTGAAGCCTCCTTATCCTTTCTCCATCGAAGGCGAGAGTCGCGAGATTTTTATCTTGTGAGTGCTGTGAAAAAAGGTAATGTTCGACGCCCTGAAAAAGCGCTAACCAGTGTCGTCGTTTTGCTGGCGATGGTTTTGATATCGAGCATTACGAGTATTCCGATCTTAGCCGCTGCTTTGGTAGCCGCTGTGAGCATGATTGTGATGCGATGTTGCACGACAACGGAAGCTCGCCGGAGCATTGACTGGTCCATACTCATCGTCATTGGATCGGCCATAGGGATCGGCTATGCGTTAGAACAAAGCCAAGCGGCTTCCACCATAGCAGAAGGAATCCTCAATCTCGCCGGCGGTGACCCACTCTTTACACTCGCTGCAGTGTACATCGCAACCATGCTTTGTACGGAACTGATTACAAACAACGCCGCTGCCGTTCTGATGTTTCCTATCGCCATCAATGCGGCATCAAGTCTGCAGTGTAATCCGATACCCTTTGTTATCACTCTGATGATCGCCGCCTCGGCGAGTTTTTTGTCACCTTTCGGATATCAGACCAACACCATGGTCTACAGTGTTGGTGGATATCGAGTACAGGATTATCTGAAGTTTGGATTGCCACTCAGCGTGATTGTTTTCTTGGTCACTATCGTAACGGTTCCTTTGGTGTGGCCCCTGACGTAAGTACCCCATCCAAATGGTGGCCCAGCCCGTTTGGGACACGATGAGAACTATTCAGATGGGAAAAATAACGAATCCATTCAACGGTTCCATGCGACTAGCTTGTTCTTACCATGCAATCCAAGCCTTCCAGCCCGAAACTAAATGAGAGTCACTCCCTAACAGATGCTCTGCGTGTTGACCGATTTCGTCTGAGTAGAATCCGGAAGAGAATCTCGCAAGAAAGCTTCGAACAACAGGTTTCTGAATCGGTTGAGAAAAAGCGTCTTCGCGAATCGATTCAACCCAGACTGGAATACAGCCAAGAACTTCCAATCACGCAATACAGACAAGAACTGATTCAGAAAATACACGATCATCAGGTCATCATTGTTTGCGGTGAAACAGGTAGTGGTAAGAGCACGCAACTTCCAAAATTCTGCCTCGAAGCAGGGCTAGGACGAGACGGTGTAATTGGCCACACACAACCTCGTCGTTTGGCAGCAAGAAGTATCGCGAGCCGGTTAGCAGAGGAAGTGGGTGGAAAAGTTGGTGAAGTGATTGGATACAAGGTTCGATTCGGTGATCAGACTGGGGCCAAGACACTGATCAAATTAATGACCGATGGTATTCTCTTGGCCGAAACTCAAAGGGATCGATATTTAAATCAATATGATGCCTTGATCATTGATGAGGCTCATGAGCGATCACTCAACATCGATTTCATTCTTGGCTATCTCAAGAATCTGCAACGTAAGCGTCCAGACCTGAAGATCATTATCACCTCAGCGACCATTGATGCGGAGCGATTTTCAGAGCATTTCTCTACCGGAGAAGAAATCGTCCCAATTGTCAATGTAGAGGGAAGAGGTTTTCCAGTCGAAATCCAGTACCTGCCATGGAATGAGAAAGATGAGGTTGACCGACAGTATCATCTCCCAAGCCATGTTGTGAGTGGATTAAATTCCATAACAGGAGAAGGGGACACTCTGGTTTTCTTACCGACTGAACGAGATATCCGGGAAGTCTCTCATTATGTTGCAGGTCATTACAAGCGAATGGGCTTGGAGGGTCGCTACGACCTATTGCCACTGTATGCCAGGTTACCTCAGAGCCAACAACAGAAAATATTTAGACCTGAGGGTAATAAAAATCGTGTGATCTTTGCGACGAATGTTGCGGAAAGTTCACTTACAGTACCCGGAATTCGATTTGTCATTGATGCTGGCACGGCAAGAATCAGTCGATACAACCCCAGACTCAAAGTACAAAGATTACCGGTAGAAGCCGTTAGTCAGGCGAGCGCAAACCAAAGAGCAGGACGATGTGGGAGGTTGGGTCCGGGAACCTGCATCAGACTCTACTCCGAAGAAGACTATGACTCCCGTCCACCTTTTACCACTCCTGAAATCCAGCGATCCAACCTTGCATCCGTCATATTGCAACTGAAGTCTTTAAGGCTTGGAACTGTCGATGATTTCCCCCTCCTCGACCGTCCAAAACCTGCGGCGATTACCGATGGTATGCGGACACTACGCGAATTAAATGCAATCGATGGAAATCAATCACTCACCTCCTTGGGAAGGAAGCTGGCAAGGTTACCAGTAGATCCGAGGGTTGCGAGAATCTTGATAGAAGCGGTTGAACATCAATGCCTTCCTGAAATCTTACCCATCGCCGCTGCGCTAGAAATCCAAGATCCTAGGGAAAGACCCGTTGATCAACGACAAGCTGCGGACGAAAGCCATTTGCAATTTTCTGATCCGCAAAGCGATTTCCTTTCATTACTCAAGCTGTGGAAATACTACGGGGAGATCAAAGCTAATAAAAGTCGCAATCAGGTGGATAAAACTTTGCGTAGGCAATTTATATCTCCGAACCGAATGCGAGAGTGGTCTGACGTCTATCGTCAATTGAAAGACCTCATGGCGGACAAACAAGGACGAGCGCATTTCTCTCACAATGCACAGCTTTCCGCCATTCGTTATGTGGAAGACTCGGAGTCTGTCGTCTCGAAAGAGATTTACGAAAAAATACACCAATCCCTTCTTTCTGGCCTACTTTCCGGCGTGGCCATGGCCGGTAACAAACGAGAGTACACCGGAGCAGGCGGAATCAAACTTTTTCTTTGGCCGGGATCGGGTATCGCTGAATCAAAACCCAAATGGATTGTCGCATCAGAATTGATTGAGACATCAAAGACCTTCGCTAGGGTGGTCGCCAAGATCCAACCAGAGTGGATTGAGTCGGTAGCTTCACATCTATTAAACCGGTCCTATTCTGAACCTTATTGGAGTAGAAAGAAAAGTAGTGCGTTGTGTTACGAGGCGCAACATCTTTTTGGACTTCCCATCGTATTACGGCGTCGTGTTCCGCTTGCTCCGATTGATCCCTCGACAGCACGAGAGTTATTAATCGAGGAAGGACTCGCGGAAGAGGTTTTGAGAACCAATGCGCGTTTATACCTACACACTCAGTCCTTGCTAAATGATCTGAATGAACTCGCTTCTCGTAACCGAAACCGTGAGCTGATTGTTGATCGTTATCAACTTTCAAGACTCTATCACGATCATCTACCTGAAGAGATAAAAGATCGCCACACGCTTGAGAAATATGACAAGTTGCTATCTCCACCTGAATGGTTCAGTAGACGATGGTCAACTGAATCCATTCTGCAGGTACCTCCTAGGGAAACGAAAAGCGACGACCCCTTATCGATCTTTTTTCACCCAGATGAATTTTTGAACGAAGATTTATCTGTCGATGAAAAAGATTTCCCCGATGAGATTGAAATCCAAGGATCAAAACTTCCACTTCAATATACATTTGCTCCAGGATCAGAAGATGACGGTATCCGGTTGAGTGTCCATCAATCGACCGTATCACAACTCTCCCAAGGACAACTGGAATGGATGGTTCCTGGTGTATTTGTGGACAAAATCATCCAGCTTATTAAATCTCTTCCAAAACGGCTGAGACGAAATTTCGTCCCCGCAGCAGAGAGCGCCCGAATCATAGCAGAACAATTAAAAGGACAGTATCGACAAGAATCGTTTTTCCCGGCCCTGTGCAAAGCTTTATCTCGATACGCTGAAACAGAAATCACCGAATTTGATTTTCAAGCCGAGAAATTAGACGACTATCTTAAATTCATGATCACCGTTGTCGACGACGATGGGAAGAAAATAGCTGAGGATCGAGATCTTTCTTCTCTCCAAAAGTCATTCCAAGATTCGAACACAACTATTCGTGTAAACGACTTTAGTGCGGAAGATGAGTCTTGGAGTCGCAGCAAAGTCACATCCTTCGATGTGGATATCTTTCCACAACATATCACTAAAAATCAGAGTGGTATGAGCATTCGGTTTTATCCTGGTTGGGTTGATCATGGTTCGAGCGTCAGCACGGAGTTATATACTTCGCTGAAATCAGCAGAGAAATCTATACGCGAGGCGACTGCAAGGCTTTTTTATCTCGCTGAGCAGAAGGAAATCCGTGCTCAAATCCGGTACCTGCCTGGAATCGATCAAGCCAAGATTAAATTGGCTGATGTGGTGTCATCAAAAACTCTTGACTCCCGCTTGATGAACCTGCTTGCCCGCATTGCTTTTGTCGACAATGAAGAACTGATTCGTTCAAGAAGACAATTTGAATCTCGCAAAGTTAATGCTGTCCAACGCTTGTCAATGGCCTCCCAAGATATTGCACGATGGCTCAATCTATGGGTGTCTCAACATTTTGAATTAAGAACGGTTCTGGAATCAAAGAAAAAATGGCTCGATGATAAAGGTCAGCTTCACAGCATTGAGAATCAACTGGCTTGGCTTTACCACGGTGAATTTCTAGAAACGACTCCATGGAAATGGTTGACGCACTATCCACGTTACCTTCAGGCGATCGTCATAAAAATTGACCGCTTATCGCAACTATCTCGGAAAATGGCGGATTCAGAAACGGTCATCAATGATCTATGGCAACGTTGGCAAAGCGCGCTAACGGAGACAGATTGTGACGCAATCTCACAATCAGATAGTGAATTTCGTTGGATGATTGAAGAACTTCGTGTCAGTCTTTTTGCGCAGTCACTTGGTACGTCAGTGAAGGTATCTCCTCAACGCTGCGAACGACTTCTTGAACAATAGCTGTTTCGATTTCCCTCGCTCAGCCCACACGAATCCAACGAATAATAATCCACGCATGAATACTGAGCAGTACTTCGAAGAACTTGAAAATTGGCTCGACCTGGAAGCCGTTGCTGAAAAAGAGAGAATGGCAAGGCGGCGTCAAATCAGATCTTCAAAGGAGGCGGAGAGATCTGGTGAAACCGTACTCGACCTATTGATAACGAACCATCAGACGGGTCTGGCCGGTCGCATTCTTATTGATTTCGCAAAGAAGTCACACGGTGATTTGCCGCCTATTCGATTAAAAGTGGGTTCTCCCGTTGTCATCTGCAATCTGAAAGACAGAGATGATCGAGGGGTATCAGGCGTGGTCAGCGCGAAACGGAGAGAGGTGATTCAAGTCGCCGTGGATCAGTGGCCGGATGGAGAGGTTTTCCGTATCGATCTATCCCCGGATGAAACGACTCGACGACGTCAATTGGCTGCTATGGCAAGAGCGAAACTTGCCAAAGGTCGGTCCAAACGTTTGCGAGATATTGCGATTGGATTGGTTCGACCGAAGTTAGCACAGGGAAAAAACCAAGTCCTAAAATATCGATCCTTTTTAAATGACTCTCAACAATCTGCCGTTCGTTTTGCCATTGAGTCGGAGGACATCGCAATACTTCACGGTCCACCGGGAACTGGAAAAACTACCACTTTGGCAGAAGTGATTTTTCAGGAGTTGGAAAATCAAAAACGCGTTCTAGCATGTGCTCCCAGTAATACCGCGGTGGATAACTTACTCGAGAAACTCATTTCCTTAAATATTCGGGCGATTCGGGTGGGTCACCCCGCAAGAGTCTTTGCCGAACTCCGAGATCATACCCTCGATGAAATTGTGGATCGAGATCCACATACTCAAATCATTCTTGAGATGCGACGTGAAGTACAGGAATTGGTACGCGAAGCGCAAAAGTTCTCTCGCGGTAGAGATTGGAGAAAACAAAAGAAGCATTACTTTGCTGAAGCTGGAAAATTGAGGGGTCAGATTCGTTCGATGGTAAAATCAATTGTACGAAATGTTATCGACACCGCAGATGTGATCTGCACTACCACAACCATTGATGATGATCTGTTAAGTGATAGCGAATTTGATGTGGTTGTCATTGACGAAGCATGCCAAGCAACGGCACCAGGAATGTGGCAAGCCTTATTGCGTGGAAAGAAAATTATTCTCGCTGGAGATCACCAGCAATTGCCTCCCACTGTGCTGAGCGCAGAGGCGGCATCACGAGGTATGCAACGTTCAATGATGGAAGAGATACTTGAGCGCGAAGGTAGTTCCGTGTTTCGACGCTTGACTGTTCAGTACAGGATGCACGAAAAAATAATGGATTTCCCTAGTCAGTTTTTTTATGACTCAGAATTAATTGCTGACCCTTCTGTTGCTCATCACAAGTTAACCGATCATCCAACAATTGAATCTTCGGATCTCACCGAGAGTCCTCTCCTGTTCATCGACACCGCTGGAGCCGATTTTATTGAGCAAGTTGAAGAAGAGGGAGAAAGTAAGTTCAACGCTAAAGAGGCAATGCTCGTAAAACAGTTAGTCCATCGTTTCTCAAACGCAGGTGTTGATCCAAATAACATTGCGGTTATCGCCCCTTATGCTGCCCAAGTGCGATTTCTTCGCGATATGCTCGGGTCGAGGAGCGTTGAGATCGACACGGTGGACGGATTCCAAGGACGGGAGAAAGATCTGGTGATACTTACGATGGTTAGGAGTAATCGTGATCGGCAGATTGGTTTTCTTTCAGATCTACGCCGTACAAATGTGGCAATGACTCGTGCGAGACATAAATTGATCATGATCGGCGATAGCTCTACCCTCTCCGTGAACCCCTTCTACGCAAAGTTATTGGACTACTTTGAAAGGCAAAATTCTTATTCCTCGGTATGGGAGTACCCGTGCGAGTAAGTTAGGAAAACGTCAGGTCAGGAAATTCATCTTGATTCTGTGAGATTCCCTCGCGTATGGAAGAGGGATGATCGGTAAATCATATCTAACATGTTTTTGGCCAGGACTCACCGAACTCTGGTGGTGCGGGAGACTCTCAGCACTTCCATATGCTCTGGCTTTTACTTTGATCTTAAATCTCTATCTGATCTCAAGATTTATCTATCCCATGTGGCTTCCGCCCTCTGTGACGGGTGTCATCTTCTGGATTGGATTCCCCATCTGGCTTCTATTCATCATTCGTGATTTAAAGATCCTTCCTGAAGCAATGAGTCCCTCATTGGAATCTCAACCGGCGGACCAATTTCAGTCCGCCCTATCTCATACACTGAAAAAGGAATACCCCGAAGCAGAGGGATTACTCACTGATATGCTAGCAATTGCCCCAAAGGATCCACCCGCTCTGCTCCTTTTGGCAAGCTTGTATCGCAAAACCAGCCGACTCGACGCCGCTAATTTGCTTCTCCGTGAGATGAGACGACTGGAGGTTGCAGAGAGTTGGTGGCTTGAGATCGAAGCAGAACAACAAAGAATTAAGGATCAAATGAGCCGTGAACAAGACACCGTTCCGGACAGTAAAGAAAGGGGCGCTGACAAACCAGACGCTGCTTGAAATGAACAAACCCCCCAAATGTCGATTACTTTCGTTTAAAAAATAAAAGAAAGAGATTGATATCGGTTTAATTTTTGACCCCGGCTCGGGACCCCGTCCTATCCCCGTTTTCCCAGAGAAACGATAGAATTTCGGTCAGGGAACCATCGGCTTACCTGCTTTCACTTGCTTTTTAGGACAGGAACATGGTAGCCGTAGTGCAATCATATGGCGTGTAGTTTGCTGAACTCTACAGAAAATCAACAACTCGTCATTTTGGCAGTAAAACGGGTTCCTGACCTGACTTAAATCAATAACCACAGATTCCTTACTGAATCGCAGATTTTCGACTGTTTTTAGACCGATGATCGAAAATCGAAACTTGAAGCGCAACGAGATAGACCATGTACGAACGATTCACTGATCGCGCCCGAAAAGTCATGCAACTTGCGAACCAAGAAGCGCAACGTTTCAACCATGAATACATCGGCACCGAACATATCCTGCTCGGACTCGTGAAAGAGGGTAGTGGAGTTGCTGCTAATGTCCTGAAAAACCTAGAAGTCGATCTCCGAAAAATTCGACTTGAGGTAGAGAAACTAGTACAGAGCGGACCTGAAATGGTGACGGTGGGAAAGCTCCCACAAACACCCCGTGCCAAAAAAGTCATCGAATATTCGATGGAAGAAGCGAGGAATCTTAATCATAGCTATGTGGGTACTGAGCATATCCTGCTGGGATTGCTGCGTGAACAAGAAGGGGTAGCGGCGCAGGTGCTGATGAATTTAGGCCTGAAGCTTGAAGACGTGCGAGAAGAAGTCCTCAATCTTCTGGGCCATGGACTAGAAGGAGCAGAGGTCGGTGAACGTGGTGGGCGTTCCGGCGAAGGTGAAAGTAGCAGTGGTACCTCCGGGAAAACCAGTAAAAGTAAAACACCTGCCTTGGATAGCTTTGGAAGAGATCTTACCGAGTTAGCGAAGAAAGGTGAGCTTGACCCTGTCATAGGCCGAGCCAGGGAAATTGAGAGAGCGATTCAAATCTTGTGTCGCCGAACAAAAAATAATCCTGTTTTGCTCGGTGAAGCTGGGGTAGGAAAAACCGCGATCGTCGAGGGTTTCGCACAGCGGGTGATCGAAGGAGATGTGCCAGAAATTTTAGCTGAGAAACGTATTGTCGTGCTTGATCTAGCAATGATGGTTGCCGGCACAAAATACCGTGGGCAGTTCGAAGAACGCATCAAAGCAGTGATGACTGAAGTTCGTCGAGTCAAAAATACCATCCTATTTATTGACGAATTACACACCTTGGTCGGAGCAGGTGGAGCAGAAGGTGCAATTGATGCTGCGAACGTACTCAAGCCGGCATTAGCACGTGGTGAAATCCAATGCATTGGTGCAACCACTCTCGATGAGTATCGCAAGTACATCGAAAAGGATAATGCGTTAGCCAGAAGGTTCCAAGAAATTATGGTGGAACCCACTGGGCAAACCGAAACCGTAGAAATCCTGAAAGGTTTAAGGGCACGCTACGAGGAACACCATCGAGTTCAATTCACTGATGATGCGATTGTCGCAGCAGTAGAGATGAGCGAGAGATACATCACGGCTCGGTGTTTACCTGATAAAGCGATCGATGTCATCGACGAAGCTGGAGCTCGTGTACGACTTCGGACCATGACTCGTCCACCAGATCTAAAAGAGATCGACGAAGAAGTTGAAAAACTCAACAAAGAGAAAGAAGAAGCGGTAGCTAATCAAGACTTTGAGAAAGCTGCAAATCTTCGTGATCAAGCTGAGAAACTTCGCAAGAAAAAAGATCAAATCACGCAAGATTGGCGGGATAAAAGTCAGAAGACTGACGGTGTCGTGGATGAGGAAATCATCGCAGAAGTGGTCAGTAAAATGACAGGCATTCCTCTCACGAGACTATCCACGGAAGACAGTCTTCGCCTGATGAAAATGGAGGAAGAACTACACAAGAGAGTGGTCAGCCAAAACACTGCTGTCACAGCGGTCTCCAAGGCCGTTCGAAGAAGTCGCAGCGGTCTGAAGGATCCGAAGCGACCCACCGGTTGCTTTATCTTTGCAGGCCCCACCGGTGTGGGAAAAACGTTACTTGCCAAATCATTAGCCGAATACCTCTTTGGGGACTCTGATGCACTCGTTCATATTGATATGAGTGAGTATATGGAAAAACACAACGTGAGTCGGCTGATTGGAGCGCCTCCCGGTTTTGTTGGCTACGAAGAGGGTGGACAACTCACCGAGAAGATTCGTCGGCGACCCTACGCTGTTGTTCTCTTCGATGAAATCGAGAAAGCTCATCCCGATGTTTTCAATATGATGCTTCAGGTCATGGAAGAAGGTCGATTGACTGATTCCTTTGGTCGCAATGTAGATTTTCGTAATACCATCCTCATCATGACAACGAATGCTGGGGCTGAAGCGATTAAGAATCAATCCTCATTCGGCTTCCAGAAACCAGATGATGATGCGAGCTATGATTCCATGAAACAGAGAGTCATGGATCAGATTGAGAGAGTCTTCCGGCCAGAATTCCTGAATCGACTCGATGATACGATCATTTTCAGGCATCTCACCAACCACGACTTGAAAGGCGTTATCGACTTTGAATTGGCAAAGGTTAGGCAGCGTCTTCTGGAGAGAGGACTGAACCTCGAACTGACCGATCTGGCAAAAGAGTTCTTGGTTAAGAAGGGGAGTAACCTCGATTACGGTGCTCGTCCTCTACGCCGAGCTCTGGAGCAGAGAATCGAAGATCCGCTGAGTGAAGAATTACTCAGGGGTGCATTTGAAAACCATGACACCATCGTCGTCGATGTGATTGCAGAAAATGAAGACGGGAAACAGATCCCCACATCAAAGGTTTCGATCAAAGATGATGGAAAGATAGTCGGTCCAAAAAGCTGCAAAGTCAAGTTGATCCGATTGGACTTTAAAGGTGAATCCAGAGGTCTTCCGGAAGCAGACGAAAAAGTAGAGGTCGGCTCCGGTGAGACATCAGAAGAAGCTTAATTGACGAGCAAGACTTGATCAGAATTCAGAGACCCTGCCTCAACTGGCAGGGTTTCTTTATGTCCAAACGCCACAGGCTTAACGGTCTCTTGCCATGGGCATGATCACGTATCCATAACCATCGTCAGTCAGCAGTAACGCCGGTGAGGACGCAGACTCAATCTCCATAATGAAAGTAAGCTCATTATCCAAGACCTTACAAAAGTCTGCCACGTAACGGTGGTCTAATGTGAGTGTGATCGGATCACCGTCGTAAGCGATGGGAAGTTCAATTTGTGATTCACCAATTTCGGCAGTATTGGCTTCCATCTTCAAAGTTCCATCAGCAAAAGTGAAATCAATACCACGGCTGTCATGATCTGTGACGATCGCTGCCTGTCTTAAAGCTGAGTAGAGTGGACCCACTGTCATATCAATCTGCACAGCACTTTCCCGCTGTGGAAATACCTGTCTCCAGTTTGGATATCTTCCTTCGACAAGCCTCGAATAAATCACTCCCCTGGGAGTACGAACCAGCAGATCATTATTCCTCGCCGCAACGTCCACTGACTCATCTTGATCATTTAACGCACGTTCAATCAACTGAATCGCTCGTGTGGGAACGATCGTACTTGCCCCGCTCGTTTGATGATCACCAACTGCCTGTCCCAAACCTTCCATTCGAGCAAGACGGCGGCCATCGGTACCAACGGCAATTACTTTCTCACTCTCCAATTCTAGAAGTACGCCTCCCAACGCGAATCGACTACTCTCGGAGTCCGTAGCGAAAACCGTTCGTTTGACCATTTCACGGAAAAGTCGTGTTGGAATGACGTGGTATTTATCTTCTTCGAATCCACTGACACTAGGAAACTCATCCGGGTTCCCTCCTGGTAGGCGGAACTTACTTCTCGTTCCACTAATCCGAATACCAGACTGGTCGGTTTCAAGCGTCAAAGTGGGATCATTGCTTTCCCGAAGAATCGCCATGGTCCGCTGAACCGGAAGTAAAGCCGTACCCTCTCCCTCCACTTCAATACCTTCTTCAACATCGAGTCGAATGCCGACTTCCATATCGGTTGCTGTCAAAACAATTCGATTGTTGGCTGCAACAAGCTTCACATTCATCAGAATCTCTTTGGGAGATCTGGTCGGTGCGATACTAGCAGCAAGAGTGAAAGCGTTGGTTAACGATTCGCGTTGGCAAATGATCTTCATGAAACTTGCAATCAGGAGCGTTTGGTCACGGATAGGTTCACGTTTTTCGTTCACCTAGTATGACCATGCTATTCACTCCTTGGCACCCGTCTAAGTGCTCCAATCTACAGTTTTTATGATCCTGCCGATGAAGTGATTTACTTAAGTAAAAATATTTAACGTCATCGTCTTAATGCGATTAAGAATAATGTTATTCATTGGATTGACCGTGATCCTAAGTGTATTTGTGACATAGGTTTAAGGAAAACAATCCACAGTGGAAAAGTTGTCCATAAAGCTGTGTTTATTGTTGCAGATAGCCCTGAACTCCAACAATCATTCAATAGGGTTCTCGAAGGGGACCATCGGAGAGGGTAGAAAAATCAACGATGTGAATCAGATTTTCATCAAGTTATCCACAGACAAAAATTCTATTTTCCCATCGATTTCCATCACATTTTGCTGTGTTAATTTCCAGAATGATGACGTTTATCTGCTGAGCTGATCTTTGATGGAATCTAATGCATGAGCGAGTTGTGAATCCTTGGCTAATTTTTCCTCAGTGGAACGCAATGCATGGAGGACGGTAGTGTGATCTCGGCCCCCATAAAAATTACCAATTTGCAACATGGTTTTCGTGGTTAGCTGGCGAGCTAAAAGCATGGCAAGTGATCTAGCTCGAACCAATTTTTGTTTTCGGGAGCCACTGCGTATTTCCGAGCTCCTGATTTTGAAGTGCTTCGCCACAGCACTTGTGATCTTCGACAAGGAAATATTCTTCGTCTTTGCGCCTGATTCCACCGCCAGCTTGATTGCTTCGCAAGTAGGCGAGGATTGATGCATTCGACACCATAAACTGATGGACCGAATGAGACTATCGAGCTTCCTTACTGAGACATCTGCTTCAATATTTAGTAGCAGCATTGATATTAATTCATCATTCAAATTCACTTCGTGATGGATAGAAAGCTCCATCAATATTTGTTTTCGAGCGTCGTAACCTGGAAGTGTGAGAGGGAGTGTGATACCCGTGAGGCAGCGGCTTGAAAAATCATCTCTCATGCCACTGAATTCCGATGGCCGCTTAATACAGGTTAACAACGTAGGTTTTTCGGTCAGTGTTCTCGCTTCGATGCGTAATGCAAGTTCTTCCTGTGAGGTGCGTTTATTTTGGAGATGTTGTAAATCTTCCAAGATCCAGATTGATGCGTTTTGGATTTTTTCACGCAGAGTCTGCAGTACATCAGCCGCTACCGTTTCCGTGTATTCCCGATGAAAGTCATCTGAAGACATGTAAAGTACATCAACCGAATCCTGTACGTCTTGATCTGCAGATGAGGTAGCTCGTTTGAACGACTTGCCGTTAGGTGCTATCTCTTGCAATCTTTTCGCGAGATGGATGACCATCGCTGTTTTGCCAGATCCTGAAGGACCTGTGAGCAGGATTGGATTGCCATTTGGAAACACGTGTTCTATCGATTGGTTCACGAACGCCGTTAACCGATTTTCCGAACCCGTAATAAAGTAGGGCAGAATGGGGTTGGACTGAGGAACATCGCGAAGGCGGTTCCAATCTAATGGTGTTTCTATGGGGATCGAATCGAGTCGACTATTCGGTTGACTCGAGGGATCGGTCATGGATTCGCCTACTTTAAATCGAAATCATAATGTGTCGCTTAGTCAATTCTTAGCTTACGCTTACTGATGGTTTCGATCGAGTAAAAACTGTATTTTTCCACAAATAATTAACGCCGTAACCTACTGTAAACACGGGAGATGCGTTCTACAGCGATGTCAATTTCTTCCCGTGTGGAAAACTTCGAAACAGCAAATCGAATTGAGGATTGGATCTCCTCTTCGGAACATCTCATTGCTTGCAGTACGTGACTAGGAGGACTACTACCACTGCTGCAAGCAGATCCACTACTGCAGGCAATATTTTCAAGGTCTAGAGCCATAAGCATCGCTTGTCGATCAGCCCCTAGGAAGGAAACACAGCTTGTGCTGGAAATTCGAGGGGAATCGATTCCCTGAATTACCAAGCTGGAAAAGCACTTGAGTAATGAATTTTCAAGATGGTTTCGCAACGATTTACAGTGCGAATCTGTTTGGGGCATGTTTTTGCAGGCGATATCGATCGCTTCCCCCATTCCCGAGATCAGTGCAACAGGTTCTGTTCCGGGACGACTTTCCAGCTGTTGTTCTCCTCCGAACATTATCGGCTCCAGTGATTCACCCGGAGCAAGCCATAATGCTCCGACGCCTGGTGGACCGTGAAATTTATGAGCGGAAAAGGAGATAGAGCTCAAACAGCTGGTGTCCAATTGAATTGGTATTTTCCCAACACATTGCGTGGCATCCACATGAAATTTGGCATTATTTTGGCGACACAATAGAGCCACCTCATCGATCGGTTGAATCACTCCAGTTTCATTATTTGCCCACATGATCGAACCTAAGGTTGGCTCGCGTGAGTCGTGCTTTAGAAGCTCGGACAGATTCTCTAGACACACTTCACCGGAGCGATTGACCTGCACCCAGTCTACTTTTTTTCCCTGAATCTCAAGCCATTTTCCAACCGCTAGAACACTAGGATGTTCAATTTTACTAAGGATAAATCTCGAGGCTGTGAGACCACGGAGTATCAGGTTATTTGCCTCCGTGCCGCTCCCGGTGTAGATCATTCGGGCACCTCCGGGGAGATCCAAAGCCGTACCTAGGCAATTTCCTATTTGATCGGTGGCTGTTTCTACCAATTGTCGTGCGGACCTCCCCCGCCTATGAAGGCTTGAGGGATTACACGGTCCTTCAGCCATCGCCGCGGGCAGGCGTTGGAGGACGAGCGGATCAAGTTGGGTCGTTGCGGCGTTATCGCGAGAGAGTTCAGTCCCAGAGGGAACACCCA
>JAAXIK010000437.1 GCA_012270385.1 Rubripirellula sp. | reverse complement strand
GACCCTACCCACCCGGGTGCCGAAGCCGCTCCCAACCCTAGCGTGACGATCGCTGCGAAATGCCTGAGAGCCGTGCCACCCCCCCCTGGATTTGCTTTGGTGATGGCGGCAAAGGAGAGGAAACGGCATGCGAGCCGAAGGTTCATCAGGTGCGGGAGTTCTGCGGCGAACCCATCTTGCGGGTCAAATTCTGCGCGGAACCCAGAGCATTCTGATGCAAGAAAAAGCTGTTCGTTTAAAGATGAGTATTGGTTGAGAATTTGATTGAGAGCTTGAGACTCGTTTTCACTGAGAGAAATTTTTTCCTTCGTATCGTAAACCTTATCAAGCTTAGCAGCCTCGATCTCCGACTGCGCCGATTCAAGTTCATCTCCCACACTCATTAGATGACCGTAGGCATTCTCTTTTTCTTGAACCTCTGGCAGAGGATAGTCTTCAATGTCCAGATAGTCCCCTGCATCAACAATTTCTTTTCGCAACCGTAGCAGTCCACTCTCCGTGGTTGATTTCGCTGTGAACGCTGCCGCTGCAATTAAGACGCAGAGGACGATAAAGGTAAGTACTGCCCCACGAAGTATTTTTTTCATCGGCCAGATCCCGTTGTGGTTCAGAAGTTCGAAGGTACAAAATACAGCTTGAGACGAATTGTGCTGGGATCCATCGAGTGAAGATCATCCGCTTCACTCTAACTCGCATTTACCCAGGTAACGATAGGCAATGCCATATCGCTCATGGTAGTCTAGCTGATGATGCCCCCTTCAGGTCAATGACTAAGAGTTGGCGGACGGAAGCGAGTTTTCATATTGCAGCTCTTTTCCAATGAGGTGGCCTCCTAGTGAGTTGATTTTTCTCGATCAGAATACCGAAAGGAAGATGTTCATGTTTCGAATTGTTTCTGTCGTTTTGGCTAACCTTTTGGTACCGACAGCGGATTCCCTTTTCAAGATGCATTCTGATTCCCGTGCAATGGGGGAAGATCCTGTGACGGAAACGAATCCGGAAAGATTCGCACTTTGGCAAAATGTCGCCCCGGTGGGAGGTCAGCAGATGGACAGCACAAAGGATGAGAATGCCTACATCACCATTCACCGACCCGAAGGGACTTCATCGCACCATGAACTCGATCAAACGGCAGTTGTGATTTGTCCGGGTGGAGGTTACGGCGGACTGGTTGTTGGACCGGAGGGACACGGCATAGCGAAGTGGTTGGGGCAGTTTGGGATTACCGGGATTGTGCTCGAGTATCGCTTGCCTAAGCAACGCCATGCGGTTCCGTTAATCGATGCTCAGAGGGCGGTTCGTCTTGTGCGGTCCAAAGCTGCGGGACTGGGCGTTCGTGAAGATCGCATTGGAATCATGGGGTTTTCTGCCGGCGGACATTTAGCCTCCACGGTTGCAACCCATTTTGGTGAACCGCCCGCTACGATCGATGACTCGATTTCTCAGCTTAGTTGTCGGCCTGACTTTGCTGTGCTTATCTATCCGGTGGTGACGATGATGGAGTTCACCCATCGGGGGAGTCGGACCAATTTATTAGGGCCGGAGCCATCTCCTGAACTTGTGGAAGACTATTCCAATGAGCGGCAGGTAACCGGCGCGACGCCACCGATTTTTATTGACCATGCTTTGGATGACCGACCTGTTCCCATCGAGAATAGTCGAATGCTTTACCAAGCATTGCAAGAAAAGAAAATTACAGCCAAGTTGCTAGAGCTTCCCTCGGGTGGGCATGGCTTGAATGGATACCAAGGTCCCATGTGGGATCAATGGCAGGCCGAAGCGATTGAGTGGATGGATAGCCTGTAGTCTCGGGTTTTTGTCTGTCCGCGATTCCCAACGCCCCGATTTTATAAGCGGACTGGTGATCAACCCGCTGAGCAAACCCTTCGGAATCTGCGTTAGTCGTTCCATAGCATCCCGTCACTACCGCCGCTTCTTGCTCGTCCTCGATTGTAAAAGACCACACGCATCTTCTCCGCGGTTTGCGGAGCAAAAGAGATCGTGTTCCATTGGCTGCCCATCGGTTCTTCGGTAGAGCGTTTGACGTCTTCGATTCTCTCCCATCTTGAATCCTTCCATACTTCGATTTCGTATCGAGTCGGCCTCTGTACCCCACCACGATCATCATAGATGGCCAAGTCGACCTTTCGAAAGGTTGTGGGTTCTCCAAAATCGATTTGCAGCCAATCTTGTTCATTGGGTGATTGGTAACTGGTCAACCGATTTATGGGTGAGGGTAAGAAGTTCGTGATCCCGTCGATCGCTGAGCCTGGTAATCCACCGAACCGATCATGGTAACTACACGAAGCCTTTGGGTATTCCGAGTCAGGGTGACGATAGGCGAGATTGCCTGCCGGAGGTGGTGGGCTCTCAACAGGTAACCTTGTGTCACCCCATACTTCCAACTCGGTGAGTCCAGTGTGACGATTGTCGGAGTGTAGGAAGGTCAATCTCAGTTTGCGAAGCTGAGTGGGAGCAAAGGTCAGTTCATTGCTCCGTTGACCAACAAGAGATTGGGGGCTGGAGCTGAATTGGAGGGCTTCCCAAACACCATGGTTCCACTGTTGGAGTTCCACTTGTTCAGGCACAGTGACGGAGGTGAGCTGTTTTTCGCTGTCGTCGAGCGGATAAATTTTTACGGAGTGGACGAGACGAGGTTGCCCGAGGTCAATCTCTATCCAATCCTTTTCATTGGGGGACCCTTCACATGTCCATCGATTGGGTGGATGGAGCAAGTACCATAAATTCCCATCATTCACCTTTGAAAGTGAGGTATTGGGAGCAGTGTAGGAGGCCGTGATGCGAGGGTAGTAGGTTCCATCGTTGTTGACAGCAAAGTTGGTGGGAACGACACGTTGGGGATCCGCTGCACTGACTTGGGGTTGATCCAATTGCGGGATGACATTCTCGAGTAACAATGGCTTCAGGGTCGCTGATCCGCCTATTCGCGTGCCATCGACTAAAATGTGGAGTCCCCTGCCGAAGTCGTATCTTTTTCCTTCGGCGTCCCAGAGAATGCTCAGTAGATGTCCTCGGTATGGCAAGGCGTCGATTGCAAAATATTCGAGCGTTTCCGGAGCCAGCGGATGAATTTGCAGAGTGGCATCGCTCCTCGGAATCAAACCGACTAGACCTGTGACAATCAGGTCGCAGTAGCCCGAATGAAGATAGTGTTCGGAGTGGTTGTATCCATCGTGGCCTTCAAAGGATCCGGTGTCAGGGTGCAGAGCTTCGGCGAGGTAGGGTTTTCCATTCTTGCGATGCGACCGCGCATAGGTAGTGAGTAGACTCAGGTAATCGTCTTTTGAAATGGTTTGATTCCCATCTTGTAGGGAGTTGGCTAACGCCTTCAGGGTTTGCGTGGTGGCATAAGGCCAAGATTGTCCACTCCACCAACAGCAAGAATTCTTGAGTAAAAACATCGGGTCATTTCGCTCAACAGTGGAG
>JAAXIK010000535.1 GCA_012270385.1 Rubripirellula sp. | reverse complement strand
GCTCGATTGGTCAGGCTTTTGCTGCCAGGGGGTTGAACCGTCCCGGTCACCGGGGCTCCAGGAACGACCGATACCGCGGACACAGCCCTTGATTGAGGTTCTTCAGGTAGAGGGGTTGGCTGATCAGTGCCCATGGTTACTCATTGGATTTTTCAGAGATCTCATTGGATCAGGATAGCTCCCGCTAATGTTATTTTCCGCAGGGAGTTCGCTTTTTGCTGCTCGTTGGCCAACATACTGCCCATTTTACGCCTATTTGCAAAGCCCAAACTCCGCTGGGATGGGCCTGTTCGCCGTTTGGCCCGTTGTGTCGAGGGTTGAGGAATGAAATTGCGGCGAAGAGGCCGAATAATCCCTGCAGTCCGCAAAACTTGCCTAAAGTCACATGGGTCCGTTGCCGATACTGTTGGAGAAGGAGTTACCCTTTCGTGCCTCGTTATCTCAGATTGATGAGATTTGTTCATGAAGTCTTTTTTCTATTCGGTCTCCATCTTTTCGCTGGCATTTTCCCTGTTACCACTTGGTGGCTGCCGTATTTGCTTGGACACTCATGATCTGGACTACCCAGCTTACGGTGGGGCTTGGCAGCGTACCCAGCGTGACTCAGGCCGTGTGGGGAGTGTATTTGACCCCGGTGGCGCGAAGGTCGCCGCCTTGGTGGAGCGAGAAGATCCGCCAACTCCAGACGTCATGGAGCGGATGAAGCAGTCATCTGAGGGTACCCAGGATCCAGATCGGCTGCCGGGCTTCGAAGGAGATTCTTCCTCGGAGGAATTCGAGGAGATGGATCCAACTCCAGAGCTCATGGATAAGAATCTCGAAGACATCGAGGAAGAGCAGGACAGTGATCTCCGTGAGCGACGTCTCGAGGACATAGAAATTCGAATTAAACGTCGTGTTCCCGAGGCTTGATCGTCTCTGCGGGTAGTGCGCCTTTCTTCGCTAAACCATTTCCCGATTGACGGCAGATTGCTTCAGTGCAGATCTGAGCATCAGGGTGTCGGTAATTCGTAAACGGCGAAAGTTTGATTTTGTTGTTCGCCCACAGGATACACCCGAACCAGAGGAAGGTGTTCACCGACGATGCGCCGATCGACGATCATCCAACGAGCTCCGTACTTCTTTCGGAATTCGCGCAGTGTAGGGTACTGAATGGTTACTCGAGTGTTACCGAGTCGTTGTGGATAGAGAGCTTGAAAACGTTCGTACCATTGAACAAGCGAAGCCGCATCCTGCGGGACATCTTTCCAGTTGGCGACTTCAGCTCGTTCTGCGTACCACTTGAAGGTTTGCTGATGCCTGGGTGTGATAAATACCTCTGAGGGCTCCGAAGAATGTCTTGCCCAGCTGCAAACCGCTAGCCAATCCTTAAACGCCTGCTGTTGTTCTGTTCGCGTCGCCGAGGGATCAAAGCCGAGTATCCGATGGGTTACTGCAGGAGGCAGGTTCAATCGGCTTTGGTTGATGGCTCGGTAGGAAAGCAGGGCCGCAGCCATCAAGGTAATGATGCAAGCCACTCTGAAGAATCCTGGACGTTTGGATAGCAATGAGTGGGTGACCATTGTGGAAAAGAATAAAGGTAGCATGGCGTCTGAGAGGCGGAACCAATAGAACCGTAGTAGTTTTGCCGAAAGGTTAGGTGACCATTCAATGGTCATGCCAATGATTAAACCGATAACGCTCAACCCCAGGGCCGAGGCTGTATAGATCGCCAGAGGTGAATGCAGAACGCGGAGGCGGGATTGCTTCACCAGAACGAGCGTGGATAGGATCAGGGCTCCATGTCGAAGGTACCAATGGAGTTGGAAGCTGGACGGAACCAAGTGGTGTGGGAGGCGATAAAAAGTATAAATCCTCGCCGCCTTCGCACTCACTTCTGGATTGACGTCTCTTTGCAGCGCCAAGGCGGGGATGAGCCCAAAGAGTGCGATTAGGCCACCGAGAAAAAGCTGCCAGCTCAGTAGTCGATGCGGTACGTTGGCTTTTCGCTCGGTGACTAGCCACGCCACCATAGCAGCAACCACACTCCAGCCCCCCGTGAGGACATGAAATGCCGAAGCGCAGCCGAGTAGGATCCACGTGTGTTGCCAGCGACGCTGGACCATTTGTGCCAAAGCAAGCAGTACAAAGCCAAACGCGGGCACTTTTCCCTCGATTCCTCCGATGACCCATTCACCTGCGAGGTTTCCATAGTCGATTGCAGCCATCCAGACGATCGCCATTGGGATCGAGCAATAATGGCGTCGGAATAGGGCTTGAGCGAGTTGTGTGAGCCCGATTGCAATGAGGCTCCAACCCAGAAAACGCCCTATCCAAGCAGTGGTTTTGAGTGAGAAAAATTGGGTGAACCAGCCAATCGTGTAATAGAACGTAACGTGTGCCTTACCCGAGGAAACAAAGAGGTCGTTCTCGCACCAATCAGGCTCCCAGTAACTCTTTGCTTTGACTAGATAATGGGATTCATTCACCATCGGTGCTGGGTCACCAGCGAAGGCAAAGAAGATCATGACGAGGCAGATCACCTCTCCGGCAAACCGCATCGCTGATCGCTGCAAACGCGGTTCAATGGGCGACCCCCATGTATCGCGCAGCTGATCTTCATTTCCAGCAGCATGAGTGTTCGACGGTAGTGGAGGGTGATCAGAAATTGGCTCGACCGTCCTGAGGATTGAAGTTGCTGTTCTTCACTCTTGAGGTTTCCAGAGCGAAATGGATTGCTGCTACCATGCTCGTGTGGCTCGCTCGCCCTTCCCAGGCAAGATCGAGGGCGGTTCCATGATCGACACTCGTCCTGATGATGGGTAGCCCCAGGGTGACATTGACCGCGTCATCGAAGGATAACGCTTTCAGGGGGATTAACCCTTGGTCATGGTACATGCAGACGTAGCAATCCGTCTCGTTTCGAACTCGCGGAGTAAAGGCTGTGTCTGGAGGGACCGGCCCGATGACTTGGATTCCGGATTCCTTGGCGCGATCAATCGCAGGGCGAATGACTTGATCTTCCTCTCCGTAGCTAAACTGTCCATTCTCGCCCGAGTGAGGATTGAGACCACAGACGGTGATGGAGGCTGGCCGTCCCAGTTTTCGGCACAGCGCTTTAGAGGCGTGACGAATAGCGTTCTCGATCACCTCGATACTCAGGGACTTGGGCACATCGGCAAGCGGGATGTGGATGGTGGCGAGGCAGCAAGAGATTTCGTCACTCGTCAACATCATGCAGAAATCAGCGGTTTGCGTTCGATCAGCTAATAACTCGGTGTGGCCGGGATAGCTAATGCCGGCTGCTTTCCATGCCTCTTTCTGTATCGGGCCGGTGACTATCGCGTCGACGGTCCCGTTCATTGCATGTTGAATTGCCAATTCAACCGCTTGGAACGAGGCGAGGCCGGTTGCGGCAGAGAAAATACCGGGCTGGAACTGATTCGGTGTTAACGCACCCACATCCTCGATTTTGCAGGGGATTTCAAT
>JAAXIK010000260.1:1535-17311 GCA_012270385.1 Rubripirellula sp. | reverse complement strand
ATTGAGTTTGGTGAAGATTTCGCAGAGTCAGCCGAGTCGACAGGTATGTCTTACGAGGCGCTTCTGCAACGCATCATCAACCTTGGACTCAACTACAAAGCTGCATGGATGAACGTTTAAGCATGAATACCAACCAGCAAAGCAACAGCCCTCGATATCACGGTATTATCCCGCCGCTCGTCACACCACTACTCGATCGAGATCGACTGGATCGAGATGGAACAAAAAAGCTTCTGGAGCATGTTATCGGAGGAGGTGTACACGGTATTTTTATCCTTGGCACAACGGGCGAAGCTCCCAGTTTGAGTTATCGTCTGCGCCGGGAGTTCATTCAATTAGTTTGCAGCGAGGTACGTCAAGCCATCCCGGTGCTCGTCGGTGTAACAGATACCTCAATGGTGGAAAGTTTAGACCTCTCCAAGGTGGCACGAGACGCTGGAGCGGATGCAGCAGTACTCACAACACCCTACTATTTTCCCGCTGGTCAGACTGAGCTAATCCAATACGTGGAAAGTTTCCTTGCAGAGTCACCATTACCGCTGATGCTTTACAACATGCCAAGCATGACGAAGGTCTGGTTTGAGGTAGACACAATCACCAAACTTGCCTCATGCACCGAAATCATCGGCATGAAAGATAGTAGCGGTGACCTCGATTACTTCCAGAAACTTCTGAAGCTAAAGGATATACGCCCAGACTGGTCCATCATGATTGGCCCAGAACACCTCACCTCAAGAGCCATCTCATTGGGCGGTGACGGAGGAGTCAACGGTGGCGCAAATATCTTTCCCGAACTTTTCGTGGCTATGTATCAAGCCGCCGTTGACAGCGATCAGGATCGGCTTGAAGTCCTGAATCAACGCATTGAAAAACTGCAACAAATCTATTGTGTGGGTAAATACGCGAGCCGTTTTATAAAAGCCACCAAGAGCGCTCTATCGATTCTCAATCTATGTAGTGATCAACTTGCTCCACCTTTTAATCGATTTTTGGAGCCAGAACGCCGCGCCGTAGAAAGCATCATTCGCAGAATCGAATCACCATAAAAAAAGGCGAGAAGAAAATTCTTCTCGCCTTCTAAGAATGATAATACCGTACTAGTTCTGAGATATTTCTTCACGACCTAGCATCATCATGACGGGTGCCTGTGCAGCATTACCCCCGTAGGTGTAGCCCGCCTCCAATGCCCTTTCGGCTCGCTGAACGGTTTCAGCAAGGTGGGCTTTGGAATAGGCGTCCATCTTATCGCCACAACGCTCTAGACTGTCGGCAATCTTCGAAATCAATGAACGCAGCTCCATTCGAGCAAGGTTGCTGATGGCGTTGAAAGCAGCAGTGTCATTCGAGGATTCCAAAATCAGATCGACCAAACGCTGCATATGCTCTCGTTGCAGGTTTCGACGAAGAGACGAGATCATTGGCTGTCGAGCTGATCGATTATCCGGGCAATCACCCTCCAGTTCCGACCAAGCTTCATTACTCACTGCGGAGAGAAGCTCGGGCAGCGTCAAGGTATCTTGATCTGCCGGAAGACGCATTTCATTGTCATAAACACGACGTAAAGTAGTCGGATTCATTAACCAAGTCAGAGCCGAAGCTTGCACGCCGAGCACTCGGTCATGTATCGGCCAAGTCGCTTCATTGGACATCGAAGATCGTGAACCCCCATCAAGCCACTTGTCAACACTCATTCTCTCCAGCAACTCGGGGGTTAACCCGAAGGCTTCATCACGGAATGTGTTCTCGATAACAAAACCCAATGCTGCTCGCTGTTGCTCAGGTGGAACGACTTCGACAGGTGCCCGATTACCTGGATCCCCTTTTTTGTCGCGATTGACAAAAGCACCGCCGATCCAGTTCGCCATCATACTCGCGGAGCGTGTTTGCAGACTAAGTGTCAGCTCATAACCTCGCCTAGCTTTGGCCCAACTGTCACCGTCTTTGACAAACTTCGACAGAATGCGTTCACGGTAAAGATTGACCAGTCGCATTTGCTCCTGAGCATAATCCAGTGGATCCTTCGAGAAGTCATAACGTCGAGCCAACGGATCCGGACCCGAAGTGTCCTCGTCGGTTGCGTATTGCAATTCTGGTTCGCTGCATCGCTTGAGGATTTCTGGAAGGCGACCTTCATCAAAAGTGTATCCGTAATCGATGGCCCAAAAATCATAGGGTCCAATATCGATCATCGCGAAGTCACCTTGCACCTCTCCCGACTCAAAGCGGTAGTTGATCGGTGAGTAGTCCATTACCGAAGCGGTGATGGGTTTCTTTCCTTTCACCTCTTCACTATTGATCTCATCGAGTGTGAACAGAGCAGAGGCCTTGAAGTTATGGCGAAGCCCCAACGTGTGCCCTACTTCGTGGGCGACAAGATCAGCAAGCAATGGGCCAACAAACCATTCTGGCATACCATCAAGTAGGTCCGCCTCAACGGCTTTGTCGTCTTTCCCTTCTTCTTCGGATTCTTTTTCCTCAGAATCTTCTTCTGCCGTGGTTTCTTCAGATTCTCCTTCATCGGAATCGGCTGCTTCCTCCTCTTCCGATTCCTGCTCTTTCTTTTTCTTAGCCTTCTTCTTGTCAGCGTTTTCAGCCTCGATGAGTGTGAGCGCCCAATTCATTCGGGTCAGTGCGAGATCAAGACTTCGGCCACTTGCTGCCATACACAGTCCATTCTTTTGGCTCACTCGCCCATAAAGCCCATCAAACTCATCGTCTCCCAGAAGAGTTGGATCGGCTTGGGCTAACCCAAACCCAGCCATCGGCTTGTAAGCTTCTTTAGAATACTTATCCCGAAGAAAGTTGGCCTGCTCAGCAGGTGCCATTCGTACTCGAGGGTCCCATGTCGGGTGTTTTCCGAGCCACGCCAGTGTTTCAGCGGACACACCTTCCATCGCCAATTTGGGCATCAAGTCTTCATAATTGAAATTGAAATGCCTAATCCATCCATCGGTGAGAATGATATCGGCATCCAAGATCTGTCCCGTCATCGGATGAACTCGGCTCGGACCAATTGCCGTTCCAATATCATTGTTCAGCCAGCGAATGAAGTTGTATCGCACATCCTCTGGATCCTTCTCCATATGTGCTTTGCTGACCCCATCCTGATACTCGATGACAATCGCATCCACTAAACCGACTTTTTCGAACGCTTTGTTCCAATAATCAACGCCAGCTTTGATCCACCGTCGATATCGAACGGGAGCAGTATGCTCGACATAAAATCGAATAGGTTCTTTCGGGGGACTCTTCTTCAATGAAGGGTCCCGCTTTTCAAGACGCCAACGATTGATGTACCGAACTCGGGTTTCATCGTCAGTATATTTGCTCAAATCAGAAAACGCGGTGGTGAAGTATCCAACGCGTTCATCTGCGATACGAGGCTTGAACCCTGAGGACGCCGAAGGAACTTCGCTGAAAGAGTAATGGATCGTTTGGAATCGTCCACTACTGCCAACGATCTCGAAAGCGACTTCCACATTCTCCGGGAAAACTTTTGCCGAGGCTAGTTTGGAGATCCGTGAGTTGGTGACGCGTACCGAGGATCCGAAGAACCGTGTGGCATTGCCAACTAGGAGAGAATCCAAATCGATAACGGGCCCACCGGAAGGTCCCATTGCGACAATGGGTATATCCAGAAGCACTTGATCGGTGAACAATCGTTTTACCGATGCTTTGCTCTCTGCATCTCCCGTCGCCCGAATATCAAGGTTGGGTGCAACCAAAGCAAGGCGATCACCGTAACGCCTCCATTCCACAACCCAGTCACCGGATTGCAAACCGGCGTACTTGTCGCCGCTGCTCACGGTCAAAGCGATAAAGTATTGCTTACCAGCAAAACTTTTGGGTAACTCACCGAGCAATTGTGCATCGGCTTTCTTCGACCAGAGGCTGAATAAACCTCGCGGACTATTTTGACCAGTCACGGGCACCTGGGTGTACCCTTGTGAGATCTGATCAAACGGGGGTAGAGCAGCGAAGGCAGACTTTTGCCCCAACAGGGAAAGTAAGGCGAGTGCTGCAATAAGATGAAGCTTTTTCATGTTTCTTCTATTTCTGGGAGGAATGGTATCCTTCAACGTTAGGTCACCCTCGTCAGCTGGGTGTGCAAAAGTCACGGTTCATGCTTATTCGATCATCGGGTAGCCGTTAAAATCGGAACCCGGGCGGGAATCTGGTGATTCTCGGCTCGAACCGAGTATTTGCTTTCTGAACTGCGTATTGGTGGCTGTACTTCACCGGATGAATGGACTCATCTCCTTCGAAAGCCGATCTTTCACAGCCCAAGCCTTGGTAGGTCTTATTCGAGAAGAGCGATGATTCGGAAACGATCACGGCTCGCATGCTCAAATCGAGCAGAGGTTCACCCTCCAATACGCATCATTCTTCTCTCTATCTTAACCATCACCCGATTTCAAAAAGGGCTAGTTAGGTAACTTATCGATTTTTTTTCGAAACAGCGAGTTTTAAGGTTTCGGCGGACTGAGCTCGGAGCAGCCAAGCCCCCCCAGCAGCAGTAAGCTCAATATCTGGAGGAATTGCAGCTGGAAATCGAACTGCAAATTCTCATGGGAAGAGGGACGTATTCGTTACAGACAGACCTTGAAATCAATAGCTCCGCCCATAGAAACGTTCCAAGGATGCCCGCAGTGCATTTCCAAGGGTTGGTGGTGACCTGACAGGGAGAATCGACCCCAGGCAGCAATCGAAAGTGGATAGGGAAAAAATTGAGTTGAAAATGTTCGCTAACTGCGGTTCTGCCGCCGGAGAGCAAGATGTTCGGTCGGCGGACATTGACGATTCGTATTCTCAAGTCGAGAATTAGAAACGGTGTCGGAAATCATCTCGCAAATTGGCTCCGTCACTTATAAATCGATCCACCGTATCCTCACAGAAAAACGAAATCGAATGAATTCTTTGCCTGAGCAAGATCCAGAAGTTTGGGAAGCGATCCAAGATGAAGCAGCACGTCAACAGGACGGACTAGAAATGATCGCCAGCGAGAACTACACAAGCTTGCCAATCATGGAAGCTGCGGGCAGCATCCTTACCAATAAATACGCTGAAGGCTATCCAGGCCGCAGGTACTACGGTGGTTGCCACCATGTGGATGTGATTGAAACTTTGGCAATCAATCGTGCGAAAGAGTTATTCGGCGCCGAAGCGGCCAATGTGCAACCACACAGCGGTTCGCAGGCCAACACAGCTGTCTATCTAAGCTGCTTGAAACCGGGTGACACGGTTCTTGGGCTTGATTTGGCACAGGGAGGTCACCTGACACACGGAATGAAATTGAACATCAGCGGGCAACTCTATGATTTTCATTCCTACGGTGTAGACGCTGAAACCCACAGACTCGATTTTGATCAAATCGTGTCGTTGGCACGCGAGCATCGTCCAAAACTGATTGTCGCGGGCGCCAGTGCTTATCCTCGAGAAATTCCACACGATCGCTTCGCGGAAATTGCGAATGAAGTCGGAGCCCTACTGCTGGTTGATATGGCTCACTACGCCGGTTTGGTCGCAGCAGGGGTTCACAATAGTCCCGTGCCGCACGCTGATTTTGTGACGACCACCACTCATAAAACGCTCAGGGGTCCACGAAGCGGACTCATTTTGTGCAAGGAAGACCATTTAAAGAATATCAACCGAAGCGTTTTTCCTGCACCGCAAGGAGGGCCGCGCATGCATGTGATTGCGGGAAAAGCCATCTGCTTCGGCGAAGCAATGAGAGACGACTATAAGGCTTACGGGCAAGCCGTTGTGGATAACGCCCGAGCTCTCGCAGAGACGCTGATGAGCCTCGGCCTAACGCTCGTTAGTGGCGGCACCGACAACCACCTCATGTTGGTTGATGTTACAAGCCTCGGATTAGGTGGGAAAAGAGCAGAGGCGGCACTCGATGAATGTGGACTCACCGTCAACATGAACATGATCCCATTCGACACCCGTAAACCGATGGATCCATCCGGAATTCGGATCGGAACACCCGCTCTCACGACTCGTGGGATGGGAATCGACGAGATGAGACAGGTGGGCCTGTGGATTCACCATGCTCTAAAGAATTCTGAAGATCCAACGGAGTTGACTAAGATCCGTGGTGAAATTTCGACACTCTGCGAGAATTTCCCTGTTCCCGCAGGGCGGGTAGCGGCAGTCAACCCTGTCTAAACCCATCTTGAAAAGTCGAGTTCCAAATACTGCTCTTCTCTCATCTCCAGTAGATCACAATGCCTCTGGAGATGTTAAACTCATCTCAACTAGAATTGTGGTGGGACCCCGCAGACTTTTTTCTTCGTAGCCAAAGTCGACCTCATGCACCGAATCCTGATCGCTGACGACAACGATGCCAATCGTGAATTGCTAGAGGCTTATTTAATTAAGATCGAGTGTGAAACAGAAACCTCGATTGATGGGCAAGATACGCTCGACAAAATTGAAAGCTTCAAGCCTGACCTAGTGCTACTTGACGTCATGATGCCCAAACTGAGTGGGTTTGAGGTCTGTAAACAGATCAAAGATAACCCCGAAACCAAGCGAATCATGGTTTTGATGGTGACCGCCCTCAATGAACTCGGAGATATTGAAAGAGCGGTCAACTCCGGCACTGACGATTTTCTGAGCAAGCCAGTTAATCGAGTGGAATTGACCAAGCGAGTTGAAAATATGCTCAAACTCAAAGGCACCGAAGATGAACTTGAACGTCTTCGGAAATACATCCAAGAGATGGAAGATCGAAGCGGCCAATCCTGACACCTTCGGGATCCCACAGGCAATAGCGACTCTTCAGTAGCGGAATCGTGACTGATGAGCTTGAAATGCAGAGATCGCCCCGAACCTAATTCTCGCCAGCAACGTCGCTGTCACCCGCAGACTCCCTTAGGGGATCCTCTTCGTTTAACTGTAGCATTGTGTTAATCACATCAATCAATTGATCGAGCCTAAATGGCTTGAACAAGACACACTTTGGATGAAGACCATTTTGTCTTGCCTTGACAATGGAATGGCCCGGGTCATAGCCAAAACCTGTCATGAGAACCATTGGGACCCGATGCATGATCTTTCCGAGCCGCAACATCAACTGATACCCGCTATAGTCTGGCAATCTGATATCACTAATGATGACATCGTAACTGTCGAACCCTCCACTACCGCGAACCATCAGAACGGCTTCATCTCCTTTATGGGCAGTCTCAACGATACAACCGTACTTCTCTAACAGTCGGTGTGCATCCTCGCGGACCTGGTTATCTGCATCGACGACTAAAACCCTCTTCCCTCGAAGAAGAGTATGCTGGACCGTTTCCGCTCCCGCGGGAACAGCCTCCATGGGAGTCATTTTCTGACCGATTTGCTGGATGGTCTGCTTGATATCTCGCGCGTTATGCAAAATCCGTCGAAAGCGATCCACCACCTCGGGACTGTGACCGATGTAACCCTCCATGACGTTAACAGCATCGTTGAGTATTTCGTCGACAGGAAGTGCAACGGCGCTATGGATAGCATCACAACTCTGTTGCGCGGTATTCGCTTTCTGGGCGACAAGAAGCTCGAGGGTGTTGAGAGCGAATGCCACGTCACGAGCAAAAATCTCCAAGAATTGTAAATCGCTGTCAGAGAAAGCAGAGGTGTCTGGACTCTCTACATTCAGCGTACCCAACACTTGATCGTGCAAAATGAGTGGTGCCGTAATTGAACTGGACGTGTTGGTTGCGCCAGGGAGGAATAGTGGATCGTTTTCCACATCCTGACAAACATAGCTCCGTCCGCTGGCGGCCACATAGCCTGTCACTCCATTTCCTTGCGGATGCGCATAGAGCTGTCTGTCCGCTGCATCCTGATCAATTCCCACACTCAATAGCGGCACTAAATTTCCGGTGGCATGCTCTAAAAGTCGAATCTCAATGACCTGGAAATTAAGTAGGTCACTCAGGTAATGCCGTATGTTTTCTTTCAGCAACTCAATGCGTTCATCCACCTCCATCATGAAAATTTCATTTGGACGTAGATCCGCCAGATCTCGCCCTGCTTGGTGAATTGCCTCGAGCTTTTGCTGCTGAAGAATTTCCTTCGTTATATCGTGAACGGTTATGATCAATTGTTGGGACTGATTCGGATGCTCAATGGTCGAAGCATTCACCTGAAAGTAACGATTGTCCGCAGCGTGGAGTGTGCTGTGACTCTCTTCTCCAGTAGCCATCGTGGTGTGGAAGGGAGAGAAATCAGGTCCCATAATTTTCGGATTCCCAAGCAGATCATAGAAACCCATACCCACGGCACTATTTTCATCCTGATCCACCCATTCCAATAAGCGGCGATTCGCCCAGAGCACTCGATTGTCAAAATCGATTAGCGCGATGCCCTCCGACATGTCACGCAACATTGCTCCACTCTGAGCCAAACCTCGCAACTCACTGACCCTCGGGAACTGATCACGCGTGATCCAAACACCTTCAACGTTTGGCTCACTCAACTCATCTAATACCGGAACCGAGCCATCAAGCAGGATGATCTGCTCCGGAGCACAATTGGTCGGAATCCCCTCCGGGTTACCGACACATATGTATTTTTGCTGCTCCTTATCGGAGCCTGATCCCTGAGTCGATCGATTCATCGATCCGATTTCTCCCACCACTACACCCGCCTAAGTGCAGCCTGCCATCTGCCTGATCCGAAGGCAGTGACGATTGCTAACAATCACTTTGCTGCTCAGCATGCCAGATTAATCTCAACAATTCATTGTCCACTGAATAATAGGTAACCGATACCTTTTTGTCATAGGTCGATCACAGATTAGATACCGCTTTCTTGAGGAAGCCGATCTCAACCAACGTGCGATTCAGCAATGGCAAGCTGAACGAAGGGAAAAAGGGATGCCTTGAAAGCTCCGTAGAGGAAAAATTGCAGCCACTGAACGGCTGAAGTGGAACAGGTGAAGCGAGAAAAAAGGATAACTCGATGCTGGAATCAAAATAATAGAAGCGAGCAGCTGACTTGCACGCTCACAGCTTACATCGAGCCCGTTTTTGATCCAACGGATAGAAGACGAGTAAACGGATTTAGCGGGGGGATGAGGAGATACCTTAAACACCGCTATAATTCGCCACTCACGTGTTCGATACCCGTCCCGCCAAGAGAAGCATTCGTGCAGTACGTTGAAGTAAAGATCCATGATGCCGTCGCCACCATCCTGATGGAGCGTCCGAAAACCTGCAATGCTCTCCACCCTCAATTGCTAGAAGAACTTTCGTTGGCGTTCTCTGATGTGCATCAGGAGAAAAAAGTCCAAGCAGTTATCCTGAGTGGGTCCGGTTCACATTTCTGTTCAGGACTTGATTTCAATACTTTGCGTGCGATCAGTGAATTAGAAACCAGTGAAGCCATGCCACAGTGGTTCAAGATCTGGGAACGATTGAGCGAAGTTTATGAAACGATGTTACGTTTTCCGAAGCCCATCGTAGCCGCGGTAGACGGAGGCGCTATTGGTGCTGGCTTAGGTTTAACCCTAGCATCCGACATCATTGTCTGCTCACAAACCGCCTTCTTTTCAGCACCAGCGATCCAATACGGGTTGGTGGCGGGTTCAACCGCTGCTCTCTTGGACTTTCGTTTTGGGTCACGAGTTGCTGCCGATCTCCTCTTAACCTGCAGACGGCTCGGTGCGGCTGAAGCGTTCGATATGCGTTTGGTACATGAACCCGTCAGCTCCAGTCAGATCTGGGTTAGAGCTAACGAAATTGCAAGTCAATGCGCAAAAGCTCCGCGAGAAGCTCAACAAGCGACGAAACGCATTCTCAACGAAGGTATTGGAGAAAATCTGCTCACACAACTTACTGCTGGCGCGGCTCAAAGCGCTGCAGCTTGCACAACCGAAGTCGCCAGCGAAGGTATTCGGGCCTTTCTTGAGAAACGCGAAGCCGCGTGGCCCTCCTGACATTGAGTCTTGGAAATAATCCACAACCATCGACCATTCTTTTCCCTTCTCTCTATCGTGACCCAGCTATGGACCACACACTGATCTCTTTCCGCTTGAGCGCCCTGATCCGGGTTGCTTACCTGTTTACATTTCTACTGATTCCAGTTGTCCAACCAAGCTTAGTTATCGGTCAGGGGGCTACCGAGGATAACGATCGACCTGTCATCGAACTCAATCTTCAAACCCTGTATCACCCTCTGGTGAAGCAAAAATTCTATTCAGAAAAACCGATCACTCATTGGTTGACCGATGATTCATCGAAGCTAGTTATTCGGAGAGAGGATGGCTGGAAAAACTTCGATCTAGAAAACGGTGAGGAACGCGATTGGCCATATCCAGATACTCTTGTCAATAAATTGGTAAAGCTGGAGGGAGTCGATAAAGACTCTGCAGCGTCGGCAATCCATCAATCGATAACGCAACTGACGAGTCTCGAATCCACTCTTCTTGTCAGAGTAGATCGCGGGCTTGCTTTGGTGTCTCGAGATCAACCAGCCAAATGGGTTTCTAAGAACATAACGCGATGGAAAGACATTCATATCGATCCGAGTGGATCAACCGTGGCTTACACGAAAGATCACAACCTTTATGTGATCGACGTACGATCTGGTAAACATCTTCGGCTCACTGGAGATGGATCCGATACCCAACTCAATGGCCGTTTGGACTGGACTTACCAAGAAGAAATCTTCGGAAGGGGAAACTTCAAGGGATACTGGCTAGATCCTCAGGGACAGTGGCTTGCGATGCTCAAAATCGACACCACTCAAGTACCCGAATATTCTCTGGGCTCCTCAAGTGATCAACGCGGTTTAGGGTTGGTTAGTCGATATCCGAAAGCTGGAGACCCGATACCCCAAGCTTCACTTCTTTTGTGGGATTTAAGAAAGATCGCTACGGGGCGAGTTCCTAAACCGCGCCTCCTCACTCAATCCAGTGAAGAAAAAGAATTATTAGTGACGGGAGTTTGGTGGAATCCGAATGATCATTCTCTGATTTATTCCATCTCCGATCGCATTCAATCTTGGCGTGAAATCCATCGCATCCATCCCCGAGTAAGTAGCAGAGATAAGTCTTTTCATGCCAGGGTGCTCCGGGAAGAAAGTGAAGCATGGGTGGAACCTCCCAGTACACCAAAGTTCTTACAGGACGGGAGCATCCTGTGGCTGAGTGAAGTCCCAACAGGTTTTGCTCAAGTCTATCGAATCCCAGAATCCAACCTAGAGCAAGGCAAGCAGTCAAATCGCCCAGTCGCGATCACCCCAGATGGTGTTCATGTTAAAGACTTTTGGGTCCATCCAAATGAAGAAAAATTGGCATTCACGGCAGATATGAAAACGAGGACGGTTGAACAACACCTCTACCTCACAAATCTTGATGCCACAGCCACGGGCTCAGGAAAGAACGCAGCATCCAACGAGCGGAGTCCGGTTGACTTTCAAATAATGAGTTCGGATTCGGGTTGGACCCAACCGACCATCAGTCCGGATTGGAAGTGGGCACTGTTGGATCACAGCAGCGCAACTTCACCTCATCACTTGTCACTGAGCAGTATGGATTCCGATCGAACTTTCGATCTGCACTCCAGTCAACTCTTCCTCAGTGAGAAGCTTCATGTTCCCGAATTCTTTTCCATCCCCGCGGATAATGGGATCCATCTACCCGCAGCACTCATCCGGCCTAAAACCCCTCCAACCGAAAAACTGCCGGTGGTGGTAGAAGTCTATGGTGGACCAGGATCACCCATTGCCACGAATCGTTGGAGGGGGGTTCGTCCACTCTATCGAGAACTGCTAGCACGAAGAGGAATCGCCACGTTCTTAATCGACAATCGATCCAGCGCGGGCAGGGGGATGAAGGATGCATGGGAGATCAAAGGACATGTAGGTGAGATCGAACTTCAGGATCTTCGAACAGGGATTCGCTGGCTGAAGGAACAGGATTGGGTGGATGCTGATCGTTTATTGATTCGAGGTTGGTCATTCGGTGGATTTATGACCATGACGGCGATGACTCGTACAACCGACTTTAAAGCGGGAATCGCAGGGGGCTCAGTCTCTGATTGGCGAGAATATGATGCCTTCTACACGGAGAGGTACATGGGGTTACCTTCAGACAATGAAGCTGGCTATCGCAAGACTTCTCCGCTTCAATACGCTGGGGATCTGCACGGCTCAATCATGTTGATCCATGGTGAAGCAGACGACAATGTTCACCCAACAGGAACCCTGAGCATGGCAAGAGCGCTCCAGAAATCAGGACATACCTTTGACCTTATGATCTATCCCGATGAGGCACATGCCATTAGACGGGTTGAAAACGTCTGGCATCTCTCTAAGACAACCGATCAGTTCATCTTGAAACATCTGGGTCCAACGGTGGAAAGATAATCTTGCGGACGAGCGTCGACGGACTGAACAGGCGTCCGAGCGTCGGAAACAGAGAATTGGACATGGCTAAAAGGCAAAGTCAGTGCCCGAACAACATCGATGTTTGAGCCAAAGGAGCGGTCATTTTCTTATGATTGACGGAACCTCTGCACCAAGACCCTCTTTCGGAGGGTGTGCATGGAGCGGTATTTCGGGCTGGGGAAGTGAAAAAGCCCAAGATCCGGACAAAAATTACCTAAGGTAGGCCTTAGCGCAAGGACGGCGCGGCGGTAGACTACGCGGCTCAAAAAATTCTGCAAAGTCCTCAAAGAGATAGAAAGTATGTACGCCATCATCGTCGACGGTGGTCGCCAATACCGTGTCGAGCCTGGAATGGAAGTCGATGTCGATTTTCGAGATTTAGCCGCTGGTGAAGAGCTGACTTTTGAAAAAGTCCTCGCTGTAAGTGGCGATGACGGGATGAAGCTCGGGTCGCCTACACTCGATGGCGTGAGCGTCACCGCATCCGTGATCGGTACCGAACAAGACAAGAAGATCTACGTCCAGAAATTCAGACGCCGAAAAAATAGCCGTCGCCGAACAGGACACCGCCAGTCACACACTCGCGTCCGAATCGATAAGATCGCTGTATAAGGATTGGCCAGCTCCAATCACAATCGAGCAATCGTGAAGAACTTCCCTTCCACGGATGGGAAGTTTTTTGATGCGCTAAGTTTGATTTTTCGTGTTTGGGACGCGAATCATCATTCTCCAATCACCGGGTCGTTAGGCCATCGACCGAGTAAACCTACACACTCAAGATTTCGAATCCCCCGGCGAAGCAAGCCTTCGTTACACTAAGAGGCGGAAACGCCGAAGTAATATTGCTTGCTGGATTCAACCCGTCTGCAGTCTACTCACCTCGTTGGAACGAAATCGATTATGCCTTCGTCTGGATTGGCAAACTATGATATTGGAGAAGTGATCGGTGCAGGTACGGTCGGCACGATCTATGCTGCAATCCATCGAGAGACTGGCGAAAAGGTTGCAATTAAGAAACTTCACGCTGGCGTCTCGCAAGATCCTCTCATTCGAGCAAGGTTCAAGCGAGAAACGGTGGTCATGGAACGACTCCGACATCCCAACATTATTCGGTCGATGGGTGGCGGCGAAGAAAATGGTCAACTGTTCTATGTCATGGAACTGCTTGACGGTGGAACAGTAAAAGATCTACTGCAAACGAAACGAGTCCTCCGCTGGCCAGTTGTTGTCGAGATAGCAAGACAAATCTGCTCCGCTCTACAGTTTGCTCATAACCACGGTGTGATTCATCGTGATCTTAAACCGAGTAATCTATTTCTCACTCGAGAAGCAGAGGTCAAATTAGGCGATTTCGGTATCGCGAGAGACCTGCAGGGGAGTGATATCACCTCTAGCGGGATGACCGTTGGAACACATGCCTACATGGCGCCTGAGCAGATCACGGGTGACGCGAATGTTTCAGGCAAAGCAGATCTCTATTCGCTGGGTTGTTGTCTCTTTGAGATGCTTGTGGGGCGAACACCCTTTCAAGGAGACCACTTTGCTCAATTATTCGAGCAGCATTTACGAAAGCCAGCACCCACAATCATTGAACTTGTTCCAACATGCCCTCCGGAACTGAGCGAAGTGATTTCAAAACTCTTGGCCAAATCACCCGAAGATCGGCCCTTCAATGCACGACAAGTCCAAGCATCGATGCTCCAACTCGATGAGTCCATTGAGTGCCTTGAAGAAGGTAAACCCCAAGAAGATGATGTTTCGGCCGCTGACACAACACTACGTGGAAATAAGCTGTTGCAGCAGGAAATTGAACAACAATTTGGTATCCATTCGCGTGAGATTGGATGGAAAAAGATCGCAATCATCTTGGTCGTGTTGGCCACTCTGATTGTGCTTGCCATCACTCTACTTCGTTAAGGCAAATTGACGGATTCAGCCGAAATCCGAGCCCGATCGCTTACCCGCTACACGGGTTTCCTGTTATCTTGCTGTGAGATACTAGACCTATGCATTCGCCTCGAATCCGTAAACTTGATTTGATCGGATAGTTAACTAACTCGTGAATCGATTGTCGGTCACGCAGAGCTTTGAAACAAAATTAATGATATCTGGCTGAATCGCACGAACACAGCCTCTTCCCATCTTAGGAAACCTCAATGCTTCAACGAATTTCATTGTACGGCACACTCTTGCTCCAACTCGCGTTAGTCGTTCCTGCGACAGCACAAGCTCCAGAAGGTAATACTGTGAAAGATCCTCTCAGCTACTTCCTTGGCATTTCTGTCGGTCAGCAGATGGGTCAATCAGGTTTTCAGATGGCAGATCTTAATGTGGATCAACTCTTACTTGGATTCCAAGATGGGATCCAGGGAAAACCACCCGCTCTGACTGAAGAACAACTCACCGAAGCTCGTACAAAGATCCAAACTCTGCTCGAGGCTCGTCAGCAACAACAGCAAGCTGCAATGGCACAAATCGGTGAAGCTAACCGCGCACGGGGCGTTCAATTCTTAGCCGAGAATGCCAAAAAAGAGGGCGTAAAGATGATTGAAGGTGATAGTGGCATCCAATTCAAAGAACTCAAAGCGGGCACCGGTGCATCTCCGAAAGTTACCGACACGGTTCGCGTGCATTACACCGGCACCTTAACCAATGGCACGAAATTTGATAGTTCGGTCGACCGTGGTCAACCCGCCACCTTCCCACTGAATCGAGTGATTCAAGGATGGCAAATCGCTATCGCGAAGATGAAGGTCGGTGCAAAGTGGATCATTTATATCCCGTCGGACCTGGCATATGGTGCCCAAGGAAGCCCACCCAATATCGGTCCAAATGAAGTATTGATCTTTGAAGTAGAGCTTCTGGGAATTGAGTAAACCACAAACGCTCATGGGTCGTTACTCGAATCGAAAATGACCTTGATAACGAAAAAAGGCAGGCCAATTGGCCTGCCTTTTTATTTTCGTTGCATCTGCTTTCTTACTCAGCGTCGGGATCTGCCGGTTCAGCAATCTCATTGGGCGGAGGATTGTTGTCGGGATCACCTTGCGATTCGCTATCGCTTTGAGAGTCCACACTCTCTTGGGAGGACTCCTCATCATCCTCGGTTGACTGAGAATCCGAGTTATTGGCGTTCTCCTCATCCTTGCGTTTCAGAAAAGCCTCTTCACGAATCCTTTGATAATTGGCTGAGTCGATTCGACCGAATTCTCCCATCATCATCGCAAAATCGAGAAGTGGGAAATCTTCTGGGATCTCTTCGGAATCAGTGACGACCATGTAACGTCGGATCGAATCAAACAGGTCTTCGGCGGTATCATCCAAAGTCATCAGCGGTGAAAACTACAAGAAATTGTGCCAAATAACAAAAGCTTCATGATACATTAGAA
>JAAXIK010000260.1:0-1525 GCA_012270385.1 Rubripirellula sp. | reverse complement strand
TCCAATGTCAACAGCGTGTATTCTTCTAAGTTCTTTTCCTAAATGGATATAGCTTCCTCGTACAGTCGAATGGATTCGTCCAATTCAGCTGCCGCGTTCGCTTTTTCAGCTTGATAAATTAACCTTCTCGCCTCAACCGTTCGTTCTTCCTGTTCGGCGAGAGCCAAAGCTTCCCAATAGGGGTAATTAATCTGTGTTCGATGACCCTTTGTTTTGATAATGCGTTCGTTGATGTCACGTATCTCATCAATCAAATTGACAGACGCCAATCTCGTTGAATCATCTGCGGCGAGCTTTGCAATCTGTTGTAAATTCGGAACGAGCCCATCAAGGATCGATGGCAATAAGGCGCGTTGCTCGAAGTTGAGTTCGTCGGGCGGAAGATTATAAAAAGCTTTGAATTCGGGCGGCAGATTCGCAACCAGTTCAGCTCTAGCAGAATCATAAGCTTCAACATTCAGCTCACGAAACTGGCTGATTCTTTCCTGTTTTTGCGATTCTAATAGATCCAACTCACCCAATTTGATCGTGAAGGGCGATGTGGTCGGAATACTTCGTTGACCGAAAACAGCCCAATCATCAGATGCCATTTGCCAAGCATTCTGAGCTCGTTGATCCAAGATACCTTCCGCTTCAATCGACTCCGCATGCTTGAGTCTCCACTTGGGTCCGGTCTCATAGAAGTTCAACGGCGTCTGACGTCTAATCTTCACGCCACTGTCAACGATGTCATATCCTTGATTCAACCACAAGCGACCGACTAACCAGTTATCAGGCTTCCCGAGAGGTCCGCGTGCTTCAGGGCTATCGACTGCAATATTCTCGTTGAGCAGAGACTCATGCAAAACTTCATCATCTGCGAACAGACGTCGAAACTGAACCTTTTCATCGGACATTCCCATCTTGGCACCGTAAAACCAACCTGTATACCAAACGAGACGGGTAGCATTGGTATTCTGTCTTAAGCCTCGGGTTAGAAACTCAGTACCCTCTCGAACCATTTCATACCTCTGACGGTAATCGTCGAACTCGGTGGAAACGTTGTAGGCGAGGTTATGAGCTTGATGCTCCCAGACCTTATCAAAGTGTGGTTGCAGTAGTGCGATGTTATTAAGGGTAGCCTTGAGTCGGTCCCACTCATGCATCACACGATACTCATGTGCTTTGTTCCAAAGGAGTGTGGCCGCAACACCGCGAAGCCCCAAAGAGGCGAGCTTCATGGTCTCGCTAGCAGGACTGATTTCTCCGAGATCACTCTCTGCAATGTTGTACTCATTTCGCATCACGGAGAGTCGACCACCGAGATCGCCATCCCCACCTGCGGGCTGCCCCAGCAGATAGAGAGGGATCAACATGGCGACCATGATCGTGAGATAAATGAGCTTACGCCGGAAAGATGTAGTTCGATTCATGCCGCGATCTCGCGCGATTTCAGGAAGAAGTAACTGATAATGAAAGCCAGGAAGCAATAACCGAAGGTGGCCACCGCATGCCGAGCCAATAGTGCACCAAAGACATCGAATCC
>JAAXIK010000364.1 GCA_012270385.1 Rubripirellula sp. | reverse complement strand
ATCTTCTCTTGCCCCAACGCTCCAACCTCGAGGAGCAGGGCGAAGACCCTGCTGGGGATCGTTTGCCACCACAGATCCTACCCCCAAGGGATCATCGAACATGATCATGGAAGCAAGTGAGTTCGTGGCATCACAGCGGAAAATCCTCATCAAGCGATCAAGCTTTGTCAATTTACAAAGTCCTATCCATCTGCCTTGGCGCGGGATCACTCGCTCCGGCTCGAGGCTAATTCGACCGACAGGGTCAACATTGGTTTTGAAACTTTGCACAGCGCGATGCTTTCTCATGCTTCTCTTTGCAATGCTTCTGTCGGTTAGCAGCAAGGGGCAACAAAAAGGCTGGATTGATTCGCCGCTCCTCCCGGAACGGACACAGCTCAATCAGGGATTTTCTGTCCAACTGAGTCATCCACGTATGCTCGAAGCGGGCTACATGCCACTGAAGATCGATCTCCGTTCGTCACAACCCTTCCAACGCGATCGCAATTTCTTGCTGCGCGTCACCACGCTCAGTGAGTCCACCTTACCCAGAGCCAATGGAATGGAATACGACATTGTGATGGATCTTGAGGAGGGCGACTCAACTTATTCAAAAACCGTTCAACTACCTAAGTGGTTTATGGGTCAGTCACTCTCAATGAGTCTATTTGAGGAACAGAGTGAAGTGACTGGCTACCAGTGGAAGACCGAAACGAATTACATCAGCAGCGGTCGTATTTTTGGCGCTGGAGGACTGCTCGAACGAGAAACGCAATGTAACTGGCTCTACATCAGCCAAGAAAAAACATCGGTGGATGCAGGACATCCAGATTTACCGCATTTACTTACGGCAATGCGTTCGCAGGGAATGACGGATTCTAAGCACCTAGACATTTACAAGGCACACCTCGCAAACTCCCCCCTAACCCAACGGAGAGTTATCAATGTCGAGGGGCAATGGGATTATGCACAGTCAAACGGAGCCATCCATTGGCTTGGCATCAATGAACTACAGGACGACTGGAGGTATTATCAGCGATATGACGTTGTGATCATTCACTCCGAAACGTTCAATCAACTTTGGCAGAAGCGTGACCCTCGCTTCAAAGCGATCCATCGATGGCAACTTCTCGGTGGCATTCTTGTTGTGCTGGGCGGCCCCCCTTCCGATCTGAATCCCCTCAACCAAGACTCCACCTCCTCGCATGCAAAAACCCCACAACCTTCATCGGTGAGAAAAGCGGTTAACGGCTTGATTCAAGAGGAACTCAAACGGTTGCTGGAATACATGAAGCAAAGCTTACCGGACGCCGAGATTGCAGTCCCCTCTGCGGAACTTTTCGTCTTGAACGACAAAGGGGGAAGAAGCTCCATTTTCCATGTGCACCGAAAGACAGAACAACAAGGCGACGATCCCACGTCATACATTTCCGAGTTTCGCGTCGATCCGGTATCAACCGAAGCTACACCGACTGAACTGGCAGAATTCAGACAGGTAAGCTTGATTTATCACTCGCTACGAATGCAAAGGAATTACTTCGATTTCTACAACGAGGTGGATGATTTCTATCCCATCTCCAAAGCGTTCGAATTCACGGGAAAGTATCCAGGCGAATTGAGTTTGGGTGCCGTGCAGGAGGTGGGCATGGGATCTCGGATCTTCATGCAAGACACGGTGCTACCACGTCGAATCCAATGGGAGATGATCAAGCGACTCGCGGTAGAAAAATCTTCGCCAACACTGAGACGTGGGGTTGATCCACTCTTGGGTAGCGAGCGTTTTCTAGATTGGCGGATTCCCGGCATCTCGGAACCTCCGGTCTATACCTTCATTGGATTTCTCTCCACTTTCTTTTTGCTTGTCGGACCCGTTGCGTACTGGCAAACCAAACGCATCGGCCGACCTTACTTGATGTTTGCCATCGCCCCAGTACTCACGGCGATCACGACCCTGTCGATGCTCGGATACAGCATCATCGCAGATGGCTTTGGATCCCATGCTCGTATCCGGCAAATCACCTGGGTGGACGGCGTCACCGGTGAAGGCGTTGAACGAATTCGTTCGACTTACTTCACAGGATCTCAACAACAGCAACTTCTAAGATTTCCGAAGCAAGCAGAAGTCTTTACCTATCTGGATCTAGGTGGTGCAAGCTTTGAGGACATCACTGCAATGGAAGCCGAGACATTAGGAAACGTGAAGATTTTAGAGAGTGCACAATTCCTCAGCGCTGACTCACTTCCTGCTCGAGATCAACGGCAATTCATCTCACACCATCCCCGACCCGCAATCGGTGCAATAGAAATTCAGCAGGACCTACCCAGCAGTGTCCCGGTTAAGATCAACGAATCGCTACCCAACCGGAGTCTCAATTCATTGAATGTGATGAACGTTCCTGAAATTGAACCGAAGTTAACGAACCGTTTTCCCTTCCCGCTAACTTCGGTGATCGTGCGAGACACCTTTGGTAATCATTGGTACATTCCAAAACTCGACCCGAGTCAATCAGCAATCGCCTCTGCATTACTCCCTCGAGACGCTTCTCAAAAACTAGGTGAACTCTACACTTCACATCGGCCAATTGGTTCCTCTGGTGAATCCAATTCGAGCGGTAGCACGAGAGCTCGGACCCTGCGAGATTTTGCACTGCAATACCGATCCATGTTGAGAGCACGTGATATTTCCTTGGATGGCTTATTGGAAGACTGGCTTCAATACTATTTACTCACATTGGGTGAACTGCCCGAGTTACATTTTGTTGCAACAGCAGAGATTACCGAAGATGCCGTTGCGATCGAAGGCTGTGAGATTGAGGCCAGTGTCCACTATGTTGTGGGGACACTCCGATGAATTCCACGATGCCCACCACACAGACGTTAGCCTCCGTTCATCAATCCAACCATGAAGCGATCGAACTGCGTCGATTACATCGATTCTTTGGTGAGACCAAAGCGGTCAATGACATCTCGTTTACCGTCTCTTGTGGTCAGGTCTACGGGTACATCGGGCCCAATGGTGCTGGAAAAACCACCTCGATGCGTATTCTCTCCACACTGGATTTACCGAGTTACGGTGATGCTTTCATCGACGGATTTTCGGTGATCAATGACCCCGAGTTTGTGCGACAGAGATTAGGCTTCATGCCTGATTCATTTGGAACCTATCGAGACGTGAGCTGTGTTGAATACCTTGACTTTTTCGCCCGCGCTTATGGGCTGGTAGGACGCGAACGTGATAGGCGACTGAAGTTTGTGATGGATTTTACCGGCACGCGTGGAATGAAGGAAAAGCCAATCCGTGGTCTCAGTAAAGGCATGAAACAGCGAGTCTGTTTGGGGCGAGCGATGATTCATGATCCGTCTGTGATGATCCTTGATGAGCCTGCTGCGGGTCTCGACCCCCGCGCTAGAATTCAATTGCGTCAAATGATCCGAGAGCTCGCTGATCAAGGTAAGACAATCGTGATCAGCAGTCACATCCTGACAGCCCTTGCAGAG
>JAAXIK010000240.1 GCA_012270385.1 Rubripirellula sp. | reverse complement strand
GAAATGCCTTAGGTGTAGATTATGGAGCAACTCTATCCTGCTACGATCCCAAGCCAGGAGGCGTGCCTTGCGAGCACTGCGACGCTTGTTTACTGCGAATCAAGGGATTTGAGGACAACGGGCTCGTCGATCCATCGTTGAAATAATCAGATGATTTGTAGGGTCGATCCATACCGCTCGAGTTTAGGATCGCGAAAATCTTACCCGCTGATCAAAACAGTTGATAATTCTCGGATGCTTCAAAAGCAGAAATAAAGTGAGATAGCTCGCTCGGTTGATCATGCTTATAAGGCCAGCGTATCGAGATCACATCAAATCGAGCTCTTGCCCCCAGTAAATTCCGTCGTTTCAAGTACCGGAGTGCAGCTCGTGTGAGTTTTTGTTGCTTTCGAAAATCCACCTTATCTGCCGGGTGCCCCGGTTTGCTGCTGCATAGAGTTTTCACCTCAACGAAAACCAGGGTGCTGCTCGATCGATGAAATGCAATGATGTCAAGCTCGCCGAGGAAATCTCGTTCCCGTAATGAGATGATCCGGTATCCCTTTCGTCTAAGATACTGCGCCGCGTGACGCTCACCCTCCCGGCCGATGTTCTTGATTGAGCTCTTTATTGTGCTATTTGAGGTCCGAGCAGGTGTTCTTGCTAAGATTCGCTTGATCCAAGACTTCATTCGTCGCTACGAATCAATAAGAAGGTTTCTATTTTCTCTTCGGTACCTTTTTCATGTATGAAAAAAGCCACTGCAGTAATGCTGCAGTGGCTTGATCGTATGGAGAACATTTTTTAAGGCAAGCGTTATGCCTTTCACGCGAGCGATCTAAGTGCGTCGTCGCTCTTTGAGACGAACAGCTTTTCCTACTCGGTCACGCAAGAAGTAAAGCTTAGCGCGTCTAACTACTGCGCTGCGTTTTACCTCTACCTTTTCAATTCGGGGGCTGTGTAGTGGGAACTTTCTTTCGACCCCCTCGCCTGCAACAATTCGTCGAACCGCAAACATTTCACGGCTGCCGCTACCACTACGCGCGATAACGACACCGCTAAACACCTGAATTCGCTCTTTGTTACCCTCGAGAATTTTAAGGTGTACATCAACTGTATCACCAATCTCGAATTGGGGTGGGTTTTCTTTCAAATAAGATTTTTCGACAAGATCTAAAATTGCCTGAGACATTTCAATTACTCAATCAATGGATAGGTTCGTATTCAGTCGAGCTCAGTTTCAATGGCCTGTTCAGGAAGCAGCAGATCACTGCGTCTTTCCTTTGTAAGTTGAAGGCTTTTTGCTTCTCGCCATTTAGCGATTTCTGCGTGATTACCTTCAAGTAAAACCTCAGGAACCTTATGTCCTCTGAACTCTCGTGGTCTTGTGAACTGTGGAAATTCAAGTTGCCGGTTACCCCGACTAAATGAATCGTCAATATTGCTTTCTTGATCCCCAAGCATTCCAGGAATGAGTCTAGCAACAGTATCGATAATTACCATTGCGGCAGTTTCACCTCCGTTCAAGATGAAATCACCAATACTCACTTCTTCAGGATTTAGAATGTCGATCACTCGTTGGTCGAATCCTTCGTATCGGCCGCAAATGAGCATGAGTCTTTCGTTTGAGGCGAAATCTTCAGCCATTTTTTGGTCGAACTGTTTTCCCTGAGGGGTTAACAGGATTTTCCGCACCGGTCGTGTATCTAACTTCTCAACACTCTCGACGCAGTTTACGGTGGGTTCAACTTGAATCAACATTCCCGGTCCACCACCGAACGGCTTATCGTCAACCGGTCGATGGATACTTTGGGGAGCCCAGTCTCGAAGGTTATGACAGTTAATTTCGATTAAGTTTCTCTTAACCGCTTTGCTGATCAAACCTTGCGAAACGTAGCCGTCAAAGAGGGATGGGAACAGTGTAATGACGTCAAATCTCATCTTAGGCTTACTCAGAAATTGCTGAAAAAGGTCCGGATGGATCGGTCGGCCATTGGTAGTCTACTTCAACATCCCGGCAAATACCTTGATTGTCGAAGCAGACACTGGTTTCCCGTGTCTCTTTGATTCACTCGCTAGCAGTCTCTTCAGTAGTTTCTGCAGCTTCTTCTTCTGATGCATTTTCCTCCGCAGCAGCTTCTTCAGCCACAGCTTCTTCAGCCTTAGGCTCTTCCTTCTTCTTTGCTGGTTCAGGAGGTGCTGGTGTGTATTCTTTACGTTTGCCGAGCCTCTCGAGTGCAGCATCACGGGCCTCGAGATGAGTGCCGTTTGTGCCGTACTTTTTGATGAGGACGCCAACTTTATCACTGGGTTGTGCCCCAACACCAAGCCAATAATCGACACGGTCTGCCTTCAACGATACTCTCGCGTCCGTTTCTGGACACATTGGATCGTAGGTACCTAGTTCCTCAATTACACGCCCATCACGAGGGCTCCGCTGATCCATCGCACAAACGCGATAGAAGGGTCGATGGGTACGCCCCATCTTCTTCAAACGAATTCGAACTGCCATAAGGTGTTGTCTCCAAACAATTTGGGGTTCAACTTCAGTTAGACTGCCTGGGATACAGAGTTGGCACACTCTGCATGCCGGGTCGGTGCTGTTACGTCCAGCACATCAATGTGTTTTCTTCGTTCTGAGCACGTGCCGCAGACGCTTATCTTACTTTTTGCCTCGTTTCATTCGGCGACGCAATTTGTCTCGCTCTCTTTTCTGTTTTGCCCGCTCTGAGGCGGTTAATCTTTTACCTGTGCTTTTCTTTACTTTCATTCCACGCATGGAGGGGTCAGACATGGCTCCGCTAGCTTGGAGCTGTTGCATCATCTTCATCCGATCTCCGACACCCTGACCCGCCATACCTTGCATCAGCGGTTTCATCACCTCAAATTGCTTAATGAGTTGACTGACTACGGGTGTCTGTACGCCGGCACCCTGCGCAATACGGTTTCTCCGGTGGGCGTCGATGATTTTCGGGTTCCGACGCTCAGCCATGGTCATACTATTAATCGCACCAATGGTTTGGCGGATTCCACCAGCGGCTTCATCGCTCTCCAGTACATCTTTGAATTGGTTCATGCCCGGCATGAGACCAACCATTTTGCCCATGAGTCCCGGTTTTGCGACCTTTTCCATCATCTTTTTGAAATCATCAAGCGTGAAGTCACCGGAAGCCATTTTTGCTTCCAGTTCCTCACGCTCTTTTTCATCAACGATGCGATGAGCCTCTCGGGCAGCAGCAACGATGTCACCCATCTGCAGGATTCGCCCGGCCATTCCTTCGGGACGGAATGGCTCGAGTGCGTCGAAATGTTCCCCTGTTCCAATGAACTTAATGGGAACTCCGGTGACATGCTTTACGGATAGCAATGCACCACCACGTGCGTCCCCATCCAACTTGGTCATGATCACGCCGTCAAGCTCCAGGGCCTCATTGAAGGCGCCCGCGCTATTCACGGCGTCTTGGCCTGTCATGCCATCTACAACCAGATAGACTTGATCCGGGCCAACACGTTTATCGATTTTCTGAAGTTCCGCCATCAATTCTTCATCGATGGCGAGACGGCCAGCGGTGTCCAAAATGACAACGCGAGCTCCCTCTTGCTCCGCCTTTGCGACACCCGCTTGGCATACTTTTACGGGATTTGTGTTCCCTGGATCGCTGTATACAGGAACTCCAAGTTGTTTTCCGATCACATGCAGTTGGTCGATAGCGGCCGGTCTCTGTAGGTCGGCGGCTACGAGCATCGGCTTGATGTCTTCCTCAAGAAGAAGCTGGGATAGCTTTCCGCAAGTGGTTGTTTTACCACTTCCCTGCAATCCACAGAGCATAATGACCGTTGGCCCTTCTTTCTTTAGGTGAAGGGAAGGGTCAACTGGGCCCAAGATGGATGTGAGCTCGTTATGTACGATATTGACGAGCTCTTCATGGGGTCGAAGACTCAACAAGACTCGCTTGCCCATTGCCTTTTCAGTGACATGGGCCATGAAGTCTTCGACTACCGCATAGCTGACATCTGCCTCCAACATCGCTCGACGCACGATGTCGAGTCCCTCACGCATATTGCTCTCAGTAAGCTTGCCTTTGCCGGACAAGCTCTTGAAAGCAGACTGAAGACCTTCGGAGAGAGATTCAAACACTTTAGCTGGTGGATTTTCTGGCGAATTGGGTCGGCACGCAGAGGAAGCAGCGTGCCTGAGAACGGAATATAGATTGGTGGTCTCGCATTGGACGTGCGAGTTGCCTGAATCCGTCCGTGAAGCAAGTCGCGTAGTCTACGCTCGATAACCCTGATTTGTAAATGCGATCGGCTAGAAAACCGCAGAAATCACGGTATTTGGTCGCCTTGACCCTGTAGGATCTGCAGGACGTCACGATGTAATTTACCATTGGTGCCAACGCCGTTTCCCCCATATGGGGAGGTTTGGCCGTCCCAGTCTGTAAAACAACCTCCTGCTTCGTTAAGAATTGGGATCATTGCAGCTACATCCCACGCATTGCAGCTCGCATCCACCATGAGGGCTGCTCTCCCAGTAGCAACCAGCAAATATCCGTAGCCATCACCCCAGCTGCGACTCACCCAGCAGGTGTCCTCCAGCTTTTGAAAAGCGGCTTCAGCACCTTTCTGTCGGAAAAGGTCGCCTTGGCTGGTGAGAAAAACGGCCTTACTTATCTCCTGATTATCAGAAACCTTGCTAGGCTCCCAGGTTTCCGAATCACTCGCCCGATACCAACATCCACGCTTGTTGGCCGCAACGACCATCTGCCCTGTAGCAGGTATATAAATCGCACCCGCAATTGCTTGACCGTCTTTTTCCAATGCCACCAGTGTTGAATAGAGGGGAACTCCGCAGACGAATGACTTCGTTCCATCGATGGGATCCACGATCCACTGGTAGGAAGAAGTTCCCTTTTTCTCCGGGAATTCCTCGCCGTGAATTGTGTCCTGGGGAAAGTGTTCCGTAATTAGCTTTCGGGCGAGCTGTTCCGCTTCTCGATCAGCCACCGTAACAGGGGATTGTTCGTATTTTGCTTCCACATCCAAATTGCGTAGACGGAAATACTTCAGGGTATGGTGTCCTGCGGCCATACAGATATCCACCATCGCAGTGATTCGGCCACCATTTTTCGCCCCATCTATCGGCAGTTCGCTGAATGATTCATTGGATTCGGAGATTGAAGTCATGATCTGGTGCTCGCCAAAAACTCTTAGGGGCTTGAATAGATGGTCTGTGGTTGATGGAAAAATAGCATCTCACTTCTTATCTCGATTCTCCAGCACGAGGGATTGATAAAAAAGCATCCCGGCTCCAATCACGAGAAGGGTATCAGCAATATTGAAATTCGGCCAAGGATCAAAAAGTGGAACCCCCTCTAATCGGAAAAGGATCCAGTCACGAACTCCGCTTTTCCATTCAAGGGGTAGATAATCGCTCCACCAAAATCCCAAACGGTCGTAGAGATTTCCAAGGATTCCACCTGAAATTAGACCAAGAGTCCAGGTGAGCCACTTGGATAAATAACCTTGGAATCGCACCATCCAAAGGCATATCCCTAGCAGCGCGAAGATCGAAAATCCTGCAAAAATGAGCCCTTTTCCTGCTCCCATACCGAATACAGCTCCCGGGTTCACCGCGGTTTGAATGCCGAAGATGCCTTCGATAATCCAAAGTGGGTCTGATTGGCCGGGAAGTCCAAGTTGATCAAAGATGATTTGCTTACTGACCAAGTCCGCAGTTACACCTAATAGCGTAAGGGTCGTAAAAATCAGTAGTCTCGGGACTAATAGAGCTCTACCTTCATCAACGGTATTCATAGACTGATTTACCTGATTTTTTCCGTTGGATTCTTGGCGAAGTGTGGGTGGGTCCGATCTATTCACGGAATGGCCATTTGAGTTAATTTTCAGTTATCTGGGGATTTTACTATGAGAGATAGGTGGAGGTTGCAGGAATGCGACCTTGCTTACAAACCGGATTGTCCCACCAACCCGTGCATCCTGCAAAAATTCACGTTTACCATCAAGGCAATCTTGCGACAAATCTAGATCGTTTGTTTATGGTGCTGGTGGGACATAATCCGCCAATCACTCGATACAGCGGAATCGGTTCAGGTTGATGGAAGGGCCAAGTAAATCCCAGTTCCTCGCACCACTCACCCAATTCAGATTTTTTCATCAGTCAAACTGGTTTAACAATGTTGCAGTCAGTGACCCAACATAACGCGATGCAAACGGATCTCGCTATTCAACGTTGCATCAATCCTAGCTGCCATGCCTCCTATGAGGCTCGGACTATTCGTACGTCATGTGATCGTTGTGGCGACTTACTTGATATTGAGTATGACTGGTCCAGGGCAGCGGTGCCTGCATCGCTGAGTGAGTTTGAGGAAGCTTGGAGTCAGCGAACGAATCCGGTTCGTTTCAGCGGAGTCTGGCGATTTCATGAGCTCTTGCCTTTTGTCCCACAAGATCAGGTCATCACCGTTGGGGAGGGTCAGACACTTCTGCAGCAAGCAAATCACGTTGCTAAATACGTGGGGGTGAATACCAATCAGCTGTTTCTGCAATACGAAGGAATGAATCCCTCTGGATCCTTCAAAGACAATGGCATGTGCGCTGCGGTGACACACGCCAATATGATGAACGCCAAGCGTGCAGCATGTGCTAGCACCGTTAACACAAGTGCCTAGCGTGCTCTGTATTGCAGTGCTACTCAATTGATGCGAGCGATCATCTTTGTAGGAAGCGGCAAGATTGCCTATGGGAAACTTAGTCAAGCTCTCGATTATGGTGCATTGACGGTGCAGATCGCTGGTGACTTTGATGATGCGATGATTCGTGTCCGAGAGGTGGCCAAAGAACTGGGGATTTACCTCGTTAATAGTGTTAACCCTTTCAGGCTTGAGGGTCAAAAAACGATCATGTTCCGTGTTCTGGAAGCCCTTGGCTGGGAGGTTCCAGACTGGATCGTCGTTCCTGGTGGTAATCTGGGCAATAGTAGTTCGTTTGGGAAAGCTTTTAAGGAATTGAAGGAACTCGGCTTAATTGATCGCGTACCCAGATTAGCTGTGATTAATGCCGGCGGAGCTGACACACTCTATGAGTTATACGAGCGTAGAGGAGTAAGATGGAATGGTGGAAATGTCTTTATGGATCCTATCATCGAGTATCACGATGTGATGGATCGCAATGCAATGAAAGCGGACACTATCGCAAGTGCTATTGAGATTAACCGCCCGGTTAATCTGAAGAAATGTCTGCGAGCATTGGAGTGGATGAATGGGGTTGTTCGGCAGGTAAGTGATCAGGAAATACTTGATGCGAAAGCAAAGGTGGGGGCCGGCGGATTCGGTTGCGAGCCAGCATCTGCGGCGAGTGTGGCTGGTGCAAAGCTTTTGAGACGGGAGGGCGTCATAGCCCCGAGTGATCGAGTTGTTTGTGTTCTTACAGGGCATGAATTAAAAGATCCCACTGCAACAGTGGCTTATCACACAACGGACCAAGATCTATTCAATCAAACCCTTGCGAGCCGTGGAGTTCGAAAAGCCAGCCATGCAAATCGTGCGGTAGCAGTACCAAACGAATTAGACGATATCATCAAAGCGATCCAACTCTATGCTTGAGTGCTGAAGTGGTGAACTTCGGTGACCTTGTTCAGGCTTCGTGATTTTCAATTTTTTGCGAAGTTTTGGTTGTCATCAGGCTCTTGGGTTTGTGGAAACTAAAAACTCAGTGAGATCGCGTTCGATTTAGCGTTGGTTGAAGTATTGAAACTGGTACACTTCCAGCCGAGCCTGTTGCTTAAACCGACATGGCTTCCTCGATACTTGGTAATCTGAGCACCAATGACATCAGATCTATAAGACTGGGAAGCAGGGAAAGTTCGTTTCTGGGTAGGCAATTCTGCTCCTGCTTCGCGCGGAGTCTCTATGAATGAGCCGGCTACCGCGTCGGGTTGTGATTGTCCATTTTTTGGTACTTCGGGGATGAGAGAAATGTCTGAATCGATTCACTTAGCTGTTCATGGAGCAGCCGGACGTATGGGTCGTCGCGTTGTAGCCCTTGCCTGTGAAAGTCAAGATTTTACTCTGACTGCCGCAGTCGAGGGTTCGATGAGTCCCCTACTGGGTCAGGATGCAGGGGTCGTTGCAGGATGGGAGCCAACAGGAATCGACTTGTCAGATCATTGGCCAGATTCGTGTGATGTGGTGATTGACTTTTCTCTCCCTGAAGCGATAGATCGTTGTGTTAATGAATGCGTGGAGAGGCGATTGCCGCTTGTTGTTGCGACGACCGGACTGTCTGACACTCAAAAAGCTGGATTGAAGAAAGCTGCAATCAGCATCCCTATTGTATGGGCACCCAGTATGTCGTTAGCGGTCAACTTGGTAATGAAGCTGTCTCAGCAAGCTTCTCGATCATTGAAGGATGTCCAAGGTGGCCTTGATGTGGAGATTCTTGAACGTCACCATCGGCATAAAGTCGATGCTCCGAGTGGAACGGCACTGAAGTTTGGTGAGCTAATCGCGAATGAGCTCGGTAATGATATTCAGCACGTGCACGGACGTGAAGGTGAAACAGGGGAAAGATCCCAGAGTGAGATTGGGTATCATGCGATTCGCATCAGTGACAATCCCGGCGAGCACACGATCGTCTTTGGCATGATGGGTGAGCGAATTGAATTATCGGTCGCCGCCAGTAACCGAGATTGTTATGCTTCGGGAGCACTTGCCGCAGCAAAGTGGCTGATGAACAAGGATGCAGGTTTATACAACATGTTCGATGTTCTCGGATTAAGTTGATTCGTTGGCGTTGGTGTGATATCGACTCAGAGGGTATTTAGATGTACCCGGTAATTGACTCTGCCTTTGAAAATCCAGGTAAGAGAGAATGCAAAATAAGCTAATGCATCCCGGTTTCTTATCGCTCATTGCTACTCAATTTTTTGGTGCAATGAATGATAATGTGCTCAAAGGGATTTTGACCTTCATGGTCATCGATGGAGCTTGGGCCGGTCATTTAGGATCGGGTGGACAGGGGATAGTCGGTATCTGTTTCACCGTGCCATTTATTCTCTTGTCAGCCTTTGCTGGGCAGTTGGCTGACCGCTACTCAAAACGCACTGTAACACTTTGGGTTAAAGCTCTCGAAATTCCAATCGCAGGTTTAGCGGGTTATGGTTTCTTCGTTGGTAACCTATGGATTACCCTCGCTGCATTAGTTGCTTTGACATGCCAGAGTAGTTTCTTTGGGCCCGCAAAGTATGGAATGATTCCTGAATTAGTTGGGACGGGTCAGTTGAGCCGTGCCAATGGCACAATCAACATGTTGACAAATGTTGCGGTCATTGTCGGTACGTTGATCTCGGGAGTTGTGAGTGATCGCTATAGCCCCCAGGCTGAACAATCGGGCGTACTCTGGCTGCCAGCAGTTGCTTTGTTACTCGTTGCAATCTTAGGGTTTGTTTCGTCGTGGTTCCTCACTGGATTAAGACCGGGTGATTCTTCAATCCAATATCGCTTAAACCCGTTCGAAGCGTACATACACACTGTCAAGCAAATGAAAAAGACACCGCTATTCATGATCATGATGGCGTGGGCTTATTTCTATCTTTTAGCGGGTATCGCACTATTTATTGTTCCTGAATATACCCTTGTGCTTAATGTTTCGAGGGCTGAAGCGAGTGTTCTCATGGGCGTGTTGGGGATTGCAATCGGAGTAGGATGTGGTGTGGCGGGATATGTTTCGGGTCGAGATATCGAGCCTAGGTTGATTCCAGTTGGAGCAGTTGGATTAACCGTTTTCTTCTTTCTACTTGCTTTCGTCCCGCCGAGTTTGGCGGGCGGAGAGGGTTCCGCTCGAATCGCACTCAGTAACGTAGCGTGGTTTATTCTCGGAGCAGGGTTTTTTGCGGGGTTTTACATCGTCCCCCTGCAATCTCTCTTGCAGGGACTTTCACCGGATTCCCAAAGAGGTCAATACCTTGGGACGGCAAATGCAATCTCTTTTGGGTTCATGACTTTAGCAGCCGTGTTTTACTGGTTGGTCCGGGATCTCTTTGGAGATCAACCTCAGAAAATCTTTTACCTGTGCAGCCTGCTCATGGGCTTGGGGGCAGGTTTCTTTATTTGGAAATTGTCAGGGATCCGATCTCACCTTGAATCGCTTGAAATGGGACGAACTGATCCCAGTGATGAATTGTCTTCGAACGAAGTTGGCAGTGCTTGAGTTGCTATCCGAGATAAGGGTGCTGTGAATTCTTATCTATAAGGTTTTTAGATACTCAATAATCGCCAAGACTTCTTCATCAGAGAGACTTTCACCGTAAAGATGACCTTGGTTACTCTTGCCTTTGACGCGAGTGTCAAAGTAGGAGCGTTTCTCTCCAATATCAAGATTGTTGGTCGGAACGGAATCAACGCTAGAGTACGTAGTGCCTACTCGTTTTGCATCTAGCTCATCAGAATCACGGATCCAAACAGCAGGTCTATCTTTCGGTCGCAGGACTCCCCAAAGTGTGGGTACACTTCCATTATGAAAATACGGTGACGAAGCCCAGATGCCATCCAACGGAGGAGCCACATAGCCGTCCGGCGCGGTAATTGTGCTTTGCTCACCAGTTTCTCCAGCATGTGCAAACCAACTATGCGCATACTTCGTTCGGCCTTCCACGCTGAGGGCATGAAGCCTGACCGGGTCCGTCTGGATTTCCTCCAGAGGTATACGCAGATTCGGATAAGTCCAATTTTTCCCGTAGGTGCCATGGCAGTCTGAGCAATTGGATTCAAAAAGGTTTCGACCTTTATTTGCTAGAGCTCTGTTGATATTACCCTCAAATTTTGGAGGGCGTAGTGACATCAGATAAGCGTAAACGTCGCGAAAGTCTTCCTCATGCTTTTGAAAAAATTCCGGACCATTTTCAGGAATCAGCATGAATTGCATGAGACCGCGGTGTCCCTTTTCTGCGAATCCATCAATGTAGAGTCGTTCTTTTTTGTAGAAGTACCACCATGGTGGAGCATCCATATCGTGGTGAACGAAAAATTTGGGTGCAGTGGGGATATAGTTCAGGCTTGTGTCCCTTTGGTTCATAAGACCCATTCCAAAAACAACTGCATTGGTAGTCCCATTGGTGGTTCCGAGGGGTATGACCAGTGCGCCCAAATCCATCCTAGAAAGAGCAGCACCTACCCGAAACTTGGTCGCTCGAATCTCTTCAGTGAGAGTTTGTAGGGCTATCTTATTGTTCGGGGCTCCCGGATAGGGGTTGCCATAAATTGTTCCACCATGGCAGGTAAAACAGTTCATCGTCCAATTACCTTCTTCAGAAACCACATATTGAAGTGGTTTGTCTGTCGTTCCGGGCCGCGAAGAGAGTCCGTACCTTTGATACGCGATTTTGGTCCGTTCCTCTTTTGACATCCGTTCCGCCGAGGACCGAAGGTGAGTTGGCCAAGATCTCCAAACTTGGTCAAAGGTAGATTGGTTAAAGTCACTGGTGAGGACAGGTAGTTCTGTTAGGACTTTATACCCACGCTCGACAGCATTTTCATTCCCGTGAACATATCGGATTCCCATTAGGCTGATGAGAATGATGAGAAGGGTGAGATTCGGTTTCATGGTTTTTCCTCGTCTACCGTGATGTATTAGGATAGACCGTTGGCAAGAAAGTGGCGTTCACTCCATATGGGTTTGTGGCGAAGATCGTTTTAAGGGGGATGGCAAAACTAGAGGGCAAACGAAGGGCTTTTCACGGTCTTCTTTCAGGCCAGTCGTGTCTACTTACGGACTCGCGAGATGATCACGGAGAGATTCCCAAAACCTTTGATTTCACCATTGTTTTTTAGGGAAGCCCCTAATCGTCTTGGGTGAGCCCGAGCAAGCAAGATTTCTCTCCCACCACTACCAAATGTTCCTCGGTGATCTAGCCAAAGCTTTGCGTTATTGTGTATCCGATAGGGGCCGCACAAAGGGTAGAGTAGATACTTTTCGAGATTAGCTGCATTCGCTTGGCGACCCACGGTTTCAGCCGATTGACTTTCATCCCGCTGATACAGCCTCTCCTCGATAAGCCCTGGGGAAAGCCATATCTTGTCTTTCTCTGAGGCTATTTGATTGATGTATTCAATCGCTTCACGCCAATGTTCACCCCGCTTTGCGTAGGCAATTGGGTATTTGTGAAGGGTTCGTGTGATGCCTTGGTTCCACGCAAGAGTTCCGACAAGGATACCTCCTAAAATGGATGACTTAAAATAAAGGGACCTCGATGTAGTTTGCCTAGCCTGTTTGCCTATCGTTCGTGAAACAAAGATAACAGCTAAACCAGAGAGGCATGCGAATACAGGAAGCAGTGCAATCAAATACCTGCGATGCCAAAGTGGCGTTATAGGTGGATAGGAAAGCAGCCAATAAAAACTGGTGATGAGAATGCAGATGAGAGTGCATCCGATTGCAGCGAACAGTAGGTCCCGATGCTCTTTTTTGGATGAACGAAAGCCAAAGATCAATAAAGCAATTGCTGAAATTACCAGCGGTAACAACAGTAGTAGATTCCAGTTCCACATCAGCAAGATTTGCGAGAGTGTTTCTGACTTGCCAAAAGCACTCCATAATTCTCTGGATTTCCACGAATCGAGCAAGGTTCGTTGAAGCAGCGCTATCGCACCGATAATGGTGAGGACACTCAAAGCAAGCGTCCAAGGCCTTAATAAAGGTATCTTAAGCTTGAATTCGCCTCTAAGTATTTGATCTGAGCATGCAAAAAGTGGGAAGCAAATCAGCGTTCCAATGGAAGTGGGTTGAATTGCTAATCCTAAGAGGATCGAGCCCAGCATGAAAAACCATGGCTTCACCACGCCGGTGGCTCGACTCTTTCCAAGGAGCACCAAAGAGCACGCTAGACCAATAGTGGAAAGCAGAATGATCAATGCATAAGGTCGTAGCTCAGTACCAAAGAAAATCGAATTTTGTTCGATTGCGAGAATCATTCCAGACGTGAATCCACCAGCGATACACTGAAATCGGCGGATCATAAAGTAAGTCAAAATAGCGCATGCTGCGCTTGTGGCCAAGACACTGCTGAATCTCAAGCCTAATTCACTTTGTCCGACTACTTGTTTCCAAAGCCAGAGGCCCCAGAAATAGATGGGAGTCTGATGCCCCACTTCGGCACGCTCAACGATCTGGTCGAAGGTACCCCAAACACACCAAGCAGAGTGCAGTTCATCGACCCATAAACTTTCATAGCAGGAGGGTGCCCGAAGAAAAATTGCAGCGCCAAAAATCACTAAAGAGATTGAGATCGCAGTAAGATTTGGAACTCGATGGTGGTTCATAAGTTTGGAATTGATATCGGTAATGTCTTGAACCAGATAAACCTAGATAGTACGAAGTATCTCACAAGCTCTATCAGTATCCTCTTCAGAAACATTGAGGTGGGTAACAAGGCGGATGGTTTGTTTACCAGTGGTAAGGCACTTGATACCGTTTGATGCGAGTAGATCAACCACATCGCTGGCTGTGCCATGCTCTTGGTGAACGTCACACAAGATGATGTTGGTATCAATTCGCTCTTCCCTGACCCTAAGCGATTTACTTTGCTGGCAGGCAATACCCAATCGTTGGGCGTTTTCGTGATCCAGAGCGATCCTATCCTGATGATGGTGGATCGCATATAACGCAGCTGCTCCCAAAACACCGGCTTGCCTCATCCCGCCACCGAATAGTTTTCGCTCTCGTCGTGCCTCATCAATAAATTTTTGGTTACCCACTAATGCAGAGCCGACAGGGGCCCCCAAACCCTTACTAAAGCAAACACTGATTGAGTCGAAAGGTTCAGCAAGCTCATTCAGTGGCTTACCTGTTGCAACCGCAGTGTTCCATAAACGCGCTCCATCGAGATGCGTTGAAAGTCCATTTCTATGAGCCCAATAGCAAATTTCCCGCACCTCTTCTTGCGGCTGAATTCTGCCACCCCAGCGATTGTGTGTGTTCTCTAGGCATAGCATCGTGGTGCGGAGGAAATGTTCATTTTCCGGACTGATCGAATCTTGAACGTCAGAGACACGAAGCACTCCCCCCTGCCCCGTTATGGTTTTGGCAACCAATCCTGAAAGCTGAGCATAGGCTCCCTGCTCATAGTGATGGATATGACAATCGGCTTCGCAAATGAATTCTGTTCCGCGGTGGCAATGCAGTCGAATCGCGATCTGGTTGGACATGGTTCCAGTTGGCATGAAAATCGCCGCTTCTTTGCCAAGAAGGTCTGCTGTCGCTATTTCAAGTTCTCTAAGTGTGGGGTCGATATCGATGACGTCATCGCCTACTTCCGCGTCAGAGATAGCTTGCAGCATGCCCTCAGTGGGCTGGGTAACGGTGTCGCTGCGAAGATCGATAAAATTTGTGCTAGATGTCATACCGTGGGCTTTCCCTTAGTTCATAAAAAGTTAGCTCTTGTCTGCGTCTTAGCGAGAAATTCTGCTCTGGCACTGGAGCGCGCCGCAACCAAGAATGCGTCGATCGCGGAGAAACTGGGGGACTGGAATGAAAAAGGGTTGTTTGCCAATCGTGAATCGCGGGTACACTTGTTCCCTATCGCTGCAAATCTGTGCATTTTTTCGTTATGGGCGAACCGGGTAGGTGATGTTCACCTGCCTGAGTCTTTTAACCTTAAGAAAATATCATTCAAATTCCTAGTATTAAGTAGATCATGACAGAGGTCATCAACATACAGCGGGTCGACGCAAGGGGCGGAACATCTGCGATTTTGACGGAGTTGCGGGACAAGCTGAGTCCGCGTGGGGATGTTGTTAGCCCCAGAGGTAAAGCTCTGACCGAAGAGGTATTTGGTGAACCCTTATCCCCTCTGGAGGTCGTACAGAGGATTTGTGCTGATGTTCAGGACGATGGCACCGATTCATTATTGCGATATACGGCTGCACTGGATAAGGCTGACTTATCTCCACAGCAGCTTCGAGTCAGTGAAGAAGAATTAGCAGTAGCACATGCCAATGCCGATAGTAAGCTCCTAGAATCTATCCGGAGGATTCGGAGTAATATAGAGGATTTTCAACGAGCCATTTTACATACTGATGTCAGGGTGAACCCGCGACCGGGAGTCGATCTCATCCAACGTTATGTTCCGATCAACCGTGCTGGCGTTTGTGTTCCTGGAGGTGCTGCTGCCTACCCTTCGACCGTTTTGATGACGGTTGTGCCAGCTCAAGTTGCGGGTGTTTCAGAGATTGCGGTGGTGGCTCCCCCCACTCCCTTCGGTGCATACAACGTTGATATGTTGGCGACCTGTCACGAGCTTGGTGTCACAGAGGTCTATCGCGTTGGTGGTGCCCAGGCGGTTGCCGCATTAGCCTTTGGTACTCAGCATATTAAAGCTGTAGATAAGATCGTTGGTCCTGGCAACCTTTTTGTTGCACTCGCTAAGAAGCAGGTTTTTGGTACGGTTGATATTGATTCCTTCGCGGGGCCTAGCGAGGTTATCGTGATTGCAGATCAGTCTGCTAGAGCAGACTTCGTTGCTTGTGACCTGCTGGCACAAGCTGAGCATTCCCCCGGCTCAGCAATTTTGATTACATGGGAGGAACAGGTTCTGGAAGCAGTGGAAGCTGAATTGGTACGTCAGCTCAAAGATTTAGATCGCCATGATTTAACCCGCGAAAGTTTAGAGGAGTTTGGTGCTCTGATCTTGGTGGAAGATGAAACACAGGCTTGCAAACTCACGGACGAGTTCGCGCCGGAGCATCTGCACATCCAGACACAGAACCCCAAGGCAATGATCGATAATATTCGGAATAGCGGTGCTGCCTTCCTCGGAAATCACACACCTGTTGCCCTTGGCGATTATGCAGCGGGGCCTAGTCATGTCTTGCCGACAGGGGGAACCTGTAGTTGGGCTGCCGGGTTATGCAGCAACAGTTTCCTCAGAAGCGGTAGTATTACGGAGTTCAATGCCGAAGCACTCGATAGTATCGCGGAGGATGTCGTGCGCTTAGCTACCAAAGAGGGGCTCACAGCACATGCGAAAAGCGTGTCGATTCGTACCAGTAAATAAAAATATAGTTAACGTGTTCTTCAGCGATAGTTCACCTTCAAAATTTACAGTCAACATTCATTTGTAGATTTTTCATTAAGCCACCTTTGAAATCCATGGTAAACCGAAGCATGTATCGGCCGGCGGTCACCGCACTTTCAGGATATGTTCCTGGAGAGCAACCGCCTCCTGGTAAGTTTATAAAGCTCAATACTAATGAGAATCCCTATCCTCCTCCGCAGCCTGTGGTGGATGCGATCAAAAAAGCAGCTGATGGCACTCTTAATCGTTACCCTGATGCCACCTCACGTGCATTTCGATGTGCTGCAGCGGAGGCATTAAATCTTCCGGGTCCGGAATGGATCCTAGCTGGCAATGGTAGTGATGAGATTCTTACGATGCTTGTCCGAGGTTTTGTGGGCGAAGGAGAGAAACTTCGTATGCCCTATCCCTCTTACGTCTTGTACCGAACGTTAGCAGACATTCAGGGTGCGAGCTGGGACCAAATCAACTTCAATGACGATTGGACACTTCCCGGTAGTTTTACGGAATCCACTGAAAACCTTAAGTTAGCGCTCCTACCAAACCCGAATAGTCCCAGCGGCACCATTCTCTCAGAATCAGAGGTGGCGAAGGTAGCGGAAGAGCTGGAATGTCCACTCGTTGTGGATGAAGCCTACGCTGATTTTGCGGAGACGAATTGTCTCGGACTTGTCGGGCAGAATGAAAATGTTCTAGTCACGCGAACACTCAGTAAATCATACGGATTGGCAGGAATACGATTCGGATTTCTGGTGGCTCACCCTGAGGTGGTGAGCGAATTATCAAAGATCAAAGATAGTTACAACTGTGACGCGATTTCGATTGCCGCAGCCACAGCCGCGATGAAATGCTCAGATTGGTTAGCCGATAATTGCAGTAAAATCATTGCGACCCGAAATCGAATGGCACACGAATTGCCGAAAATCGGTTTTCAAGTCACTCCTTCTCATGCGAACTTTGTCTGGTGCAGACATGAGAATATAAGCCACCGCTCAATCTATGACTTTCTTAAGAGTCAACAAGTGCTGGTGCGCTTGATGGATTTCGGAGATCACGGTCATGGTTTACGGATATCCCTTGGAACCGACGAGCAGAATGATGCACTTTTCTGTTTGCTCCAAGGGCACCTCTCCTAGTGTCCGTGATTAGCTGCGTGAATAAACGGCGCAGATCGTTGTACTTGCAGAATGGTTTCTATGAATCAGTCCTCCGCTGCTTCTCGACAGGCATCTATCAGTCGCAAAACGGGCGAAAC
>JAAXIK010000534.1 GCA_012270385.1 Rubripirellula sp. | reverse complement strand
ACCGCCACGATATCACGCTCACCGCCCTGCTCCATCACTAATGGCCACGTAGTGGTGGTCACCTGAAAAATCTCATGCAACTCGCACCCGCGGAGATGGTGGCGGTCGCATTCGCAGATATGGAAGTGGAAATGATTGACTCCGATAATGGAATCCTCAAAGCGCCCAAACCACCGGGGATTGACCAAGGAGATTTTGGGCTCGGAGCAGATACGGATGACCTGCTGATGACTCGTTTCATGGGTCGTTGGACTCCCAAAGATTTGGCGGATGCGTGGCCATCGATGAAAGAAATGATGGAGAATGACCTCGAGCAAGCACTGGATGCCCAGCAGAACTCCGAAGATATGCAGGGAGCGGTCATGATGGCAGGGATGATGACCGGTTTGGTCGGGGGAGTTCTCGATCAACTTCTTGCAGCAAGCTCACAAGCCGAGTTCGACCAAATCTTGACCCAATCGGCCGCAATGCTCGGTGGCGGCGCGTTAGGCGGCGGTGGACTCGGAGGACCTGGCTTGGGCGGGCCTGGGTTCGGTCCCGGTGGACCAGGTTTTTAGCCCAGAAACTGAAGGCTGACCACTTCGGGCTTGCGGCGGTTTATTCTCTGCTCTACCTACCGGCGAATGTGCTTACAACATTCGCCGGTTTTTCTATGCAGTTGCTAATATCGGCTGAAAAAATCCCAAACCAGATCAACCGAATGCACGCCGAGTTCACTTGCCCGTGGAACCCGATGCCCCCAATCCTTGACTTCATAAAGCCACACTTCATTACCGTTCACTCCGTCAAGGTAACGGTAAGCAGTCGCGCGGGATGATAGCTTCTCCACTTCCTCTCTCTTTGTCTGATTCAACTCTCTAAAAAATTTGATGATGGTTTTCTGGTCGGGTGCGCCACCCCAACCTCCCAAGCGTGTCATGCTGCCGTCAACAGGTACGATGTTATCGGACAACCCTGAGATTTGAAGAATGGGTACGGGTTTCATTTGGTCGCGTCGACGCCAAGACTCACCGCTGACCGTTCCAATGATCGAAGCCGCGGCGCGAAAGCGATCGGGATGTTCGCTCACCATCGTGTAGCTCATGAACCCACCATTAGACACTCCACTAACAAAAGTGCGGTCTGGATCCAAATCATACTTCTTCTGAAGATGGTCAATCAGCGCGACCAAGAAGCCTATGTCGTCTACGTTACTGAGTCTCATCCTTGCATTCCAATGAGTAATGTCTCGACGATCCTTTAATCCTTGGGGGTAAACCACGGCAAATTGGTTCTCATCAGCAACGCGACTCATCCCCATCTGTGCATAACGGCGAGCATCACCTCGATAGCCGTGGAGAAACACGACCAGAGGTGCTTTCTTGGGAAGATCTTTGGGGCGATGTATTAAATACTCGCGTTCGGTACCTTCGTGGTCATAAGTGAATAGCCCCCGAGAATTGGTTTTATCCGAAACCGCTTCCTCTGCATGCAGGCTGAAACTAACAAGACCAACAGACAACCCCAGCAGGAAGCCAAATCTAGTGATAGGAACCAACGTACATCCCCTACTTTGAAAACAAACACTCTGAGACATCTAATGTGAGACCCAGAGAGTGTAACAGAAGGGGTAGTCGAATGGCGGCTACCGATCTTGAGGGAGCGGCGATTACAGATAACTGAATCGTCGACGCGTCCGTGATCTTCTAAAGAAAAAGATGCAGCCAGAAATTGACATGAAGATAGGAAAGAGGGTCGGCTCAGGAACCTCGCTAGCGAAGGTTAAGACAATGTGATCCATCGAAAGCTGCAACCCAGGTGTCGTTTCAATTGTTGTTAAGTATGTCCCAACCGATAGCCCAAGAGAAACCAGTGAACCAGCCCATCGACCGCTTGCCGAGAGAGAGTCACCGCTGTAGCCCGTTGGCAACCAAATCTGAGCGGTAGAACCTGACACAAAAAGACCAAACAGGTCGCCACTAGAGCTACCCGTTAAATCTACCGCTCCCCCGCTCCCGTGGGATGCCGCAGCACCGAGTACATTGACGCTGTAGACGTCATAATTTGCGGAGTCACCTATAGCGAGAACCGAGCCTTCGCTGGGGTTAATGGAACTGACTAACCCGCTTGTCGATTGGCTAGAAGAGATTGCTGTACCAAGCGTTGAAGACTTCAGCGAACCACTCAATGAGTAGCTAATCCCTGTGCTCGTTTCGGTGAGGCCAAGGATCACCCCCGCATCTGCACGGCCCGACAGCAATCCCAAAAAGAGAAGCCCTGCAATCGATAGTGTGTAGCGGAGTTTCATGAGGCTCGCGGTTCCGTGCAAAGAGTCTTGATCTATTGATCTTCTTCTGATGCACAGCAATCGCATTTCTCTGAAGCACGCCTCTCCAACCGGTGAAGGCTTGCGTGACTCCAATCCCCGTGCACCCCTTGCGGATCCAGCACCAATCGAATGAACTGCTCATACACTGGAATGCTAGGTCCAAACTCGATTGTACAGCGCTTGACTGCACGGAAAAACCACCAGAACTCCTATATTCCGCAAAATCAAAAATATCCGCAAAAAACTCAAACCACCTATAACCCCAAAGCTTCCAGCCACTCCTAAGAGGCATCATGGAACAACCCTACGCTTGGGACTGCTTGGGAATCGGACGGTAGAATCAACCGAGTTCTAAGGCTGAGCAGAGAACTGATCGATTCCCTTTTCTCCACCACCTACCCTTACCTCTCCGCTGTGCAGTCCGAACACCAGCATTCCCGAATCTTCCTTTTCCGAAACCGAAGTAACCCAATCGCCATCGGTGGGTAATTCTGCGACCTTCTGGTGCGTCGCTAATTCGTAGGTGAGTAGTCGGTTCGTTCCACCGATACGGTAGTGTTTCTCCGTTCGGGAAACCACCAAAAGGGGTGTTTGACCCGATAACGCATCGCGTTTTTTTCGACCATTCTGCGCTGACCATACCATCGCTTTGCCATCGTCGCTCACGGTAATCACCTCGTCACCATCGAGGAATACCAGAGCATTCACACAATCGGTGTGTCCAGAAAAGGTTGCGAGCGACCGGCCGGAATCGACATCATAGATTTTCGCAGCTTTATCCCGACTGGTGGTTCCCAAGCGTTTTCCATCCGAATGCCATGTGACGGACGTGACCTGATCCGAGTGCCCCAGCAACGTCAAAATTCGCTCGTTGGTATTGGCATCATAAAGATCGATCGAGCCATCAGGTTTCGCGACCGCAACCCGCATGCCATCAGGGCTGTATTCTGCATCCAGGATGACTTCATCACTTTGAATCAGGTTACCAATCAGTTGTCCGGTCTGCCGATCGAAGATCCTCACCTCACCGAGCAAGCCAGGTGTTCCACTACTCGTCAAAATATTTCGGTTTGTTGGATGGAGGTCGATGGAATAGGTCAGCGGCACCTGATAACCACTGCGTCTATGAAGCTGCCCAGAACTGTTGCAAATGATAGGCTCGTGGTAGACGCCAT
>JAAXIK010000183.1 GCA_012270385.1 Rubripirellula sp. | reverse complement strand
TTCGGGGTCGCTCAAGCTCCGAGGTGGGAAGCCGTACTCGAAGATTTTGGGTCATCAGCTGATCGCCCAAGCTATCCCCTATTGTGAACCTGATTTCATAGGCTCCTGACTCTCGCTCCAGAAACTGACCACCATAGGTCCCCGCTCTTGGCTCCCCTTCCAGTGGAAGTAGTGTCAAGTCTTCGATTCGGCCGCCTGGTGTGAGCAGTTTGGCTTCCACCTTGGCCACGTTCAGAGGTTCAAATTGTTCGTCAGTGAGCACTGCACGGACGGAGATCGAGTCTCCAACCATCGCAGTTTCAGAATCAAGCAGCAGAACCCCACGGGTACTGTCTCTCAAAAGACGACCCTGACTCACCCATCTCGCAAGTTTGGTGAAGTAGCTCTCAAAGTACTGATCCCCCTCACCGCGAATCCTCCACATCTCGCCACTGGCTTGAAAGTAAGTTCTTCCAGCTCCGTAGAACTGACTCGCCAAGTAGACGGGCAGCGTTCCTCCGGTTTGCGCGGTGGGATCTGAAAAATAAGCGTAAACCTTGCTGGCAGGCTTGGCTTCCTTGGTATCTACGTAATCGTAAACACCCTGAAAATCATTCCAGACACGGACACTCGAGTCGAAATCTCCATCCAACCACAAGAACTCTGCTCGCCGTGCTTCCGGAGTCAATTCCAAGGGCCAAGCGGCTTCACCGCCCTGCCTACCTGAGGAGACAACCGCACCCCGGGTGGAAAAGGTGACCGGAAACAAGCCAGCGATCTTGGCGACTCGCGGATCGGTGCGCAGTCTTGTCCACTTCGGATGAAAAACAGGTCCCGCCACCAAAATCAAGCCGCCCGCTTGCTGGCTTACCCACCGTTCTAAAAGATCAAGGTCCTCGGAGGTGAGTACTGTCCAATCAGGATCGAACATCGCAACCACGTCATACTCAAACAAGTCCTGAGCTGTTCCGGGAAATGCTGACAGAAGTTGATTAGCGTCCTGGCTCATCCCGCTTTGACCGGTTTGCAACCAGACATCCAAGTCGATTGAACGATCTCTGAAAAATAGATTTCGAACAAACCGGTATTCACGCGTTGGCCCACCGGCGATCGCGAGCACCTTCAGCTTCTTGGCAACGAATTCAGATTTCGCATCCACAAGATTGGCTGCTGCATTTTGATCTTCACTCGGTGCCACTACTCTGCCCGTGACCCTGCGTTGGCCAACCGACTCGGGTTCCATCTCGAACCTTACTGGTACAAGTGAACCGTCCACGGGGAGTTCGATAGATTGACGCTCGATGACCTCACTTTTGGACGCCAGATTTTCCCCAGCTGCATCACCCGTTGAATCCAGAGAGTCTAATAATTCCACATCGATTCTTACCGGATTAGGTCCACTCGCTTGTAGCGTCGCGGTGACGGCGAACTTATCACCGGGATAAACCCGTCGCGGAGCATCCAGATCGACGACCCGAACATTTAAGGGTGCATCGCCGCTACCCACACCCACAGGATAAATGGAAATCTCATTCCTTCTGGCTACCGACAGGGCTGCGTTGACATCACTTCCGCCGTTATTTTGACCGTCGGTTACTAATACGATACCGGCCAACGTTGAAGGATCGTGCTGATTGAGGACGGTTTGCATCGCATCACCGATTCGACTCTGCGGATCTGTTGGAGCAAGCAGCTCTGACCAATCCTTCTCCGTGTCGTTTTCTTTCTCAGCGGAAACTTCCCGAGATGCAGGGCTTGAGTCGGTATCCCCCTGAGGATCTTCTTTAGCAGCGAGAGTGTTACTCGAAGAAAGCTCTTGTCCAGTGAGCAGTCTGCTCAAAGAGGACTCAGATTCGATGGCGTAAACAGCTGCTAACAGGGAGATCCCTGTGCCTAGAGTCAAGGCACTGGCTGAGAGAATCTGTCCGATCCGAGCTTCCCTGCGCAAAGCTCCAAGCAGCAGAGACAGTAGCGAAAGCAGAACTCCTCCTGAGATCAAAATCGCACCGGCTAAAGCGAGCCCTGAAAGCCCCGATGATTGACCGGATGAACTGGCGGAGAGATCCTCACCTGACACTCCGCTCTGATTTGCCTCAAGCTCTAACGATTCCGAAGCGCCCGCGTGCGTCCCAACTCCGGTGGCTTGCAGACGCTCAGCCTCGCTCTGTTCCCCGAAGGAATAAATATTCAATCGGTGCTGCTCAGAAAGCTCACTCAACAAAGCAGATTGATCGAACCACTGCGAAACCCTTTGCTGTCGATTCAAACCACCACCTGTGTTACCCGCCGGCAGCGTCATACTCTGACTCGTATCGACGAGAACAGCAACCTCGCTCGGGAGCGTTAGAGTGCGTTCCGTTCGCCTCTGAAGATCAGCAAACAAGAACACCAATCCAAGAAGCACAACTAATCGCAAACCAATCAAGGTTCTACTTGTCCAGGAATCCAATTCAGCAACGTCACGACGATAGAACCTCACCAACCCGGTGAGGCACGCCACCAACACGACGATCATTGCAGCCCAGAACCACCAGCCCTCGATGGTTTTCAACCGAGCAAACTCGTAGACAACTCGCGTGCGCTCGGAATCCATCTGCGCCAGGAACCAACTGGTCATGCCAACCCTCCTCCAGAACTGGGCTGACCAGCGTCAGCAGGAAGCTTGCTCACTCTTGCCGAGCTCCGTGGGGAACGACTGCTCGTACTGACATGGTAGCTCGCCCAATAGGCCAGGCCCTGCTCGATGAGCAGGAGAACGATCAGTAAGAGCAGGAGGACAAGAGCCATTGTCGAACTCCCTGCGGTCAAGTCATCCTGATTCCAACTTCGACGCTGAACAAACTGCACATTCATCGGTGCAAGTTGCTGAAGAACCGAAGCATGTTCTGCTCGAACAAGGTCACCATCACCGACCTGAATGACGGACGCCTGGGGCACCACCCGCCCCGTGCCATCCGCCGCGACAAATGCCCATTCCGAAAGCCCGGGCTGCATGACATCTTCCAAGTGTTCGTCTCCGCGAATCAACATTTCATCAGGGATCATTTCAAAGGCGTAGAGATCCGATGGCGTCTCCGAATCTGAAGTGTTCATTTCCTGTGCGACCACCTCAAACGGGACACGAGGTGGAGTCAGGGTCGGAGGCAAAAACGTCGCTTGCTGCAAGAAATCGGATTTCACTAATCGCTTGACATAGGGAGCATCGACTGCGCGGGAGACGGGTGGAGAAGCGGCACTCCAGAGCCATGCATTGCTCTGAAGTAGAAACACAACAAAAGTGGGATCACTCGGCCAGTTGGTCCAGCTACCGTCGAGTCCAACCAAGCTAGTGAGAACCCTGCCTTCACCATAGCGATGCTGCATGACCAAGGGTCTGCCATCATTTCTCTTCAAAACAACTTGATAATCCGCAGTTTGCTCGTCCTCTGCGTCCGCTGCCTCCTGAAGCCCCCAACTCTCTGTTACCCCGACAAGAGAGAGAATACCATCACCGGAAGATTTAAGTG
>JAAXIK010000498.1:675-3488 GCA_012270385.1 Rubripirellula sp. | reverse complement strand
TTAGCGTGGGGCTCGAGCACCGCAGCAGCACTCAGCCAAAAGCACCTTTTCTACGGGACCTACCCGATCACCCCGGCCAGCGACATTCTGCATGAGCTAACGAAGTACAAAAACTTCGGCGTTCGAACCTTCCAAGCCGAAGACGAGATTGCCGCAGTCTGCTCAACCATTGGTGCCGCATTTGGTGGCGGCATGGCCGTTACCGCCAGCAGTGGCCCTGGAATCGCGCTCAAAGCAGAGGCAATGGGCTTGGGCATGATCTTGGAACTGCCCTTGATCATCATCAACGTACAGCGAGGAGGCCCAAGCACGGGCTTACCGACGAAAACCGAGCAGAGCGACCTCCTTCAAGCAATGTTCGGACGCAATGGAGAGTCGCCGATCCCTGTCTTGGCACCCAGGTCTCCCGGTGACTGCTTCGATGTTGCAATCGAAGCTTGGAGAATCGCTACCGAATGCATGGTCCCAGTCATGATCCTCTCCGATGGCTACATTGCCAACGGAAGCGAGCCTTGGAGAATTCCTGATCTATCCGAGTTACCCAAGATCTCGGTTCAGCATCCGGAAGGCTCCGATGAAGCGGAACCTTTTATGCCCTACGCGCGCGACGAATATCTGGCAAGGCCTTGGGCGATCCCGGGTACTCCTGGCTTGATGCATCGAGTGGGAGGTTTGGAAAAAGAAGATGGCACGGGAAATGTCAGCTACGATCCAGACAATCACCAACACATGACGAATACTCGCGCAGATAAAGTCGCGAAAATAGCGGATCGAATCCCACCTCAAGAAGTCTATGGCGACGACAGCGGTGACCTACTTTTGGTTTCTTGGGGAGGTACCTACGGAGCATGTCACACCGCAGTAAAACGCTGCCGCGAGGCAGGGCATTCGGTGAGTCATGTTCACCTGCGTCACATCAACCCGATGCCGGCCAATCTCGGTGATGTGATGAGTCGCTTCAAGAAGGTGATGGTTGCCGAATTAAATCAAGGGCAACTCATGATGCTTCTGCGTTCAAAATATCTCGTGGACTGTAAAGGGATTAATAAGGTGCAAGGTAAACCGTTTACCGTTTCGGAACTAACGGATTCCATCAACAACGAGCTCTAAACGGATCCATGATCAGCAACAACCCACCAAACGCATGTGTGGTTGTCTCAAGCTGATCTCTCCCATTCATTACAAAGACGATACTCAAGCAGATGACGCTACCTGTTCTCAAGGCCTCCGATTTCGCCTCAGACCAAGATGTTCGTTGGTGCCCCGGATGCGGTGATTACTCCATCCTCGCACAAATGAAAAAGGTACTTCCCGACCTGGGATTCCCGCGGGAAAAGACAGTCTTCATTAGCGGTATTGGTTGCAGTAGCCGCTTCCCTTACTACATGAACACCTATGGAATGCATAGCATTCACGGCCGCGCCCCGACCTTTGCAACTGGGCTGAAATCGACTCGGCCCGATCTAATGGTCTGGGTCATCACCGGAGATGGCGATGCTCTTTCGATTGGTGGGAATCACTTTATTCATGTCCTGCGTCGTAATCTCGATGTGAACATCGTCTTATTCAACAACAGGATTTATGGACTAACCAAAGGTCAGTACAGTCCCACCAGCGTGGAAGGTCAGGTCACGAAAAGTACACCGATGGGGTCGATTGACCATCCATTGCAACCACTTTCGGTAGCATTGGCCGCCGAGGCAACCTTCGTCGCGCGTAGCATGGATGCTCACGTTAAACACCTTGGAGAAACTCTGAAACGAGCGGCTGAGCACAAGGGCACTTCGTTGGTCGAGGTCTATCAGAATTGCAATGTATTCAATGATGGAGCCATGGCCTATGCTCAAGAGAAAAAGCAGCGAGCAAACAACGTCATCGAACTGGAACATGGTAAACCCTTGATCTTTGCTAACGGCACGAAGGGCATCCGACTCGTCGGGACGCATCTTGAGGTAGTGGATACCACAGAAGTCCCCGTTGATGATCTCTTGATTCACGACGAAAGCGATCCAAACCCATCGATTCAGATGATGCTAGCTCGGATGAACTACCCAGCGATGCCTGAGCCGATTGGAGTATTGCGGGCTGTCAGTGGAATACCGACTTATGACGACCAGATCAATGATCAAGTCGCAGCGGCGGAAGCTTCCAAAGGCAAGGGTGATCTCAACCAACTCTTTAATGCCGGCGATACGTGGACTGTTGAATGAACTCATCCATGAGCTGAAGATCGCTTCTCCGCCCTCCGGTTCACCGCAAATCATTCGATTTTTCCGCTGTCTCAAGAAACACGCTTGATTCCAACCCGCTAAATTGTGGAGAGTATCAGCTCAAAATACGATGACACCACTCTTTTAGAGGAAAAAAATGCCCCGCCAACGAACTTATGGAGATGCTTCTCAGGCGATCGGTGACACGCCGATGGTTCAAATCAATCGACTGGCCCCGGAAGGCGGAGCCACGATCTTTGCAAAGTGTGAGTTTTTTCAGCCGCTCAACAGCGTGAAAGACCGCATCGGGGTCGCAATGATCGAAGCCGGAGAACGTGATGGCAAAATCAACGAAGGCACGCATATCATCGAGCCCACCAGTGGCAATACGGGTATCGCCCTAGCGTTTGTTTGCGAGGCAAAAGGTTATAAATTGACCCTGACCATGCCCGAGTCCATGTCGGTTGAACGTCGCGCTCTGCTTCGAGCGATGGGTGCCAACCTGGTTCTCACACCCGCTGGCGAAGGCATGAAAGGTGCCATCAAGCCTGGTCCCGCGCTCGCCTCGGGGGGCGGACACGCGAGGAGGCCGGAGGAGTTTTG
>JAAXIK010000498.1:0-665 GCA_012270385.1 Rubripirellula sp. | reverse complement strand
TAATCCTGCAAACCCTGCGATTCACGAAGCCACCACCGGACCCGAGATTTGGGAAGACAGTGGCCACAAGATTGATGCAATCGTGGCCGGTGTAGGTACGGGGGGAACAATCAGCGGAGTGAGTCGATTCCTCAAGAGAATGAACCCTGACTTCAAAGCGTTCGCTGTCGAACCCAAGCACTCTCCCGTGATCAGCGGTGGTGATCCGGGTAAACATAGGATTCAGGGGATTGGCGCAGGCTTCGTCCCTGGAAATCTGGATACATCCATCATCGACGGCGTTGTTCAAGTCGATGATGAAGATGCGTTCGAGTGGGGCAGAAAATTGGCGAAAGAAGAAGGCATCGTTGGCGGAATCAGCAGTGGTGCCAACATGTGGGCCGCAGCTCAAGTGGCCGCACGACCTGAAATGCAGGGCAAAAGGATCGTCACCATCATGTGTAGCTTGGGCGAAAGGTACCTGAGCACCCCATTATTTGGTGATCTCGGTATGTGATCTACCCAAGTCTGAAGTGCCTTGCAGCAAGCTGTTTCAGGAAACGAAATGCAGCGGCAGCTAGCGCCCACTGACTGAACTCAAAGTAGGCCGCATTTCTCGACGCTAATGGAGAGAGGTGCGGCCTCTATCATGCGCCCGAACCGAAAGTGGGTTGGAAACCCTCCGC
>JAAXIK010000349.1 GCA_012270385.1 Rubripirellula sp. | reverse complement strand
GTGGACGACCTTCGCGAGCGGGCTGAAGCTCCCGCGGCGGCTGAGCGTGTCGCCGCGGCTGACGCTTGGGGTGATCGCTGTTACGTCCTGTTGGGCGATGCCGTGGCCACTGGCATGCCAGTCGATGAAATCTTCTGGGAAGTGCATCGCTCGAACATGACTAAGGCATCAGCAACAAATACGAATGGCAAGGGTACCAAAGCAGACGGTTTTGAATCCCCTGTTCTCAAAAACATTCTTCAGACAGCATCAGGTCACCAAGGTTAACACCGACTTCGTGATCTGTTCACACACTCTCCAACTTCGACACTCACTACTCCAAGGACTTCTATGAAAGTACTGATCTCACCTGCATCCAGAGACTCCATGGCAAAACTCGACTTCGATCGCAACATTCCCGGCTTCCCACCGTGGTACCAGAGCAATGGCTACATGCGTCGGCGTCGTAGTCAGTATCTGTTTTCCCAGATTGATATCATCCCGCGTACCGCTGACGACATGGCCCTGGTAAATGCAGGGCGTCTACCCGTCGAGTTTTCTCGTCCCGCGACGGACGTGTACTGCGACTACCTTCATGATTTGGTGATCATTGAGGGGTTCACTGGCATTCTTGATTGCCATCGCTACGGACTCACGCTTGAGGTTGGGCGACTTTTTCAGATTGACGATGTTTCCCAAAAAGCGGCCATCGTGGTTCAGCAATCGTTCTATCCTGACGAAACGCTGGAAATCAGCTTCAAAAACCGATGCAGACCGAGCGCCTCTGAGTCAGTTCAGGCCTCACCAACAACGTAAACCACCTAGAGTGAAACGGAGTAGTGAGATCAACACGAATCTGAGTGAGCCCCGCAACTATTCCATCAAGTCACACATTATTGAAAGCAGCATCCGCCATGAATAATTCAGCAACAAATCCCACGACTCTTACCCTCGGCCTCGACCTCGATGGTGTGATCACCGAGGCCCCGGAATTCTTTTCTGCATGGACTCATAGCTGGCCAGGCAAGGTCATCGTGATCACCTACCGAAATGATCGTGAAAAAGCGATCAGGGACGTCGAATCCAGAAGTATTCGTTACGACGAAATCATTTTGGTTGATCGATTCGATGCAAAGGCGGAGGTGATCCGTGATAAAGGTGTCAATATCTACATTGATGATCAGCCGGAAATGCTCAAGAACATCTTGCAGGACTGTCATGTCATGTTATTCCGTAATGATGGGAACTTTGACAGCGACGATCAGAAATGGATGTTGAGCAGCGAAACAGGAAAGCTTGTCTGCTAAGTCGCCACGCACTTGCCACAATTCCAAGCTCCAAGGCGGACTGAACCTGATTACGCTTCAGTTCCGTCTTTATTGGAAGAAATAAAGCTGCCTCACAAAACGAACCTGAAACACCCTCACGATAGGATTGTTGGACAGCTGATTTGAACTTTGCAGTCGCTCTACCCATTTCATCACCGGTCCTCCGTAAGTGAGCCAAATGATATGCCAAAACCTCGCTACCTCACCAAATCACGATTCACTCTTGCCAACGAGTGCCCGACCAAACTGTTCTATACAGGGAAAAAAGAGTATGCGAACACGAAGAACGAAGATGATTTTCTACAAGCGTTGGCAGAAAGTGGAATCGTCGTAGGTGAACTGGCAAAGTGCTATTACCCCGACGGACACGATGTAAAACCACTTGATTACGAGGCGGCCCTGAGTGAGACCAACAAGCTATTGGAGCATGACAACGTCGTGATCTTCGAAGCTGCGATCAAGTATCAAAACCTTTTTTGCCGCGTTGATGTGCTTGTCAAGGAAGGTGATCAATTCCATCTCATTGAAGTCAAGGCAAAGTCGGTTGATGGCTCCAAGGCAAATCCGTTCCAAGGCCGTAAGGGAAACGTACTGGCCGCATGGAAACCCTATGTGCTTGATGTTGCTTTTCAGCGTCACGTACTGAATTCAGCTTTTCCAGAGCATTCGGTGAGAGCGTCGCTCATGTTGGTGGACAAGTCTCAAGCCTGCACAGTGAATGGCCTGCTAACCAACTTCAAAATCCAGAAAGAGGATGGCCGCACACAATGCATACGTATCAATGACGAACCATTCTGTCAGAAACTCCTCACAATAAAGGCTGTAGACGAAGCAATTGACCAGGTTTGCACGGAAGATTACGACGGAAAAACCTTCGAAGAAAACATCCAATGGCTTTCTGAGCAATACGCGAAGGATGTCAAGATCCAACCGAGCATTGGGAAACACTGCAAAGCATGTGAGTTCCGTTGCAAAGGTGATGCAAACCACCAGAAGAAAGATGGATTTCGGGAATGTTGGACGGAGGTGCTGGGCTGGAAGGATCAAGATTTTGAGCGACCAACGATTTTTGATCTCTACAATTTCCGAAACCAGGAAGCGTACATTGACCAGCGAGATATCCTGCTTGACGAAATAGATGCAGCCGCATTCAATGCCCAGGATGATGGCGCACCTGGACGTTCTGCATCACAAATGCAGGAGATTCGATACACGTATTTACGCGATGGTAGAAAAGAAGCATTTGTTGACCATGAAGGCTTGGCGAATGTTATGCGGGATTGGAAATACCCGCTCAACATGATTGACTTTGAGACCGCCATGCCAGCTGTTCCTCTTCACCAAGGCATGCGGCCGTACCAGAATCTCGCTTTTCAGTTTTCGCACCACACTTTGCATGAAGATGGGCAAGTCGTGCACGAGGCCGAATACCTGCATGACGAACCGGGGTCGTTTCCCAGCTTCGATTTCCTTCGCAAGCTCAAGGAATCGCTGGAAAAGAATGACGGGACAATTTTCCGATATGCGGATCATGAAAACACAATCATCTGCCATATCATCGAGCAGCTAGATGCGTTTGGAGCGGAAGAACCGGATTACGAAGTGTTAAGGCGGTTTGCCTGCGCCATCAGCCAGCCAGGCAAAAATACTCCGAATCCATGGGAAACGGGGGAGCGAGACATGATCGATCTGCGACAGCTCGTGGCCCGCCATTACTTTCATCCCATGATGAAAGGGTCGCAGTCGATCAAGTATGTGTTGCCAGCCGTTTTGAACGACTCAAAGTTCTTGCAAGCCAAGTATTCAGGAGAATCCTACGGCTATGATGTTCAGCCCGGAAGCAGCAAGAATTTTACGAGACAAACATGGATTCAGTACGTCGGAGGTACGGTTGTCGATCCATACCAGCTACTACCGGACGTGCTTGATGAAGTTGATAAAGAGAGATGGAATGAACTGTGGGGAGACGAAATCAGAGCAGGAGGAGCAGCGATGGCAGCGTACTTGCGACTGCAACAGCCAGACCTACCCGAAGAGTACCGGCAAAAGGTCATCAAGGGACTACTCAAGTACTGTGAGCTCGACACGCTCGCCATGGTGATGATTGTCGAAGCATGGCGCAACTACAATATGTGTTAACATGCTTGGACGTGACTTCATTGAAAAATAGTACCGTGACCAA
>JAAXIK010000426.1 GCA_012270385.1 Rubripirellula sp. | reverse complement strand
CTGTTGCTATCCATGATTCTGATCCTCTCTTCATCTTGACTCCCCTCCTACCCACCAAGCAGGCAAATGCTAAACCAAATCCGTCGGACAGGCATCGCGTTCACCCTCAGCTTCCTCAGTCTCTACACCTTTTGTAGTCATGCATCGGGAGACATCATGGTGGGCGCTGCGATCGTCGATATCACCCCGGATCAGCTGCCGGTTTTGGTCAACGGGGGAATGCTTACTCGAAATGCGAATGAAATCAGGACTCGGATCAATGCGAGGGCGATCGCGATCAGTGATGGAGACAATGCACTCGCAATTGTTGTGGTGGATAGCTGCATGCTTCCACGTTTGTTACTTGATGATGCGAAAAAGCAAGCATCCCAGAGAACCGGAATTCTCGCTGAAAATATTCTTGTCTCTGCCACTCATACTCACTCCGCCCCCTCGTCCTTCGGCGCACTGGGAACGGAGCCTGATCCGACCTACGTCCCTTTGATCCGGCGAAGGATCGCTGAGGCGGTCGAACAGGCTCATTCGAGACTGGAACCGGCCAAGGTTGCCTGGGGCTCGGCCAACGCTGAATCCTTTACTGCCCTACGCCGATGGGTTCGCCGGCCCGATCGACCGGCGGAGGATCCCTTCGGAAACTTGACGGTGCGGGCGAACATGCATGCAGCCACTGATCTGGCAAGCGTTACCGGCCCCTCGGGCCCTGAAGATCCGGAATTGTCACTCCTCGCTTTCGAATCGCTCAACGGTAAACCGATCGCTGCTTTGGCCAATTTTTCCATGCACTACTTCAGCGATCAGCCAATCAGCGCGGACTATTTTGGACTGTTTTGCGAGGGTCTCCAGAAACACGTCAGCAAATCGGACCCAGACACTGGCTTTGTTGGAATCATGTCACACGGCTGCAGTGGTGACATTTGGCGACGGGATTACATGACCTGGGGAGGAAAGGATGAGAGCACCATCGAGGGCTACACTCAGGGGCTACTCAAAGTCGCAACGGATCTGTACGACAAGCTTGAATATGAATCTGCCGAAGATATTGATATGGCTCAGGCTGAACTCGAAATGAACTATCGGATCCCTGACCTGCAGAGGCTTGAGTGGTCTCAAGCAATCGTTGATGACATCGCCGACAATCAGCCCAAAGACAGACGTGAGGTTTATGCGCGTGAGCAGGTCCTGTTACATCAGATGCAAAGCACGAAGATTCTTGTGCAGGCCTTACGGATCGGGCGATTCGCCATCGCTTCAACACCGAATGAAACCTACGCGCTGACCGGCCTAAAAATTAAACAACAGAGCCCGGCCGAACGAACCATGGTCATCGAACTGGCCAATGGCGCAGACGGGTATATCCCACCCCCAGAGCAACATCGCCTCGGTGGTTACAACACTTGGGCGGCGAGATCTGCTGGTTTAGAAGTCACAGCTGAACCTCGAATCGTCTCAACCAATCTGGGTTTGCTGGAGCAGGTTTGCGAGTCGCCGCGTCGTCCTTATTACGAAACAGAAGGCCCAGCCGCCACCGCGGTACTCCAGAAGAATCCAGTGGCCTATTGGCGTTTTTCCGATTCAGAATTCCCCATCTGCAAAGATTCAAGTCCTCACCACCACCATGCGACCTACGAATCCGACCTCTGCTTCTTCCTCAAAGGCCCACAAGACCGCGCGTACACTCAAGCGGATCAGGTCAATCGCTGTGTCCACTTTGCCGGCGGACGCGTTCGTGCCTCGATCCCCCCTAATACCGATAGCTACTCCGTGGTCATGAACCTGTGGAACGGAATGCCTAACGACGCCAGGGACACAAGTGGCTGGTTTTTCTCTCGGGATCACGCGCATGCAATCAGTCGCACCGGCGAGCACTTTGGCGTGGGAGGCAAAGCGACAACACCTGGATGTCTAATCTTTCAGTTCGGCAACCAGAATGCGATCGTAGGGAAAACCGTGTTAGAACGATGGAGATGGTATCAAGTGACCATTATTCGCGAATCAGATCGCTTGCGGGTCTTCCTCGACGATGCAGCGGAACCCGAAATTGACACTCCGCTTCCCAGTAAACCGTCTCCTGTGATTACGACTCACTTCATCGGAGGAAGAAGCGACAATTTGGATAACTGGCAGGGCAGCATCGATGAAGTCGCTTACTTTGGGCGAACCCTTGATGACACCGAAAGAAAAAACCTTTCGCCTCACCGCTAGGCGAGAGACGAAAGGCTTTGGATTCTCGAGTCACTTCAGATTGAGTCCGCAAACTTATGCCTTGGCATCAAAGTTACGCGATGTACGACTCATCAACGCGTTGGCCTGGTCGTCGCCGATGAACTTCTCGGCCTTCGGATCCCAGCGTAACTCGCGGCCAAGCATCAAAGCTATATTGCACAGATGACAAGAAGTCATGGTGCGATGGTGCGACCAAACATCCGAAATCGGCTGACTCCGATCGGCAATGCAATCAAAGAAATTCTTCATGTGACTGCCAGGTTGTTTTCCCTTGCAAAGCTCAACGATTCGCTCATCTAACTCTTTACGATCTGAATCGGTCAAGGCTTGATAGGGACGCCCCTCAATCTTTCCACGATTGACAAAGATGCGACCCGCTGCACCTTCAAAAAGAATACCGTTTCCAAAATCAACATTATCGCCTTCCCGCTTGTAATGATGATTCACATTCATCTTCGATCCATTGCGATAAGTCAGGTCGATACTGAACTTCGTTGCTGTATTAAAAGCATTGGGTAAGGAAGCTTCTCCATTCAGGAACTTCTCCCAGTTGAAGTCAGCCGGAACACTTTTTGTGAATTCACCATTACCCGACACTTTAATCGGACCGTCTTCTCCGGGTGCGAGTGCCCACTGAGCAATATCAATATGGTGAGCTCCCCAATCTGTCATCTTGCCTCCGGAGTACTCGAAGTACCAACGGAACATCCGACGACGTTGTTCGGAATAACCCACCAGTGGAGCGGGACCTACCCAGAGATTCCAATCGATGTCCTCGGGTGCTTCCGTGTCGTGAAATGGGCCGGCCGAAGGAGCGCCACCAATCGCGACATAGGCATTAACACTTTTTCCGAGTCGTCCACTTTGGACCATCGCAATCGCGGTGAGGAACTTATCCTTGGAACTACGCTGCTGCGTGCCTACCTGAAAGACTCTCCCCGTTTCCTCAACGACTTTTCTTATTTGCTTACCTTCATCAATCGTTAGGGTGAGTGGCTTTTCACAATACACATCCGCGCCACTACGAAGTGCAGCGATGGCAATCGGAACATGCCAATGATCGGGTGTTCCAATGGTCACCACATCCGGCTTTTCCTCTTTGAGCATCACACGATAGTCACGGTACGTATTTAATTTTCCTCCGAAAGCTTGGTTGAACTCCTCAGCGTGCAAATCATCTACATCGCAAACTGCAACCATTTCTGCATAACGAGCTGCATCTCTAGCGATCGATCCCCCACGGTTGTAACGGCCACGACTACCTCACACTCCTACA
>JAAXIK010000499.1:896-3502 GCA_012270385.1 Rubripirellula sp. | reverse complement strand
TGCCAACACGAAGCCCTCAGGTGACCGATAAGCAAGATCGCAGAACCACCAATTATGGTGAATTAGCACAAGACGCATTCTTCTTTTTGCTAGGTGGGCCACTGCTGGTGATTTCCATTGTTCTTGCAGTTAGAAATCTCAAAGCAGGCACTACTGATGAAGATGGCGCTCTGAAGTATGCAGGCTTCATGCTGATTCTCGATGTCTTATTAGGCCTTTTCGAAGCTCATCATAATGCTTCGCCAGGACTTGAGATGACAACGTTCCTCTCCTGTCTCATTAATGCAGTGGGTAGGACGGTTCGTTTTTGGATTTACTATCTCGCATTGGAACCTTTCGTAAGGCGGATCTGGCCCAAGGTTTTGGTTTCGTGGAATCGCTTACTTCAGGGGCGATTTACAGATCCCCACGTTGCCCAAGAAATTCTCTACGGATGTGTTGGTGGGGCCTTGGTCGCGAATCTGGTTGGTTTGGCTGTGCTCTTCAATGACGCGCCGGTGGATAGCATAATGGGGAGACGACTTTGCGATCCGCTGATCCTCGCAAGTAGCTCCGGAACCATCGCGGGCGCCATTCGAGCATTCTATGGTGCGATGCCAAGCGTTTTTACAATGTTGGTCATCATTATTTTCAGGCTACTCACAAGGAACAATATCGCAGCCATCATCACCTTCACCGCTTACATGACCTACATCAGTACAGGCAGTACCGATGGCTTCATTACGATAGGGTTCATTACCTTGATGGAGTTGCTGACCGCTCTCGTTCTGATTCGATTTGGTCTGCTGTCACTCATCGCTTTCAATGTGGTTCGAGCAGCAATTACTAGCTTTCCCATCACCCTCAATGTTAATGAGTGGTTTTTTTCAACCGGTCTTCTCGGCATCTTCATCGCCTCCATCATTGCTCTCTTGGCCTTTCTTTTTACTTTGGGAGATAAGTCTCCTCTAAAGATTGCTGGAGAGCGGAAAGATTGAGCGGTGCTCTGCTGAGTCCTGATGTTGCTTCCTTCTCCCTTATTTGGGTGGTTTTTTTGCAGGGTCGTCTGAAATCTGCAATAGTTCGGGCTCACGAAAAATTTTAAAGGTTTACGCAATTGGTCGTGAGTTCTTCTGCTGAGAGGGCTCATGGAATGGGAGGCTACTTTATCCATCCCTTTCACACCGCGCTAAATGGTGCGGATGCGTACATCTACCTGTCCCCATACTTGTTTTCAACACGAATATGAACTCTGCATCGGTCTGTGTCTCAGTTGAATCAGATAATCCGTGCCATTCGGATCAACTTCTACCTCAAGTCTATGAACAACTCCGTCAATTAGCCAAGAGACGGATTGCGAGTGAGTTCAACAGTCAGTCCTTGCAAGCAACTGATCTCGTCCATGAAGCTTATTTGAGATTAAAGAAGAGCGGGCAAGATGATGGCTGGAATAGCCTGAATCACTTTTTCGGTGCTGCCTCCATTGCAATGCGTCGGATTTTAGTTGAGCGTGCAAGAATGCGCAAAGCGGAGAAAAGAGGAGGTGGGAAGAGCAGACAGACTTTATCTCAAATTGAATTGATTGAGTTGGAGATGAAGAAGGATGACATTGATGTGCTTTCGCTAGATGAAGCACTTGAGCGACTTGGTAGAAGCAATGCAAGAACGGCGAAGTTAGTGGAATTGCGATTTTTCCTTGGCATGACCATTCGAGAGGCAGCTGATGTTTTAAAGGTTTCTACTTCCACTGCAGAGCTTGATTGGCGGTATGCAAGGTCCTTCCTGCGCATTGAGCTAACCAACTTCGCGTAATTGGATTCGAGATACGATGTACGAAGAACTCACAATCCGTTCTAACTCGTTCCGGATGGAATGCGGATGACGCGATGAAACCAAGCAAAGCTTTAGACGAAAAGGCAATCTTTCGAAATGCGATTGTGATCGATGATCCAACCGAGCAAGACGAATATCTTGTTCAGGCTTGCGCCGGGAATGTAAGCCTTCTTCAGCGTCTTCGTGACCTCATACACGCAGACAATCAGTCCAATGCATTTCTTTCGTCTCCTGTTAACAGGATGGGATCGAAACCAGAAAAAGAGGTAAAGCATCCTTTCAGTGACTCCAATGAATTCGTGGTCATCAAGCGTATCGGTCTCGGTGCGACGTCAGAAGTATTTTTGGTGAGGACCACGGGAAGATATCGGCGACTGGCTGCTTGCAAGTTGCTCAAGGAAGGTTTGCTCGGGACGAGAATGTCCGAGCAATTATTGCGCGAGGGTGAATTCCTCGCGAGGATGGAACATCCAGCAATTCCTACCTTCTTTTACTCAGGCAAGACGGATAACGGTAGGCCTTTTCTTTTACTAGAGCGAGTGAGCGGCCAACCCATCACAGAATTCTGCCAAGATCATCAACTTGACCTCCATTCACGGATCCGATTATTTATCAAGGTCTGCAAGGGAGTCGAGCATGCTCACGTTAAAGGTATCATTCACCGAGACCTAAAACCCACAAACGTCTTGACAGAAGACGTGGATGGTATGCCGATGCCGAAGATTATTGATTTCGGTATTTCTCAGTCCAAAATAAGTAACCCGAGTCAGTCATCCGTTGAAGCAGATTGGCAT
>JAAXIK010000499.1:0-886 GCA_012270385.1 Rubripirellula sp. | reverse complement strand
CATGCGATGACCGGATCGATTGCCTACATGAGTCCTGAGCATTTGATCAAGAGTAGAGAGGGAATCGATACTCGCTCCGACATCTATTCTCTGGGTGTTCTGCTGTACGAGATCGTGACTGGCAGCCATCCCTATTATCAGCAGTTATGCGAGGCTGATAATATGCATGAAATCAGCGAGTTCATCTCCAGCCATCAATGTTCTCCCCCCAGTGTATTTCGAAAAGTAAGTAAGTCTCGCATCCACAGATACGAAAGAATCGGTGAGGATTTAGATTCCATTATCTGCAAGATGATGGAGAAAAACATTAGCGATCGGTACGGAACCATCTCGCAGGCAGCGAACGATCTGCATTGTTATTTGGAATGCAAGCCGATATCGACCTGCGGTCGTCCAGTGCGGACGGGCGTGCGCCGTTGGTTTCAAAGAAATCGACACACCGTGAATCTTGCGTTTGCTGTCACGATGGTAATGGTTCTCTTTTTTACTTACCGGCGATACTCGCAGGACCTCTTAACATCTAGAGAGAATGAGCTCACACAGCAGTTCCACCAAATTCAAAGGGAGTGGGGCAATCGGCAAGCGGCGTCGAAGCACCGCGACAGAGCACGGCAAGGGACCGTTCCTCGACTTGAGTTATTGCTGAAAGAGAATCGAGTCGCCGAAGCATTTCACCAAGCAACTAAGCTTACCGAATTGTTGTCTGATGATCATCAGTTTCAAAAGCTATGGGAAGATATTTCCACAACGATCACGTGCTCTTATTTGCCGAGCGGTACAGCTTTTCACCTGAGAATAGAAGAGAACGGCAGTCAGGAGTGGGTCTTTTTGGGTAAGACACCATTCGTGCACCTGGAGGTTCCAACGGGGCGGGCCCTGCTCAAAT
>JAAXIK010000113.1 GCA_012270385.1 Rubripirellula sp. | reverse complement strand
ATCAACGACTACGCCAGAGATGGCTCACTGCGATCTCTAAAACTGGCCGCGAGCATCGTAAAATCATCATCAAGAATCTGCTCGGGATGGCGGTCTTTGACCGTCTGATACCAGTCCTGAATGATATCCCCGCGATTCTTTCTCTCTTTAATAAATGCCAGCAGGTCATCTACCTCGAGAAGCGGTCCGTTGTCGCCATTCAGCTCACACGATCCATCGGTAATCAGATAACGCGTGCTAGCCTCAGGGATCTCAATCTTCTCCGTTTGATATTCCTGATCCTCCATCACACCCACAATTAATCCATTCGACTCGAGCTCCACGAGGTGCCCATCTTCGGTGACAATCATCGCGCTAGGATGGCCAGCTCCACTGTATTTCAATTGATGGGTTCGACGATTATAGACACCGTACCACATCGTGAAAAAAAGATGATTTTGTCTCTCCATTAGAAACATATTATTCATCGTTTGCAGCACTTGCCCGGGATCGTGCCAATCGATTCCCTTTACCATTTTCGAGCGAATCACATTGATTGCAGATGCTGCCAGCAGCGCTGCGCGCACTCCATGCCCACTGACATCTAAGATATAAATCGCAAAATGATCTTCATCAATCCAATGGTAGCCAAACGCATCACCAGCTAACTCAGAGCATGGCACATGCTTCCAGTGAACCGGGAATGGATTTTGAATTTCTTCTGGGAAAACGGAATGCAAGTAATCCGCCGCCTCCTTCAATTCCGACGCAAGCCGTTGTTGAGTTCGCTCAATCTCTTTCAAATAAGTCTGTTCACGATCCCGTGATCTTTTCTTTTCTATACAAGCACCTACCCTCGAGCGTAATAAGGTTGCCTGAATCGGCTTCGGGAGAAAATCCTCGGCCCCAGATTCAATACATTTGCAGACAATATCCATTTCACCCAGGGCTGAACCCATCAGGACGCGGACCTCACGCATTGCTTCACTTTTCTTCAACAAATTCACCACATCAACTCCGCTCACGCCGGGCAACATCACCTCCAGCAATACCAGATCAAAAGACGATTCCTTCAAACGCTCAATCGCATCATCTCCCGATGCTGCACTTTGTGCATCCAAGCCTAAGCGACTCAGCTGGCGACACAGCATTGATCGGTTCGCTTCCTCATCATCCACAACCAATACTCGTCCATCGAAGTCAGCCACCACATCGGTGCTTTCCTCATCAACAACGGTCGCAGGGTCTTCGGATTTTTTTTGGGGCTGAACCTCTTCACTGACTTAGGGCAGATCCTGAGGCCAGGCGTTCACTAATTGGTCAGCAATCAGCCTTTCCATTGATTTGCCAACCTTTTGAATTTTTTGGATATCTTTTACAACGCTTTCGTAGCCACCATCCGATGCTTCTTCCTCTACTAGATACGAATAGCCTAAGACCTGATTCAGTAACGAAAGCAGATCATGGCGAAACTCTCGCATGGCTTGGGGAGGACGTACTTCATTGTGAGCAGAGGATGACTCAGTATTCACGATAACTGACCACCGGTTAACTGCTGAATTTTGTCAACAAGCTCTGAAAAATCGACAGGCTTAGAGCCGTACTCATCACACCCCGCCTCCAAGCAATTCTCACGATCGCCCGCCATCGCATGTGCAGTAAGGCCCATAATCGGAATGGACTTGGTTGCCGAATCGGATTTCAAAATCCGTGTGGCTTCCCAGCCATCCATCTCAGGAAGACTCATGTCCATGAGGATCAAATCAGGAAGTTCCGCCGCAGCTCTTTCAACACCTTGCTTACCATCGACAGCGATGACCACTTCACACCCTTTACGGGCCAAGCGTCGAGACAACATGTCGCGATGCATTTCGTTATCTTCAACCAATAGTATTTTCATAGTACTCGCTACAGCCTCAAAATTTCCTCAGCTCGATTGCCTAGTGAAAATGGATAAACTTTCTCACTCATCTACGGATTGATCTGCGCTTCCAAGAATCTGCTTTACTGAATCCAGTAGGAGCTGCCGTACTCCGTCACCTTTGTTCATGATCGCTTCCACCTGACCTTTCAAGCGGCGGTGATCGGCGGGGGTAAGGGATTTACTTGTCAGAACAACAATTGGAATATTTTGGAATTCTAGGCTGGAACGAAGTTCATCGGTAAACGCAAACCCGTCCATCACAGGCATCATTAGATCAAGAACAATCAGAGCTGGCTGACTCTGCTTAATTCGTTCCATCGCCTCCTCTCCATTGGAAGCGGTTTCGATTTTCCAGCCGCTGCGAGACAGTAGCCGCACAACAATTTCGCTACTCGCAGGGTCATCTTCAACGATCAGAATCTTATTCTGTGTCTGTACATTGGCGTGACGCTCGAGAACGGATGCCAAGCGAACCCAATCGATTGGCTTTGGCAAGCAGTCCACCGCGCCAAGCGCCATCCCGATATCACGATTCTCAACCACGGATAACAAGATAACCGGAATGGAACTCAGTTGATCATCCGCCTTGATGGTAGCAAGAACCTGCCATCCATTCAGATCCGGCATGTTGACGTCAAGCGTGATGACATCAGGCCGAACACGCCTGGCTACCTCAAGACCCACACGTCCGGAAGATGCGGTCAACACATCGAAACCATCTTTCTCCAAAGTACGTTTGATGATCTCTAACGCATCTTCATTATCATCAATCGCCAAAATGGTCGGTAAGCCGTCTCCTCGAAGAGAATTTGTTAATTCAAGAATCTTTGATGTATCCAGTGAATCTAAGGAGCTTTGATCATCTTGTTCACCGGATGGTTCTTCGAGACCCATTTTCGCATCTGTCACTCGTGGAAGGTCAATCGTGAAGCGAGAACCTATCCCTGGTTTGCTCTCGACACGAATATCACCTCCGAGCATCTGGCAAAATCTTCGACTGATGCTAAGACCGAGCCCTGAACCACCATACTTTCTTGTTGTGGAACTATAGGCTTGGACAAAATCTTGAAAAAGCAGAGAAACCTCTTGCTCTGTCATTCCTATCCCTGAATCGGTAACGATGAGCTGAACTCGCTCGCCCGAAGATGACTCGGCACTCTTCACTTGTAACGTGATCTTTCCATCAGTGGTGAACTTGGCGGCGTTGGAAAGAAGATTCAGAAGGGACTGCTGAACCTTAATGGGATCCGTGACCATGACTCCTACGTCTTCACTTAGTATCACATCTAACGCATTACCGTTCTTGTCGATGACCGGCTGCACCGTGTCCACAACACTCGCTACAAAAGACTTAATCTGGACGGGCTCCAGATAAAAAGTCATTTTTCCTGCCTCAATGCGCGAAAGGTCGAGAACGTCATTAATAAGATTCAAAAGGTGTTTCCCCGCCGCTTGAATCTTCGTGACGTCCTGAACGACCGTCTCTGTGGACATACAGTCGATATCTTCAATGAGCATCTCTGAATAACCTAAGATCGCATTCATAGGTGTTCGCAGCTCATGGCTCATGGTGGCAAGGCAGGCGGATTTGATGCGACTAGACTCCAGAGCTT
>JAAXIK010000075.1 GCA_012270385.1 Rubripirellula sp. | reverse complement strand
AGGCTTCTTGCTCCAGGGCAGCGGTAGGCGAGGCATTCGCGTCAAGGGCGGTGATCCTGAAAAGAAGTCGAAACAAGTTTGACGGAGTGACGTAGCGAAACAGCCAACAACCGTACCGATTTCCCTGCCGATTTAAACTGCCCAAATCTTCGAGCTACAAAAATCGTTCCAAGAAAGCAGTCGATCCGGCGTCAAACGAACGAGATAACCTTTCAGACGGGTCGTGTCATTAAAGACTAAACACCGACTGGCTCCCGACTGGGTCGATAAAAACCCAATTTTTCCAGAGCTGAGTAGACCTCTTCAAGGGTTTTCTCCCCGAAATTGCTGATCGACAACAGACGTCGCGGGGTCGCATTGAGCAGATCACGAACGGTAAGAATCCCGGTCTCCTCAAGACAATTGGTCGTTCTCACGGACAACCCCATTTCGGCAATACTCAGATCCAGTCTCTCTCTCCGCAATCGAGCCTCTTCTTCCGCGCGACTAAGTGGAATCCGGGTCATGGCAAGCTCCTACTTTCAACATCCTTTGAAAACAGTCCCCACGCTCGGTTGCAGCGGCTCATCCGATACAAACATCCCGAGCGAAGAATCCCTGACTGATGCGGTAAAGCCTATGACACCGACGCTCGAGAAAAAAGTCTCCACCCTTAAAAAAATATCGTTTTTTACGAGTTTTCAATGCTATCAATGAACTCCGGCAGTCCTGACATGAAACGAGCCAAGCAGGTATCCGCTAGGCTGCTCCGAGGTGAAACGACCTGCGAGGTCCCATTCGATGAAGAGCGAATCCATTCGTGCTATTGGAGCCGGCGAAAACTAACACCTGAAGAACCACCCGAATCAGGGGTATCCATCAAAAAGGACACCAAAAAATGAATAATCCCGACGGATTGCGTGGGATCAGGGCGCATGGCCTTGGGTGAAAAAACATTCGCGTATATACATTAGTAGCACGAAAAGGCAATTCTCATCGAATTCGTTGATGAGAAGCTTTGTGAATCCCCAAGCGAGAAAACTAAGTCTTCGGGGATTCTGACAATCAGGGAATCCCAAAATATAAAGTCGTGGATCCCACAAGACGCACCTTGGGTGTGCGATGCCGGAAACACCAAATAACGAAACATACGCTGAGCAGAAGACGGCTGAAGTCGCGCCACCCAGAGTCGGCAGTACTCGGTGACAGCAGCACGCGGTCGTTAAACGCTGGCGAACTTTAACATCGAAAAAACAGCGAACGCCCATTCATGAAATCGGATCATTGGAATTTTCTTGCCAACTTGCTCGGTACACCAGGCCCCGCAAAATCGCAGGAAGAAAAAAAGACAAAACAGCCGTCGTCGGATCAAGGTGAGGACAACACAAGCGCTGGTCCATCACCTGAATCTCAAGTCACGTCAGATGGGCCTCCCAGCTCAGGTGAAGCCTTAAAAACTCCAGCGGGAGAAGAACCGGATGGCACTGCGGATCCGGTAAACGCATCAAGTCCCGCCGACGAAGCGGGTCCATCGAGTGAACCCGAAAGCGGAAAAAAGATCACCCGAGAAGATGTGCTGGATGCCTTAACCTCGACGACTCCTCCGAAAGTGTTACCCGGCTTTGGTGCTCCTGAAGAGAGCGAGGAAGCGACCTCGCTTGAGCAGCTAACCAACTCTAGCAATTCATCGGCCAGCCCCGAGCACGAAACGGCGAGTCAAGCTGGTAGCAACGAGACCTCGAGCATCTCCCCACCCCAAGAAGACAGTTCGAGCCAAGAAAAGACTCAGGTTGAAATCGTAGATCAGACGGGGAACAGTGAGAAAAATGTCCAGGACAACGACGATTCGTGTGGGCAACTAGCGGAGGACATCGGCTGCAGTCCACGTGCAGCCGATCCAGCGGCCTCATCACCAAAGAAATCGGGAGCTTCACAGTTGTCGGCTGAGAGCGTGGCTGTCGATTCCATGACCGCTCCGGTGACAGAGAATCAGAAACGGAAAACAAAACAGAATTCGCCTCGAAGGTCATCCACGAAAGAATCCGCGAGCGGTTTCGGTGCTGGATTAGGCTTTGAAATAGAAGATGACAGCCAAGGCGACGAAACGGATGATCTTGAAGAAACCCGCCAAACTTTTGGAGAAGAGACATCCGCTCACGAATCAAAAACGGGTGAAAGGGAGAGCAACCCATCCACATCTCAGGACAGTGAGGCCGCGTTAGAGTTACCCGGTGGTTGGGCAACATTCTCCGACAAGGAGAGTGAGCCGAGCGTTTCAAAGAATACGATAGTAGAAGAGCCACAGAGCTCTACAAACCCAGGTAGCTCTCGAGAGAACGAAAAAGCAAATCAACGCCAATCCGATCGCAGACGTCGATATCGAGATGAAGACGAGGATGGCGGTGTGCGGTCGACACCAGCACGAACCCGTCGCCGACCAACCGAGCGGCAGCAGAGAGAATCAGGCGATCGCAAAGAAGGTGAAGCCGAATCGCTCGACAAGGATCGCCGAAGTAACCGACCGAATGATGAACATTCGGGTGATTCACGCAAGCGTCGCCCTCGAGGACGGCGGGGTGCACGTCAAAGGATGTCTGAAGAAGACATTCAGCAACTAGATGGAGTAGTCGATCACGATTCTGGCGAATCGAACGATGAGGGCGATTCGGCGAGATCCCGGCATGATGATCGAAGACGGGGCGGACGCCGCAGGAATCGCGACCGCCACGAAGCGACGGGAGACGAGAGTAGCAGAAGAAGCCAACAAAGCGACGATCCTGAATTGGAAGCTGACAGCGAAGTAGAATTTCGCTCTGAAGAATCCGGTCATGATGATTCAGCTCCAAATCGGGGGCGCCGCCGCGGCCGTCGTGGTAGAGGCGGCCGGAGGAGAAGGGGAGAAGGTGTTGATAAAGATGCTACATCCCAGGACAGCGATACGCTGCAGAGTGCCAGTGCATTTGACGATGACCACGAAGACGATCATGAGATGGAAGAGATTCGTCATGAGCAACGCGGCGGATCAAGAAACAGACGCCGAGACGAGGATGATTCGGACTCGGGTGGAGAGAACAGGAGAAGTCGCAGAAGGCGAGCAACGGACTCTGATCCATCTGAGGAGAGACCCAACCGAGGCAGGAAAGACAGAGACACCGAGAATTCCAGAGAGCCTCGAGGAAAGCGAACAACCATCCCTTCCTGGCTTGACACCATTGATTTGTTAGTCAACGCAAATATCGAAAACCACAAAAAGACCAAAACCAATCGGGGTCGCGGTCACAAGAAACGCTGATTAACAGGCAAGGCATTGTGTCTGCAAAATTGACAATCCTTCAAATTGAAAGGTGATTTTGAAACACAATCGCCCCCGGTAAAGTCAGAAGGATAAGATCCATTCATGCGGAAGCCTTAGAGCACTACACTCCGAGGTTCTCCCTCATTCCAAGGCTCTGGTGGCGTTCTGCAAACCAGCCACTGTCGGAAAAACTAAACTCTGGTATCATGAGTGCCGCGGAACGAACGGAGAGTGCCTTTGCCGTCGGCAACGGCTCGAGG
>JAAXIK010000101.1 GCA_012270385.1 Rubripirellula sp. | reverse complement strand
TCATGATGCGTCTACGAACTGGAAAAAAGAATTTTAAAAGTCAAAAGGCTCATCCAAAATGAACAACATCGCTCCAAAAAAGCTAAGAAAACGCCCCAACGGGATCGCATCCCACCAGACTCGTCTACCTCTTTATCCAATGCTTCTGCTAAACCATATGCACGGTCGTTAGGGAGATCACCCACGAAAGAGATTCAAATGAGTTGAAAACGCTCTACTGGGGACTCTTCCCATGCCCCCAAGCCGGCGGCAGGCTCATTGGCGAACCTCCAGTTCCTATCAAGACAGCGCGTCCTAGTTAACCGAATTCATGCCAAGTCGTCTGACACGATACGTCCTGATTGAAATCCTGAAGATTTTTATCGTATCGCTCATCATCCTGACGCTACTCATCCTGCTGATCGGAGTGGGCAGAGAACTGCTGCGCCGTGGCCTAGGGCTGTCAGCGGTGATACAGCTGTTACCCTACATCCTACCCATTTCACTCCAATTTGCGTTCCCAGCGACGGCACTATTCTCGGTCTGCTGCGTGTACGGTCGTATGGCTGCACATGGCGAGATTTCCACAGTGAAAGCCTCAGGCATCTCTCCTCTTCGATTACTCAAGCCTGCGCTCATTTTCGCGGCCATCTTAAGCCCCATCGCAGTGGTAGTCTCCGATTTAGCAGTTTCCTGGGGACGTCCCGGAGTGAATCGCGTCGTCCTGATGTCCATTGAAGACATTGCGTACCGAGTGCTGCGGAGTGAACAAACCTACACTTCGGATCAAGGGTTTTCGATTCACGTCCGCGAAGTCTCCGGTCGCAAATTGATCCGGCCCACGGTCACCGTTCACAATAGTGGTTCTCATGGTCCCATGAAACTCACGGCTAAAGAGGGTGAATTGCATTTGGATCCAGAGACTGAAACCCTCTTGCTGAAAGTGGTCGATAGCCAGGTGGAGGGTGGAAGCCTCTTCCAAAGCATTGTCCCTGGAGAAACCGAATTCAAAATCCCCCTCTCCAATCGAGTCTCACCCCGAGATCTGAGTAAAAAAAGTCCGAGTGAACTGCCAATGAGCCTACTTAGTAGCGAAAGGCTGATGCAGGACAGTCGCAATCACGCGATTGTGGGGCAACTCGCGGCACACACCGGATTTTCAATCCTCACCTCTCGCAATGAGAACATCACAGGGGTCGGCGACAACGAGATGGAGTCGCATCTCTACAAAAGTCGCAAGCGTTTAATTCGCCTGCAAACAGAACCTTGGAGACGGTGGGCTTGGGGCTTTAGTTGTTTCTTCTTTGTCCTGGTCGGAGCCCCCTTAGCGATGATCGCTAAAACCAGCGACTACTGGTCAACCTTTGGACTCTGTTTCCTTCCAACATTGATCGTCTACTACCCACTCTTCATCTTTGGGCTTGAACAAGCCAAAGATGGCTTAGTGCCACCCTACGGTGTATGGCTGGGTAACATCATTCTTGCTCTGATTGGCACAGTTCTGATCACACGGGTGCGTCGATACTGATCCGAGATACTCTGAGTCTAAAGATTTTTGACTCGATCGACGGTGCCCGTTGACTACTCAGCGGTTAGCTCACGCAGCTTGGCTATCAAACGATTCGCTTCGTATTCCAACAAAGGAACCTCAAAAGCTAATCGATCCGTCTCTTTCTTGGTGCAGGAACGTTCGATCGATGCAGAAATATCTCGCAGCGGGATCGCAACAAAAAGGTCTGCCGAGCCTTTCAGCGTGTGCGCACAGTGCATCACTGTATCCAAGTCAGAATTCTCAAGAGCGTTGAGGAGCTGTTTGGTGACGGATTGACACTCGCTGGAAAAGACATCTGCGAGCTGCCTCAACGCGATGAGGCCACCAGGAAATCGCCTCAATGCAAGTTCAACATCCATGGGCTGTGAATCGCCACGGTAAGCAAACTGCCCCAAATTGGAGGATTCCGAAGCGGGTGAGTGATCAAGATTGCTTTCCTTGCCCTCTCCCCTGCCGTTCGGCATCGGAGCGATCGGAGTCCGACGAGATTGAACAAACGCTCCTGCCTCAATATCAAGCGATCCCCCTTCGGATACCGTGTCATTCCCTTGATTCACTAGCTGTTCTAGCACGTCCTTGAGATCGTGTGGGTGTATCGGCTTGGTGAGATGCGCGTCCATGCCTGCTGACTCGCAAGCGATCCGATCTTCTTCATAAGCAGCAGCGGTCACAGCGACGATGGGAATATGATCACCCGTGCTGCTCTCCTCTGCTCGAATCTTCTTGGTTGCCTGTATCCCATCCAGGTTTGGCATGTGCATGTCCATCAGAATGACATCGATACCACCCCGTTTCCAGATTTCGATTGCTTCCTCTCCATCGCTAGCGAGGATCGCCTTATGGCCAGCGGCTTTCAACATCCCCAACGCAACCTGTTGATTAGCGAAACCGTCCTCTGCGACCAACACCGACAGAGGTGCGGTGTCGATTGAGCCTGCTCGGAGCGATCGAGTTGAACCGTCAGCCCGAATAATCTGTAAAAGAATCTCCAAAAACTCCGATTGCACGATGGGCTTCGTCACACTCCGCTCAATGCCAATCCTTTTCAAGACATCTCCGTCAGGTTGTTGATTGGATGAGGAAAGTAGAACCATGCTGGGTATTTCACTTCCCAAACGGTTCAGGATCTCTCGAGCAAGATCCAATCCGTCCATGCATGGCATCATGTAGTCGAGAAGAGCCAAGTGGAAGGGTTGGTGGGTATGCGTTGCGGAATCCAAGGCTTGAAGAGCTTCCTCGGCGTCCGCAGCGACCACCGCTTGAGCTCCCCAACGCCCCAAGAGTTCATCAAGTATCTGGCGGTTGATGGGATGATCATCCACCACAAGGACGCTCAGGCCAGCCAGGTCCCGATATTCTGCAGGTCGCTGCTGGTTGCCAGATTGAGCAGGCTCCAAGGGATGGTGAAAGTAGAATTCGCTGCCGACGCCAACCTCACTAACCACACCAAATACACCTCCCATCAATTCAACCAGTTGTCCGGAAATCGCCAGACCTAAACCAGTACCACCAAACTTACGAGTGGTCGAAGCATCCGCCTGGGTGAAGGCCTCTAGGATGGACTGCTGCTGGACTTCAGGTATCCCAATTCCTGTATCCGTGACCTGAAATCCGCGAGGGTCTTCCGCAGTGATCTTACTGGTATCCGCATCGGTTTTGGGAGAAAGGCTGACCTTCACCGAAACCTGCCCACTTTCAGTGAACTTGATTGCGTTTCCCACAAGATTGACGAGTATCTGCCTGAGTCGACTGGGGTCACCGAGAATCCACTCGGGTACTTCAGGTGACAGATAGCACAACAGCTCCAACTGCTTCTCGGCCGCTCGCACCGCCAGGGTTCGAACGGCTTTTTCGACAACATCCCGGATTGGAAACGGAATCCTTTCAAGCTCCAGTCGCCTCGCTTCAATCTTTGAGAAATCGAGGATGTCATTGAGCAAAACTAACAACGCCTCAGCTGAATCTTTGAGGATTTCGAGGTATTCACCTTGTTCAGGCTTCATCGTTGTCATCGAAAGCA
>JAAXIK010000078.1 GCA_012270385.1 Rubripirellula sp. | reverse complement strand
CCCTGCATTTTATCTTCAATGGATTTTGGATCATCTGTGATTTGGTAGGCATTGGCGATGCTAAGTGGGCCATAAGCCATGTACTTGATGATGTCCTCAGCAACCCCCAAGATCTGTGTCGCTTCCGCACTATTGACGGTGTAGAGGTAGGGGTAGTTCTCAAATCCATGATCACGCGCCGTCGAAAGAACAACGGGGACGCTCTTGACCGCCGTTGCATAGGCGACCGTTCCTCCCTGCCATTTGATGATCCGGTCCGTCCCGAAATACAGCTTCAACTCTCCACCGTGATTGGTGGGAACGACATCACCTCGCGTGCGGCGACCGGGATGCTCGGGGTCAAAGGCAGGTTCAGTGTTGATTAGCTCATTCAAACGGGTAATGTGTTCTTGCGGTGTGACTCGCCAGATTCTTGCCGGAGAAGCAGTAGGTTTGATGCTTACCCCGTCGGGTAAGTCACCAAAAAGAAGATGGTGATCAACGAAATTACCTTTCCCTGGATCTTGAGGAGCGGTGAATCCGCCCTCATCTCGAAGTGCTTCTTGGAGTTCTCGAACGACCCAGTCGGTGAACTGAAGCCTTGCAACGGTGTCCGGGAGTTCCGCCTCGGGTGGAGGCATCTCGTTGATTGCAACTTGTGCCCAAACCGTTTTCCAAACCTCAACGTTAAGCCCATCAACCGGCCCAAGACTTTCAAGGGAAAGATTACCCTCGGGGGTATTGCCGCTATGGCAATCAACACAATGGGTCGCTAAGAAACTCTTTGCGAAATTGTCATAGGTCAGTCCGGTCGGCTCACCCGGCACATAATCCTCACCCGAAACGGGCCACACCGAGCAAATGACAAGGAACAGTGAGGCCAATCGCGTGGTAGCTGAAATCATACTAGGACTTCTCTTAAAACACCTTCTTGAGAATCGAATTTCTTTGCGAGCTGTTCGTTCATGTTGAATCGCTCGCACGGTCTACCCGCAACATTAAGCAGGGTTGAGTAGAGTGAATTGATGGGCCGAGAACCATCCAATTGAGTGAAGCATCCCGTTTTGAAAGCCCCATCCAGGTTGCCCAGCAACATCACCGGCCAGTTCGCGCCGTTGGTGTGCTGCTTGTCTGCGTTATTACTGGTGTAGACGATCAAGGTGTTATCCATCATCGTCCCATTGCCTTCCGGCACGCTTTCGAGAGCTTGCATGGTCCTGACAAGCATTTCGCTGTTGTATTGCCGAATCTTGATCCAAATCGGATTACCAGGCTGATTCATGTGCCCAAGGTTATGCCCTTGCTGCTCCACACCAATGCCTTTCCAAGCCCCAAAAATCTCTCCCCGCCCCGAACCAATGGTCAGGGTGTTGGTGATACCTGCTTTGAGGGCAGAAACCCCAAGATCCAGCAAAACATCGTGCCAATCCGTTTCAAACTCGGGTGCGTTGTATCGCGAGTCCACCTCAGGCGCGAATTGGCGGAGATGATCAGAGACCTTCGCCAGCCGCTCTCGCAAACCATTGACATCACGGAAACCATCTACAAACTGGCCGTAACGCTGGCCATCAGTCGCTGGTAGATTGCTACCCTTCACGGCAGCGAGTTGCTCAATCTGGTTCATCACACTCGAACGAGCTTCATGTTGTTTGCGGATTTCACCCGTTGAGATTCCCCCATACAACATTTGATATAGATGATTCGGATTGGAGTGCATGAAAATCGGTTGGCCGGCGCCGCTCGCAGAAAGGGTCGCGATGGTCGGCTTGCTTCTCATATTCTCGATCGAATCGCTTCCGATGCACAAATGGGGCATCAAGGTCAGGGGGAGCGCTTGACTGACGTCGGAATCGATCGGCGCAGGGCTGGGAGGTACTCCATCGCCTCCACGATAACCGCCCAACGCTCCAAAGAAAGCGCTGTGCGAAGGGCTGGTGTGCGTGCCATGCAAACCGTTGATGATATGCAAACGCTCTTTGTACGGCTCCAACGCCTGAATCGGCTCAGGCAGCTTCCACTTTGCCAGAGACTCCGACTTCTTCAGCCCCTCCGGAATGCACGTCCGAGGATCGAAGCCCTGGTTTTGCATAAAGAAAATGACGCGTTTAGGTGTAGAACTACTTGCACCAAGCTTGATTTCACCCTTGGTATTGACGGTTGAAGCGCTGAGTAACCGGTCCGTGGTTAGCGGCGTTCCCAACGCAGCTCCCACACCCCCTGCTAGTCCACGCAACAAATTTCTCCGGTTTAACACGTCAGATCTCCAATAGGTGTCAAAATTCCAGAACCGTCTAACTCGGCGGAAGCACCGCAGTTCGCCTTACGGGGTGACTCTTCTCACGAGCATCATCACACTCAGAGGTACAGTTGGCCGCACTCTCCACTACCGAATACTATACACAAAACGGCCACCCAGCGTTCAGCTCAATTTGCATTCGAATCCATTGTCAAACGACTAGATAGACTTGCCTCGACCACGCCCCCCATTGGGACCAGGGTATTTAGCTCGCCGTACTGAAGGGTGATCGGATCCATCGGCTATGCTCAATCACCAATAAATCGAGACACAGCTTGGCAAAACGCTAAATGCGTTCGCACCAGCCAAATTCGTGGTCGTTAAAAGCCTAACGATCCTCAAAATCGGTTATTGCTTCCAGCATCGGGTAACGGATGCTTATTGAAAATCGGTTCCAATCCCGATCAGGTCACTTCTTGACCTTTAGCTGATCCACCTCGCCCTGAAGCTTCTCCAGTTTTCGGAGTATTGCATCAAGCTTCTGGTTAACCGCCTTCAGTCCCTCAGCCACACCGTCCTGGCCGCTTTCTACTCGGACTTCAATATCGGATTCCTCTTCGACAGGGATCATTTTCCCGTCTTTCATCCGGAAGATGCGGACTGTCGCCTTACCATTGGCTTTCCCGGATGCACCCGGCTTACCGGCCATCTTCATGGCATCCTTCAGCTGTTTCTGGATCTGTTCAGGTAGTCCATCTAAACCTTCCAGAGAAAAGCTTTCCATTTTGATTTCAGGCAAGACGATCATCTCCCCAAAACCGAGGTCATTGATGCCCATCGCCTCCAAACGAGACTTCATCGCCTTCTGCATTTCCTCCGAGTCGGGCATCTGCTCCGATAGCTGGTCTAAATTTTTTTCAATTTCTTCACTGAGATTTCCAGGTAGATCACGAAAGATTTCAGCTAACTCTCCCGAGTCTGGAATCCACTCGGAGGAATTCTTGATGATCTTCTGAATCGACTCGGCATCTAATCCCGAGCCGTTCACCGAGCCGGCAATGATTGCAATGGAATTCTCGCCATCTCGGATCACTTTCTTGAAGGTTCGATTTAGCTGCTCTGTTTCGTCCCCGAGAGAAAAGCTGTGCTTTTTACCATTGATCTCGATGGTAATTTCTCCTGATCGCTTCTCCGCTTCCTCATTTTTTTCATCCGAGGACTCCCCATTTTCTGCCTGATCCAATTGAGTGGTCACCACAACCGTTGCATTGGCCGAAACTTCGGATTTCTCAGGGGTGAGGTCAGACTGCTGAGAAACGCCACTTTGAGATTTTTGTGCCAACACTG
>JAAXIK010000394.1 GCA_012270385.1 Rubripirellula sp. | reverse complement strand
GAACTCATCGGGGATCGCTTCGGAGACATCTTGTCCCATTCGCATTGCGTGAAGCGCACCAGCAACTCGGTGAAGAAAATATCCCACTGTACGACCCCACCGCATTGATTTCCGTTTTAGAGCCAGAATTATTTACCTGGGAAGCCATGGCGGGTGCAGTAGAAACCCAAGGTAATCGCACACGGGGAATGACGGTATTCGATCAGCGACTTCGGCGCAACTGGCCAATGAACATGGAGGTTGCCAGAGAGGTGGAGATTGCTGAAGTCAAACGAGCGATCGTCAGAAGCATACGCTATGCAGGGCAGAAGAGCTGATCGTTTCTCTGGGGATCAGCACTCAGGCTCAGAAGAAAGAGTCCTCGAACCTTACCAATCCAATAGACAGCGGAGGTGGGTCGAGGCTAGCTCCGAGCGGGCCATCTGGCCACAGCACTGGGAGGCTTCGATAAGGCTCGATAAAACATCTTGGTAGGAGGCCATGGATTTTGCTCCTACATCCCAACCCGCAGAGTAGAAAGCGGCTACGCCATTGCTCAAACACCCCTTTTCCGTTTCCGCTTTCCCGCACGCCATCCAGTACGCAGTGACCTTTTCTCTGCGGCGTTTCGGATCTCGATGACACAGAGCTCGCACGTAATCAGAAGATCCCACAAATGAAGCATCTAATTCGGTGAGTCGCGCGACAGAGAATTTTGCCGCTTGCGGCTCTGTCCAATGGGAAGAAAAACGTGTTGCTTGATCGGAAAAAGTGGAGCAGTGCATTGCTCGTCGATAACATTCAATCGCTTCAGGAATGAGACCACGTTTTTCAGATGAGTAACCCACCAAATGCCATGACCACGCTTGATCGGGTGAGACTTGGGTAACCAAACTGGCGCACTGAGCAGCAACTTCCCATTCCTGGCAGTGAGATTCTCCTGTCATCTCGCTTAATTGATCGATCAGCGCTGGAGGCATCGAACCTTGATCGAACAGATAACGGCTGATGTAGCTTGACCAATCCACTGGATCTTTAGTGGATATTTGATCAAGGCGTTGGCGGGGCCAATGCCTCAACGCATCTTTAGCTCTCAGACACATCAAAGCAATCACGGCAATTTTCAAATCCAAAAGCGATTGGATGATTTCATCTCTTGGGAGGGATGGATCAGGCAAATCTTCTAGGTTCAGTTTTTGCTGCTCAGCGGCCCATCGCAGCGGTAGAAGGTCTCGGGAAGATTGACTTATCCGTGTTTCATTCGGATGCGTCAGATTACACTCAAGAGAGTCGATCGCCTGATTTGAGAACTCCATCGGATCTAGGTTGAAGTAGTGGCTCAATAGGATCGCTTCGGATAAACCAGCAGCTAACGGCAGGCAGTCTCCACCACCGTGATACCAATAGACCACCTCCTCAAGGCGATTGGATTCATTCATCCGAATACAGATCCAATCCCCGTAGTGATTCCCAACGAGTGGCAACAGATCCGCTGCCATCAAACCAGGCCAGATGATCTCCGGTGCGGGTTTAAGTAATTCTTCTGGGTGAAGTTCTCTTGTGAACTCCCCATGAATTGGGGCGCGCCAAATCTCGGAATCAAACCAACTGACCAAGTCATCGGCGAGAGAACATTGATATCTCTCTTCGATCAGCAGTGACCAGGATCTATGTCTTGATCTCTCCGACATGGGCTTCACAAGCCTATCGTTTCCTGAGAATAGAATCGGATGCCAAGCTCCCGATTTGATTCCAACCCAAGAGCCGTATCCGCGACATCCAATTAGATTTCGATCAACTCACCACCTGCTGCATCACTTCGTCGACAAGCATCGATAATGCGTTGGGTCTTGAGAGTCAGATCCGGGTAAAACGGATCTATTTTTCCGCTATTCGCATACTCAGCAAATGTTCGCACCATATTAACTTCCGATGCATTTGGCTCGCCCGAAGGGTACTCTGCAATCGCTTTGCGGTCACTGTGTCTCCTGAAGTTCCAACGGCAATTGTCGATATCCAGCACATGTTTGTGCTCAGTCCAACTCGCTTCACCATCGTAAAAAGGGAGCACAAAGTCATCGACCGAAAGGAAACCTTGGTCGCCTGAGATCATCGCAGTCTGCTGATTGACGGTCAAAAAAGAACAATAAAATGAAGCAGTTACATCATTGGGAAAATGCAACTCTGCAGAGAATTCCCCGGGAACCTCCCCGTCGGATTCTGTGCCTGCTAACCATGTGAGCGTTCGAGCAGACAACTTGGTTGGCATCTCGAGGCCAGCAGCCCAGAGTGTGAATCGAATGCAGTACCAGCCAAGATCGCCGAGGCATCCGTGAGGCTCCAAGATCGCATCTGTCCGAATATTGCTCTCCTGAAAAGACGCGTCACCCGAGAAAGAAAAGTGTGTCGAAATGCGTCGAGTCTTGCCGACCACCTCGCCGGCTTTCAATATTTCTCGGATCTTCGCGAGACGTTGACTGTGGTCGAACATGACACCGTCCATAAACTGAACTCCCGCCTCATTGCAGGCGTCCACCATCTCCTGAACTTCCTCTTCGTTGACTGCAGCGGGTTTCTCGCAGAGGACATGCTTTCCAGCTTTTGCAGCTGCTACGACCCACTGCTTCCGAATCCCCGTGGGTAACGGAACATAAACGGCATCGACATCTTCTCGACTCAATAGCTCTTCATAAGAGCCAACAGCTGTCACGGATTCTCTCTGAGGTACTTCGGCAGAGCACTCATCAATGAAACCTTGAGCCTTTTCCACCGATCGGCTTGCAACAGCAGAGACGCGTCCATTCCCGCTGAGGTGGATTGCCTTCCAGTTCTTTCGTCCAATTCCAGCCGTACTCAGAAATCCCCACCGACAAAGCGAATCGCTCATGACACTCTCTCAACTTTCAAAAATATTGGTGACTCTACCGACCCATAAGGTATCGCGACCGGTTGAAAGTCGAAAGTAGCGGTCACGCTACAGAGCCTCTGAGGTCACGAATACCGAAACCACTTGGTTGTTCACACCCGCACCTCCAATTGAACGCCCATCGCTGAATTTCATCGCCTCTGAGTTAGGGATGGGGTCCATTTTTGTGGGTAACAACGATTAGGTGAGCGAGCGGGGCAGAATCTGATGAGATTAGGATGAACACCCCCGCATGGGGATGATCGCCTGCTTAAAATCCGGCAAGAGTAGTTTGCGAAAGCTGTAATGCGCCGGCCCTAGGCTACCCCGGCTTTGAAACGCCACCCGCAAACTTCCGATCCCGAATCTCTTCGAAACTGTTCCTAAAGGTCTATCAGCATGAAAATCTGTTGCATTGGCGCCGGCTACGTGGGTGGACCGACCATGGCAATGATTGCCAAGCAGTGTCCAGATATCCCTGTCCATGTTGTTGACCTGAATCAGGACCGCATCGATGCTTGGAACTCGAACGAACTCCCCATCTATGAGCCAGGTTTGCATGAAGTGGTGATGGAGGCTCGCGGGCGAAATTTAACGTTTTCGACGCAGGTCGATACTGCGATTGATGAAGCTGAAATGCTCTTCATCTACGTCAAAACACGCACCAAAACATATGGCATTGTCCGTGGTCGG
>JAAXIK010000135.1 GCA_012270385.1 Rubripirellula sp. | reverse complement strand
TATAGTGCATTAATAACAGTAACCTTTGAAAAAAGTAAATTAGAGAAATTTTTACCGTCGAACTTTCATCGATCCAATCATGGGTGCCATCACAGACAATGATCCCATCACCCTTCAGAGGCCACATATTCGGCTGGCGTACCCCGATGACCTGGTCGCCATAAAGTGATCGAAAGTAATGAAATGCATTGTATCCGGGCACACCGGCGAGTCCGGTGATCAGCATCGGTAATTTGGGGTCCGCACCGACTGCAAACTCGCACATCTCGAAAACCAATGCCCTTTCTGAACGGCCAAAATCTCATGGCCACGCCCACTACGTGTTTGCCTGAAAAACTCGTGGGAAATATATACAGCAAGATTCCCGGAAAGGCGACCATCTCAGTGGTCGAGGGACAAATGTTTCTTTGAAGAGAAGTGGATCAAACACCCGCCCAAAAAAACCGAACATGTCGCGAGCAGTATCCATAACGGCGGCAAGTGGGTTTGGTCATCGAAACCTTCACCCAAGAAATCCAGTTGTTCTTGATAGTATAAAACAAGATTCAAGAGAGCATTGTGCACGAAATGGATGACCATGCCTGGTAACACACTTCCCGTTCGCAATGCAACCCAACCGATAACTAATCCCCTCAGTGTCGAGGGAATCAAACGTTCAATAAGGAGAGCATTACCGGTGATTACATGAAAAAGGCCAAACAGGATAGCAGTGATTAACACGACCGAGTACGGCCTAAAATCTCTCTCCAGCGACCGAAAGAAATAGCCACGAAAACAAAGCTCTTCTACCACCCCCGGGCACAAGGCAAAGACCGCTAGCAGTAACCAAATCGGAGCTGAACGCATTTTCTCAATCATTTGCTGAGCCGCTTCAATCTGAGACTCGCCCAGTCCGCCAATCCCAATCGTGTCGGCAAATACGAAAGCTTCATGCGCGAAAGCCCAACAACCCAATCCGAGAAAAATCGATCCAATTAAACAAAGAGGCTTCGTAGAACGCAGACGAAATCCCTTCCTCAGGTTGGTTCGCTCCCAGAGGGCAGCAAAAAATGGCAGAAGCCCAAAGGTCACGATCAACGCGGCTCCATTGAGAGCTAACTGAAATTCAACACCGAGGCTCTCACCGAACTCACGCAGGGTTAACATGAGTCCATTGGAAACTACAAAATAGGAAGGAATCAACAAGGCCAGCACTAAAGCGGCGAACGTGAAACTCGGACGATCGACGGAATTCAAATTTCTACGGAAAAGGCTCGCGATTGACTGTTCACTCGTTCGCATCACGGCATCGCTGCCGAACAACTTGGCAGCTACAGACAGGGCGGATGCTGCATAGAACAGCGTCACCACGACTGAAATAGTAGCCGCATGAAATGACCAATCCCCTGAAAGAAGATCCCTTGCAAGTAGAACAATATTAACCAACGGAACTGCCAGCAGCACACCGGCTAGCTCGATACCGGGAACCAACGATACCATTGCGGGCGCCAACGAAACCAACATCACGGGAATCAAATAAGCTTGCGCTTCCTTGAATGATCTAGCGAAACTGGTCAGCGATAAAAGGACAGCAGAGAAGAAGAGCGAAAACAGGATCAACAACGCAAGCATGGGAAGGATCATTCCCAATGGACTGCTACCGTCACCCTGAATCATATCAATTAAACCACTCCCCCAGAGTGTGGTGAACATCGCAATGAGATTAGCCAAAGCCGTCAGACAGGCAACACTAATCACTGCCAAATACTTCGCGATCAGGACCGTGTAACGTGGAACGGGTGACGCCATGACCGCTTCGAGTGTCCCACGTTCGCGTTCACCAGCCGTCAGGTCGATCGCCGGATAAACTGCACCGGTAATCGTCATGAGAACCAGAACTAAAGGAATCAAGGTTGCCAAAAGATTCGATTTGGGAGGTTCACCCACCTCCACGAGGCTAACCTCCAACGGACTTCGATATTGAGGTACCGCGGATCTCAACAAAAGCGTGGCATCCGACTGACTCAACCAGTGAAGCCGCTCCACTAAAATCTGCTTGGCGTTTTCGCTTAGGCTATCGCCGCGATGGGAATAGATCGAAACAAGTTGCTTTCCCTGGGGCGAGAAGTCAATCTTCACTCCGACATCCGCTTCATTGGCCTGAATGGAATCGGTAACTGTTTCCTGCTGGCAAAGCCCCAAACGGAACTCAGCCAATTCACCACCGCGACTCTCCAGTATCGACTGTGGTGGACTGCTTCGCTGATCACTAAGCCAGAACGCGAGTCGTTCCAACTCCTCCGGCGTTTCAAGACAGACGGTATACCCTGTCTCTGCGACGTTCAATGAGAGTAAGAAACGGTTCAAGGCCATGCTGAGTATCGGATAAAGCAGCAGCGGCATCACCAAGAGGGTGATGATGGTGCGTCGGTCCCGTAGAGTCTCCCTCAACTCCTTGCGGTACATGCGTAACAGCCGCTCGACGCTCCGACGCAAACCCGATGAGGCGGTACCTAGACCCATCGTCGCATTTTGGAGAGCGATCTGCTCAACATCAGGACTTCGCAGAGCATCCCCACGGACAGCTACTTCTTCCGCTTCCCAATGCTGAGCGTTTTCTTCGCTGGAACGATCCTCGGAGTCAGCATGCTCACTTGGATTCATGGCTGCCTCCCTCAATTAGATCAACAAACATGTCCACAAGGTGGCTGCGCCCCGTGGCGGACTGAAGATCGCCAAGCTTTCCATGGTGAGCCAAGCTCCCCCGATGCAACAGACCGAAGCGATCGCATAAACGCTCCGCTTCATCGAGTCGGTGAGTGCAGACAACGACAGCTTTCCCAAGATCTCTCAGATGCCCGATATACTCAAAAATGGTCTGCACACCGACGACATCCAAACCGCGTGTCGGCTCATCAAGAAGCATCACCGGCGGATCGTGAATGAGCCCACGGACCAGTGTGACCCTCTGCTTTTGACCGGTGCTCAATCCCCCTGCTCTACGGTCAAGAAGGTCCTCGATATCCATGAGTCGTGCGAGTTCCTCGCATCGATGTGCCGCCACTTCGGGTGGAACACCGTAGAGGTCCCCAAAATACAGAAGCATTTCCCTGACACTCAGCCAGGGGTAGACCCCATCACTTGCCGATACAAAACCGAGACGTTGCTTCACAGCATCGGGATCTTCAGAAGTTCTTCTTCCCAGAACCTCAGCGAAACCGTCATCCGGCACCAAAAGTCCCAATATCATTCTCAGAGTGGTTGTCTTCCCTGCGCCATTGGGTCCCAACAGACCAAAGACCTCGGATGCATCCACCGTAAAGGATAACTGATCCACGGCACGGATCGACTCAGTCTCCAAGGAGAAAGATTTCGTCAGTGAATCGACTTTCAGCATTCGCCCAATATATCCTGCGTGACAAAAAACTAGCTAAGAACCATACCTATTAACCAATCGACTTCTGCGACCCGGGACCTAGGGGCAGTCTCAGCGGGAGTATACGTAGCGTCAAAGCCCTGAGATCGCCACAATCGCCGGTAACCGGGTCTAATAGATGGCAAAAAGGGCAAATGCCCCTGCATGAGTCGGTTTACACCAAGAATATGGTTCTAGTGCCCGCTTGGG
>JAAXIK010000484.1:16016-17908 GCA_012270385.1 Rubripirellula sp. | reverse complement strand
GTGCCGTGTGCAGAAATGGAAAGCTGTTAATCATTCTGTCAGTGCCGTAAATCACGGGTGCTGCCTCCAATTGACACCAGTCGATGATTAATTGCACGCAGGTATAAGCTGGCAACACCCAACCTATATTGAGGATGAGTAGTAGTATGGCGAGCATCGTTTGTTTTAACAATGTTTTGTCCTTGAACTGTGCGGGGAACAGTGCGGGAAACTGTGATGGAGGGCAGCGAGGTCAATGGTGAACACGCCTTGCAAGTTAGGCTGCTTGAGCGTGATCAATCCCTTTTTTGTTCACCCCTAGATCGCCAAATGAGTTTCGTATTCCGCAGGGCGAAAAGACACTTGTTCATGAGTCGATTCGTTTCGCGCGGATGTGTAAGTCCCAGTCTTGGTCAGAGAGACGTAAGATTTCGCGTTGCATTTCTGCTTGGCTGTAGTCCTGATTCCCTTTACCGCCAAGGCGATTTTCAAGCAGCTTACGTGCTTTCTTGCCTAAATCAAACATCTCCAGAACCTCTTTGCTGATTGCATAACGGTATACTAAAAACTCGGGGTCCTCTCTACGTTTCAAGTCCGTCTGCAGCGGCCCCTTAAAACACTGAAAGACCAAATAGCGTTTTCCCTTTAATTCGGTGGACCAACAGTAGATTTTCTGGTCATCATCCGGGGCGTCTCCAATAATAAATGGAGGCGTAAAAGGAAGCTCCTGGGGGTAATTGGGGTGATAGAGCATCACGTGCTTGGAAATCGCTTCCTGGTGAAGTCCCTCGGTTGCGATTTCAAAGTTCATCACCGTATCGGACTTGGTTAACGCATGAAGAACGTATTGATCCTCTTGCTTGATATCGACCAGGTCCGTGCAACGCCACTTCCCTAAAATCTCCTTGTCGAGAGACGCTTCCTTCGAGGACACCAGCGGGTAATGCCAACATCCGGTAATCATGACCGTCAGCATCACGATGGTCGTTATTGGAAAGTGACGGACCATAGTTTCAAGCTCCGTGGAATTTTTAGCGAGCGAAGATGATTTTCAGCACATTGTGAAGCAATAGTGGAGTCCATAAACGGGCCCGTACCTATTCTCAATCCACCCGTTCAAAGTGTTCAAACATGGTTAGGTCATCGTACCATGGAATGATTGAGACGTTGGAAAAAGACAACCAAATCACACCTGGATCTGGAGAAACTCGATTGGACACCTGACATAAACTACCTTTGCGTAAAACACGGTCCCCCTCCTCGAAACGACACTCAAGATCGTTCTGTAATCGCAACCGTTGGCCCGCTTTGAGTCCGCACTCATAAACTTGATACGGGCCGGTAAGTTGCCAATTTTTGATCGCGACGGAAATACAAAACCTCACGATGAAAGAGAGCACGGCCAAAGAAAGAAATGAATCAAGCAAAAACTTGAATCGGTTCCAATTCAGATCTTGAGGGATTTGATTTTTTTCTAGCGGAAATAAACTCCGGAAATTCAAGTATTCAAAAAAAATCCAGCAGGGTCCCAAGAGCACCACAAGCAGAGCTGCATACATCCAAATTCCTGATTCGATGCGCCAGTTCCTCGCCCGAACTGAATAGACTCCGAACGAGATCAGCATGTAGCCAGTGAACAGGCCTGTCCCCCAGCCTTGTGGTAAGGAGAACGCGACGACCAAGATGCAACAACCCGACAACAGCAACCGCCACCAGCGACGCACCCATCGATCGACCTGCGTGTCACTCAGCAAAAACATCGCTCACTCTCTCAGGTTTGTGAATTCGTGATCCAAAATGGAATCACAATCCCTAATTCTGCCAACAAACAGACTCACTGGTGAGCATGCGCCGGCTTCACGACTGTATCGGTTTCTTAGGTGGCATTCATTTCAAGACGCTGATTTGCTCGT
>JAAXIK010000484.1:5619-16006 GCA_012270385.1 Rubripirellula sp. | reverse complement strand
ATAGAGTTTTTTATTAGGTTAAAACAAACTCTGCTGATTTGCTCGTAATCGAATCACGAATGGCAGCAGGTTGAGTGTCCAGAACAAGGACCAGAATAAAACTGGATCATACAACGGTTTCAGAATCTGTTCTTGCGAGGTGGCGTTGAGACCAAAATACCCCATCAATGTGAGCAGAACCAAGGCAGAGATCGTATCAAACGAGGCTTCAAGCATGCAGCTCCCCCAGAATGTCCATCCATTACGGCATTCTTCCTCAGTTTCTTCACTGAATGTCAGATTCGATACTGGTGGTTGAGTCCAGCGCCAGCATCGATAGAGAACCCACGAAATAGAAAAGGAAAAGAGGGAAAGGGCTAACAATATAGGAGTGATCATCGTCGCGATTGAACGCACCAATAACCTAGTCACCCGAAAGACTGAGATCGATCCGCTCGAGAGTAGATTGAAGAATCTTTTCAACATAGAACTTGTGACTCCGTCAATGCACACTCAGAACGCAATAGAGATTTACCTAAATCCGCAGTGTTACGTCTTCGAGCTGTCAAGACGATGCTACTTAGATCAGAGACCAATAACGTATCTCAGCGGTGCGTTGGATTAAGTCGATCGTCCAACTCACAAAATTCATGTCTCCGTTGCTGCACGCGTCAGTGACGTAAATTTGTAATGAGGTGCCCTCTCGCCGAAAAGCTCCACAGACAGGAGTGGTGATGAGCGTACCATCATTGCCAATGACTCGAGCCTCAGCTTGAACCGAGCCGCGTGTTTCCTCTGCATCGCGAGGGGTCAAAGTGGCACTGACCACTGCGATTCCATAGCCTTCCACGGGACCTTCAAGATGATAGGTCGATGACTCCGTGCCCATGGAGACAGAAGTGATTTTGAGTTTTCCAGTACCATCAGGTTGGTTGAGGTCGAGCATTTTTTTGTCAAAAATTAAGAGTAGGTCTTAAGGTTGTGTCCAACCCATCAATGAAGAATCTCTCGCATGAGCTCTCGAACAAAGAGGCATGCAGCCCGCCTGAAATCGGTTATACCTCACCGAATCGTGCACGTATAGTGATTGACTTAACCGGTCCCGTCGCCCTGCGTTGTCAACAGCTCCACACGGAAATATTCATCAATATGAGGTGTTTCATGCGGGTGGTTAGGAACAGATGGGTAGACTGTTATCAAAGCTGAAGATCAGTACAACACGAATACTAGGGGTTACAAACGATGATGTTCCGACGTTGCTTTTTTTTCGTGATCCTGTTGTATGGTGCTGCGATGCCGAACTGCGAGCTGTTCGCTCAGGATCGAACCCAGATTCTGGGTGATCAGGAAAATAAGATTCTGAAGCTCAACTCTGACACACCCAAGGTAGAAATTCGATATTCGATGATCGGCTATCGTGACACCTTGATCTTCTACACCTTTAAGGAAGAAAACGCAGTGCTTCGGGTCAATATCGACAACAAAAGTAAAACGTTTCCGATCACCGCGAAGCTGTATCTGTTTGATCATGAAATCGAATCGGAGGGAATCAAGAAGTGGTTGAATAATCAGCATTCTGATGCCTTATTCGGTGATGCCCCCATGCCGACAGCGACGTATCAGATACCCTCAAACCGGTTGAAAGTAACCGGTTTCGATTACAGGAAGACTGTCGAGGAATCGTTCGGTGTCTTCGATGAATACTCTGTCAATTTCCGACTCCGTTCAGTGAATCACATCAAGGGCGTCAGGTTGAAGCCTTTCAAGGGTCAGGCCTCGGTTATGATCAAGAAGAAATAAATCAGAGTCTGTGATTGAGTTCGCTTCGGTGGGTGATTTGATCACGATGCAGCAAGCTAGTTAGCCGCTTTCTCATTGCGAATGATTTTCGCTACATCGGAGCTGCTGTACCCATTTTGCTCGGCGGTGGTGAGGATTGCATTGAGTTCGTAGCGATGCAGCTGGCCATCTGCTAACGCAAGTCGAAGGAGCGTCCGTAAATGTTCACCGGAAAATTCCGTCGAAGAAGTGTCTTCATCGCGTTTCGCCCTCTGTATCAATTCTTGCGTCTTCTCCTTGTTCCATCCATGGCGTTTGGCCCATTGACTGAGATACTTTCGTTCTTCGGTGTCGACTTTCTGATCAGCCTTTGCCAGTCGGAGTAGCTCGATGAACTGGAGTTCCGCCAATTCGTCTCGAGTCAGCTGATGACCCATATCCAGATCCACACGTGCTTTAATCTTTTGCTGTGAGTTGGCAGCTTTGCCTTTAATCAGGATCCATGCACCCGCGAACATCAAGAGAAAGAGAATCAGGATGATCGGGTGGTGAGCAAGGTAGCTAACCAGGATCGTGATGATCGAAAGTGTCAATCCAAGGATTAAGCTAATCACAAACACTCCCCATTCCGCGACCGATCCGATGATGGGCAGGTGGTAGAGGAAGCCTACGGCACTACCAAAGAGCATCATGAATCCTATGCAGCTCACTATCGACCCGGCGGCGCGTACGATCCATTTGAGTCGAGTGATGTGTCCCTTCATGGTAGCTAGAGCGATCTCTCGTTCTCCTGCAACGAGATGATGTAGGATGCCCGTATCACCAATCAATCCATCAATCCATCCATCCTTCACTTGGGCTTGATGGGGCACACCACTGCTCCCGTTGTATTTACCGAAGTAAGTAGCGGTGCGTGGCACGGGCATTCCTGTGTAGATCAGTCGCTCATTGCCGAGGTTTCCTACACTGCCCTGTCCGTTTTTCCTCAACTGAAGCATGCCGCCCGAATTGGTCACTTTCAAGTTTTTTGCTTCGGCGCTGAGTGTCAGTTTATCGGTTGGGATATCAATGTAAGAATCAACAAATTCGACGGCTTGGGCTTGGATGGAAAGTTCGCCAACCTGATAGGTTTTTGGGCGAATCTGACCTGAGTTGAGTTGCTGTGTGATATTGCGATTTCGTTCATTCCTTTGAACACTGCTCATCCATTCCAGTTCCCAAGTCACACGTTTCCTGCCGTCATTTTCCGTCTCGGTTCGATCCCAGCAGTAGATTTCCGCGGAGCGTTGGATTTCTAAATAACCTTCGAAGGATTCAACATACCTACCCTTCAGGGAGAGTCCGGCGTCCATGGAGTCGGTGAATGAAACAAGCTGATCTTTATTCTCCGAAGACAACTCAGTCATGGGGAGGGTGGCTTGGGCCGCTTTGTGGTAATCAAATCGACCTTCGTTCTTCCACAAAACCGAGATTGACATCACGACAACGATTGGACCAACAACAATGCCTCCGAACTTATTCTTTTTTGATTCAGCCATGATGAAGCTCCAGAGTTGATTCGATAACGGGAATGATCTTCGCTGCTGATCTCTTCTGAAATGTTCAGACTGGCCGACTCGCTATCTCGCAGGGAGCCATCAGTCAGAGTTCTTGTTGCTTTGTCGAGGCTTTCGTATGACGAAATAAAAGGCTGCGCAAACGAGTAAGCCGCCGATTACAAAGAGAGAACCCTTTGAAGTGATCCTTGAAAGTCCAAGCGTCCTTGAAATAATCCTTACTTGTTCCGATGCGTTTGACTTTAGGTTGGTCGATAATGATTTTTCCAGAGTGGTGGACGTCACCGTTGGCTCATCTTTGTAATACTTTTTTTGGAACTCCTCTTCAGGATTGATGCCTTGTTCAATCCACGCAATCTCATTGCTGCGAAGTGCTTCGTACCAGTCGTCTGCTTCTTGGATTACAGTTGCCAGTTGGCTTTCGATAGTGGAAAGCGAGATGGGTGTGGTCTTACCATCTCCGATGGTTTGAAAGTGCAACCTCTCATTCGCTTTCTGCCTGTAAAGCTTTTGAGCATCCGAATCCTCTGTTTCGTACGATGCCTTCAGGTAAGCTCGAGCGGCCAAGAGCTTCGCGTCAGAGCTGAAACCACCGCTAATGAGGAGATCGCCAAGTGCTTCGAGGAGTATGGGCGAATCAAAATTTCCAAACTTCATCATTCCCATTACACCCTTCGCCGCGTCTCTCATTTGGGCTTCGATCTCTTCCTCAGTGGGTTCCGTCTGGTCGCGGAGGAGAAAAGCCGCAAATCCGACAGGCCTGAATCCACCTTCTGCATCTTTGCAGAGTGGAAGTTGGACTGGGTTATCCATTTCTAACGACAGCAGGTATTCGACAAGGTACTTCTGGTAGAGTTCCCGGCCGAAGTGTGCATCGGGATTGATCTCCAGAGCTTTGTCAATTTCGGTAATGCCTTCACGATATCGCCCAGCATGTATATAGAACGTACCAAGATTGGCATGGGTCGTATAAATACCCGGGTATTCACGGCCTTTTTGCAGCATGATCTCAATGGCTTTATCACTGTTTCCTAACTTCTCGTAGGCAACTGCCAAGTCATCAAACATTTCCGGTGGAGAGCCTTTCTGCATCCTCGATTCCCGATCTTTGATCCTCCATTGGTAAAAGTCTTCGGAGTGTCGAAGGAATTTTCCAGTGATCAATTCCAACGCCGTTGGAAAGCGTTGTCGTTCCATCTCCAGCGTGTCTCGGTCCCACAGGCAAGCAAAGCCAGTGATGCAAAAGCAGACTGAGCAGAGGAAGAGGATCGTTCGTGAATTAAGGATTTTCAAAACACACCTGAATTAAACTTCTGCACAGTGAGGATCTCTTACCCACAGGTCAGGCCGGATTGATCTTGGAAACTTTTTTCGTAGCCGGCGACACAAATCCCAGTTTGGTTGAAGCATGCGTCGGCGGCTAAAGATAACATATCCGCTCTAGGTAAGTGTTTGGTTGTATCCAGATTGCCTTGTTTTCCTTTCCCGTCTTATTTTCAAAACGTTCATGATTTGTATTCAAAATTCACCTCCCAAGTTGGCAATGGGCTTGCTGTCTTGTTTGCTACTTATCCTTGGTTTGAGCCACGTCAATGCGGAAGATATCGAGGGGCAAAGTGAGCAGCCACCGAATATTATCTTGATCATGGTCGATGATATGGGATTTTCGGATATCGGTTGTTTCGGAAGTGAGATTCCTACACCGCATCTTGATGCCTTGGCCGCTGGCGGACTGAAGTTTTCGCAGTTCTACAACACCGGACGCTGTTGTCCGACTCGGGCAAGTCTTTTGACCGGTCTCTATTCACATCAGGCGGGCATCGGTTGGATGACCTCAGATCAGAAAGCGGAGGGCTATCGGGGTCAACTCAATCAGAGGTGTGTTACGATTGCGGAGGTTCTTGGCGATGCGGGCTATTTGACCTGCATGACAGGTAAGTGGCATGTGGGTTTTGAGCACGGCATAACACCTTGGGGGCGAGGATTCAAACGTAGTTTAAATCTCCCTGCTGGTGGTTTGCACTTCAGTAATCAAACGGGTCCAAAAGGCAACGCAAAGCTATTTCTCAATGGCAATGAGGTTCGAAAAGATGATCCGCAATTTAATCCTCCGTGGTATGGGACCGAGCTCTGGACTCGCCAAGGATTAAGGTTCGTCGATGAAGCGATTGAAAATGACCAACCCTTTTTTTGGTATCTCGCCCATGTAGCACCCCACTTTCCATGCATGGCTCCCGAGTCGACGATCGCAAAGTATCGGGGGGAGTACATGGCCGGCTGGGATCAATTGCGGGAGAAGAGATATCAGCGACAAGTTGAATCGGGTTTGATTCGTTCGCAATGGATGCTCGAGCCACGTCCGATGGAAATACCAGCATGGGATTCCTTGAGGCGTGCGCATAAAATTCGCTAAGATGCCATGATGGCGATCTACGCTGCCATGATCGATGAGATCGATCAGAGTATTGGTCTTCTAGTGGCTGGGCTCGAACAACGTGGTCAGTTGGAGAATACCTTGATTCTTTTTCTCTCCGATAATGGTGGGAACGCTGAAGCGGGGATCAAGGGGCGATACGATGGCGACACGCCAGGTGATCCTCATTCCAATGTCTTCGTGGGGAAGTGTTGGGCTCATCTTAACAACACACCCTTTCGGAAATACAAGCACTATAACCACGAGGGTGGCACTGCCAGCCCTCTCATTGCTCACTGGCCTAACGGAATCAAAGTTTCACCCAATCATGACGGCTGGATCCGTACACCCACCCACGTCATTGATCTCATGGCAACCTGTGTCGACCTTGCCCAAGCACGGTATCCGACCGAAGTGGACAATCATTTGATCCATCCTATGGCCGGAGAAAGCCTTCGACCGTTGTTGCAGAATCTCAACTCCTTTCCCAATCGCACCCTGTTCTGGGAGCATGAAGGCAACGCTGCGGTGCGATCGGGGAATCGAAAGCTGGTTCGTGAAGGTTTAAGAGGTAAGTGGGAATTGTTTGATCTGCAGGAAGATCGCACGGAACAGAATAATCTCGCCAACGCCAATGCTCAGGAGGTGAAAGAGATGGCGGAGCGATGGATGGCTTGGGCACGCTCGGTCAATGCAATGCCAAAGCCGGCCAAGAAAAAGTGAACCTCGAGTATAGCCTACCGGTGAACCATGATGGATTTGGCAAGACGCGTGCTTTGAGTCAGTCCGGTTGGGCCGTTGAGATGATAAACCGAATCGTGGAAGCAATGAGCGCTATAAATATTGTCGGTCGGCCGATTGAGGTAAACGATCTTGCATTTCTCTCGTAAGTACGTTTCAGTGAGTGAGATCGCGGATTGTGAATCTTCGAATGCTGACTCGGCAAAAGGAGGGAAAGAGAAATACACCTCCACGCCTTTTTCTTTGCATTGGTTGGCGAACCGATTGATGATGGAAGCCGTCTGTTCTAGCAAAGCTTCTTCCGGTGTGGGGATTCCACCAAACGCGGTCAGTTCTCCCGATTTGATTTTGTAGTGGCCCACTAAATCTCCATACTCATTGAAGCTTGATCGCCTGTAAAGTTTGTCGGATTGCCTGTCTCTGCCGCGTATCATTTTGATGGATCGAGAAACCCATTGGTGAGCTAATAAGAGTCCATCATGATCGAGAAACTGCTTTAGTGATTCCGGAGTTTCTCTTGGGAGGTATTTCTTTGCACTCGGCCATTGCTCAGTAAGCTGGTTGGTAACGATCGGATCACCGATTTGCTGGGATTCATCCATCATCACGTGATACTCTGGGCACAGAACCACGATGTCGCCGGCGCGTGCGTGGGGCAGATAGCAACGCATTGGGAATTCCAATCCAAGCGAGACGTGTAATCCCAGATTGACCACTGAATAATGAGTGGCAGCTTCGATCACATCGCTGTGCATCCCAAAAACGGTGTTCGATCCGCCCAAGATGACGAGACGTTCACCTGTGAGTGACTCAAGCCGATCGATTTTATCTTCCATTACTGCTAGATAATGATTGCTATTTTGCGTTGAAGTGAACCGGAATAGCACGCAAGCAACAAGCGCCTGCAATGCCAAGAAAGCGAGCAGGCGTAGAATGAACTTTTGTAGGGGATGAGATTTAGAATTCAAAATAAACAAACTCCCCGGTCCCTGTTCTTGCCATCAGGTACAAGCCACCCCAAATCAAGAGCGTGTACAGAGTCCATCTTGGCAATGCTGAGACTCGTTTGAGCTGGAATGGGTAAGGATCCCGGCGGAATATCCATTCCCAACAAACAAAAGCCAGCAGGATACATGCTGTTTTTCGTTGGTAGTGATCTACATTCATCAATTGAATGAGATCGCGGTAGGCTTCGGCATTGATCAGGTCTCTTGCAATCTGTCTGTAAATGAACCAAGCGTCCTCGAGTGAATTGGCACGAAACAGTATCCAAGCGACACAAATGATCGCAAACGTCGAATAGATCCGCAGCAGCGTGGCGGGATGAGGAAGAAAGGCTTCACCACCCACGGTTACTGGGTCGCTAGATTTTGTTTCGATGACTTGATTGCGATGATGCGTGCTCTGTTTTGGAGTGTATTCAACACCCATCGCAATCAGCTTTGATTGTGTTGTCGATACACCCACTGCTAACCCGCTGAATACACCCCATGCTACAAACCGCCATGCCGCCCCGTGCCAAAGCCCGCTTATCAAAAAAGTAACCAGTAAATTGAACCGGCGGCGTGTGGGGCCTTTCCGGCTACCGCCGAGCGGAATGTAGATGTAATCACGAAACCAAAAAGACAATGAAATGTGCCACCTTCTCCAAAACTCATTTATGCTTTGAGAGAAGTAGGGGTAGGAAAAATTCTTGGACAACTGGATGTTAAATAATCTTGCCGTGCCAATGGCGATGTCGGAGTAGGCGGAGAAGTCACAGTAGATTTGGAAAGCAAAGAAGACGGAAGCCATCATCAGATGTGGGCCGGAGTAGAGAGTGGGGTCTTCAAAAACAGGATTGACGGCGATTGCTAATCGATCCGCAATCACGATCTTTTTGAAAAACCCCCATAGGATTTGACGGGATCCATCGGACGCCTTCTCAAAATCAAAATAGCGTCTCCGTGAAAACTGCGGCAGCATTGCCTGTGCTCTTTCAATGGGTCCGGCAACCAATTGAGGGAAGAACGAAACAAAGGCTAGATACTGAACCAAGCTGGTTGCTGCGGGTATCTTTTTCCGGAAGACATCAATGGTGTAGCCGAGGGTTTGAAAAGTGTAAAAACTAATACCCAAGGGCAAGATGATCGAGAGGGTGTTGAGGTTGGGAGACCAGCCAAATTGCGAAGTGAGTTGGATGAGATTTTCCAAGAAAAAGTTGTAGTATTTGAAAGTCGCAATAAGAACCTAATTGCTAAAGCTGGCGCGGGCGAGCCGGGCGCTCCTGGTCGCGGCGAAATTGCATCGATCGATTCTTTTGGATAATTCGAAATCGACCAGTGACGAAGCAAGCATCAAGAAGCAGAAACGCCAATCCCACCAGGCGTAAAAAGTGTAGCTTGCCAGTAAGAGAACGCGGTTTTGCGCAACGTGGCTGCGAACGCTCCAGTAGAGCGTGAAAACGATGGCCAGAAAAATAGGGAAAGTGAGTGTGGTGAACGTCATTCCACTGTGTTCAGTCTTGTTGAGTGATCTTCGGAGAAATGTCGTTTTTGACTTGAAACACGTGTTGAGAGGGTGCTTGCCCACCTGGCACTTCAACCCTCAGTGGTAACGGAAATAGTAGGTCCGTGGCCATAGCAATGGTAAGCTTTCAGACTGAAGATCGCCGGGCTGCTCTCTAAGAAAAACAGGCTGAAGCAGTGGAGGGAGGAGAAGAGTGGCGGTGCTCCCCCTTGGTAAAAAAATGTAGCTTTCGAGCTATGAGCAGAGGGTTAACCTCCGGTCATAGACAGCCCTGAATAATGCCGAAGTCAAAGCAACTTAACGAAGTTGCTCTTCATCCCTTTTCATAAAATGATGGATTCAGTCGTGGGCACCCAAGTCGTCTGGTTTCGGAACGATCTTCGCGTTTCCGATCATGCTCCCCTTTTCAATGCCTGTCGCAGAGCGGCGACTACGGGAGATGCCGGGTTACCCGTCGTCATTGTTGCTCCCCAATGGGTTGGAGAATCGTCCTCCGGCGGTCCCCGTGTCAGGTCGGAGCGGGCTCGATTCTTGTACGAATCTCTGGTTGACCTAGATCGTCATTTGTCGAAGTTAGGTGGTGGCATCCGCCTCTTCTTCGGTGACACGGTCGACGTTCTTAGCGAGATTTGTGAAGAAGTCTCTGAACCGACTGTCTCGTTTCATCAGGAGGTATCCACTGAAGAAAAACGTGTCGAGCGGCGATTGAGAAAGCATCTTGCTAAGTTTGGGATCCCTTCGCGCGTGTATAGTCCGGCAACGATGTGCGATTGGGATGAAGTGCCCTTCTCGCTGCCGGATACCCCTGAAGTCTTTACTAAGTTCCGAAGATTGGTTGAAAAGCGTGGTGTGTTTTCACCTCCTCTTCCGCCGCCCAGTTCTTTTACACCCCACGGCGTGAAGCTTGCGGATGAAAGAACACTCCCTGAGGTGAAGCAATTCTCTTTATTTGAAAATACGGGTGTCGCTGAGGATGTATCGCCTTCGAGTCGTCGATCAGAGTTTTTCCGTGGAGGAATTGATGCTGGGGAAGCGAGGTTGAAACACTACCTTTGGGATACTGATGCCCTGAGTCGTTATAAAGAAACACGAAATGGCATGCTCGCTCTCGATGACTCTTCCAAGCTTTCAGCTTGGTTAGCGTTGGGTTGTGTCAGTGCCAAGAGGGCGATGCATGAGGTGGAACTCTATGAGGCGGAGCGGGTTAAGAATGATTCGACCTATTGGTTGAAGTTCGAGCTTCTATGGAGAGATTTCTTTATCTTTATGTCGGCCAAACACGGATCCCATCTATTTCGTTCAGGTGGTCTACAGGATAAGCCAATCGAGTGGATTGATGACCGTATTCTGTTCGAAGCATGGTGCGAAGGTAAAACAGGCTTACCCCTGGGGGATGCGAGTATACGTTAAG
>JAAXIK010000484.1:4822-5609 GCA_012270385.1 Rubripirellula sp. | reverse complement strand
AATATTCGTGAACTTCGAGAAACGGGTTACATGTCGAAGCGAGGAAGGCAGAACGTGGCCAGTTTTCTCACAAAGAACCTTGGTTTGGACTGGCGATTGGGAGCGGAGTGGTTTGAATCACAATTGATTGATCACGATCCAAGCCTGAACTATGGCAATTGGAATTATGCGGCCGGAATCGGTAATGACACGAGAGAATTTCGTTGGTTTAACATCAATAAGCAAGCATCGATCTATGACCCCGAGGGTGACTATGTTCGACACTGGTTGCCGGAATTGAATCAAGTTCCTAGTCAATGGATTCATCAGCCTTGGCGAATGGGCGAATCCGCTGAGCAACTCAGTCAGTGTACGATTGGGGTAGATTACCCTGCCCCGATTGTGGATTTGTTCCAGTCCGCGGAGGAGAACCGAAAGCGTCATGATCGCGCGTTGAATCCCGGGCGGAAACACTCCTCACAACAACTCTTGGATTTTTGAGCCGGCACAAAGGCTTACTCGTGAAGATCAGATCTCACTGATCATGGCTTCCGAGTAATTTATCTGGCGCATCGGGTTTTGCTTGCCAATCTTTCGGCGGTATGAATCCCTGTTTGCCCACGTTGTACGGTGGAACTGCCGATGAAGGTTGCAGTTGGCGGTGATCAACCAAAAGCTGGGCAAGGTTTTTCACTGTCTCCATGTTCTCCTGTGATAAGTCACGCTGCTCAAGCGGATCGGTAGCGAGGTAAAATAGTTCTTGAGTCACGCCCGGCTGTTTTAAATCGACAAGGCCTGGGGAGCGGTG
>JAAXIK010000484.1:0-4812 GCA_012270385.1 Rubripirellula sp. | reverse complement strand
TTCAAGCGATTTTGAAGATCCGAAAGGTGCGCGGTATGTTCGCCCTGTTGGCCGTGGGAGGAGAACCAGGCTCGCGGGTCGATCTTCTGCTTGGTGAGGTCTTTTTTCGCATCTTCTTCGGAGGAATCTTGGGTGAGTAGCGGAAGTAGGTTTATACCGTCGATCTTCAGATGGTTATTATCAAGATTCTCTCTGCCAGTTGCGGCTAATAGTGTGGGTAGTAGATCGATATAGCCGACAGTTGAGTGAATTTGAGTGCCGGCGGAGATCTTTCTTGGCCAACGAACTGCCGCGGGGACGCGAATACCCCCTTCGTACACCGTCAGTTTGCTACCGCGTAGTGGATGATTGTTGCGCCAGATATTACCCACGCCACCATTGTCACTGAGAAACCAGACAATTGTGTTCTCCGCATTTCCTGATTGCTCGACTGCTTCAAGGATCCTTCCGATTCCTTGATCCATTCTCCAGATCATTGCGGCATAAACTTGAAGCCGTTCGATCATCGATCTGCGATTCTTCACATCGCTCATCTTGATGTCGTTCATCGATTTGAATTTTGCAACCGATTCAGACGGAGCTTGGAATGGGGAGTGAGGGGCGTTAAATGGAACATAACAAAAGTACGGTGTTCCAGTTTCTGAAGATTGTCTGATGAAGTCACTTGCTGCTTTTGCAATCAAGTCCGTAGCGTAACCGGATTCATCAGAGGGGGAGAACTGTTGATGCCAATCGCGTTCTCCCTCCCGGGTCAAGTCAAAGTAATCGATCGCGCCGTTGTAATGACCAACAAAGTGACTGAATCCTCGGTTAAGCGGATGCCATTTTGTTCTGCGATGACCTAGGTGCCATTTTCCGAAGATGCCTCGATGCTGGTACCCCAAAGGTTCCAGTAGTTCAGCGAGCGTTGTCTCGCCGACGGGTAACCCATGATCTCGCTGAGGCGGTATGACGGCACGAGCTGATCCAAATCGGATAGGGTAGCGACCGGTAAGAAGGCCCGCTCTTGTCGGTGAACACATTGGGGCAACGTAGAAGTTTCGCAGCTCTACTCCCTCGGATACCAAGCGATCGAGATTGGGAGTTTTCATTCTCGGGTTTCGGTAACCCACCGCATTCCAACCTAGGTCGTCTGCGAGAATCAACACAATGTTAGGCGGAGACTCCGCATAGGAGAGAGTTGAGAGGAGGAACAACGGCGACAGTAAAAGCCAAGCGTAGCAGCGAGGAAGATGGTTTAGCGGTGTCATGGAATCACGCATAAAATCAACAGGCGATCTGGCGGGTATGAATCGGCGATGGGTGTAAAGCTCAACGGGAAAACGGTGATTTTGCAATCCCATTGGGTAATAGTTTACTGCAACTGGTGTGATCGAAAGTGGAGGGGTTTAAATCCTCACCCACTAGCCATTGGAATTTAACGTTGAGTGCAATTTCATGAATCTCTTGGATTGTGCGAGACTGAACGGAGACCGGGAAGTAACTGTGTGCAACAGGAGCCCATGCCGATCGGGTGACGGCTACGTGGGTTGCAGCCTTGAATGCGTTCGACTTGATCTCTGCGGTTGAAGATTCTGTGGTTGAAGAGATTGAGTGATCACCATCGCCACGCGACCCGGAGCGCACCCTCATTTCAGCAGTTTTCCTTGACAAGGGGAGACGCCAAAAATCAACTTGAACAGGGAGGCCTTCCCTGAAGCAGGCGGTCACAAAGAAATCATAATGCTTTGAAGGTCGGAAATGAAATAATGCGATGATCCGGTCTGAGATCTTTTGGATTCCGACCAGTTTGCGACAATCAATAAAGTGACTCCGGTGTTCGCGTGCTCTACCCGACCAGCAATCCAGCGGGTGAGAGAGAGCAGCGCGTTGTGGGAAAAAAATGCCGAGATTATCCAGTTTGTGATTTAGACGCGAGGTTTCATTCACTGGATATGGAATTCCGGCATTGGATTCGTAAAACGTGTTCCCTCGTCGGAGCTGATCAAGACGGCAATCAGGAATATGATCTGCCGCGGATAGATTCGGCCTGGAAATCATCGGGATCTGTTCTGTGTCGGTGACAATCCATCGCTCGGTGTCACCGGAAAAGTCAAATGCCCAGCCGACGGAAAAGTTTCTCACACTCGCTGCCGGTCCGTTTTTTTCAGGACTTAAAAAGTGATAACTTCCCGAGCCGATAAATCCAATTCGCTCACTCAATCGGTAAGCGATCTGTATCTCGAGTAGATAAGATTCAATCAGTAGCCGATCTGACGAGTTTGGGCTTTTGAAACTCGTTCGGTCAATCTCTTGATATGGATCCAATGAGATCAATCGTTTAGCGAGGTGGAGAGCTCGATCGGACCGTACTGGTGACGATAGCCGACTGACCGATTGTGCGTGTCGAGGATCTGTGGCTGAGGTCTGAAGTTGTGTGCAGCAGGTTATCGTGAAAGGAAGAAGCCATAGTGTGGTGATGTGATGGATGTTGATTTCTCTTTGTAGGAATGGAGGTGATTTGACGGTCTTTGGATGCGGTAAGAAGATGGAGTTCGCTAGTGAACGGGAGTCCAATTGTTATCACGAGGTTTATTTCCTTCTTTCCTGATGCTTGGATAGGTATTGGGTGACACTCCCTCAGTTCGCACCTCATCGCAACGTGTACTCACGTTTGGTTGATAGAGCCCCCAATTGGTGGAGCGATACTTGATACATTTGGGAGGGTACTGTGTCAGCGAGCAATATTGACTGCATTTCCAAGTTTGAAAGCAGTGCTTGAATGTCCATTCCGTGATGGACCACCCCGGTGTGTCCTCATCAGCTTTCCGGTAACGAATAATCGGGCTAATCAATTCCGAGCTGGTAAACCGGGCGCCCATGCGGTGTTTGCATTCGGCGTATGCCAGGTGCCATTGCAAGGATTCGTCCTGCTCGTAATGGGGTTCACAGCCTGAGCAATCCGTTCCAGTGAATATCGTTTCCCAAGGTGTGTCATGGTCCCTCGCCCATGCGAGTAGAACGGACTGACAGGTGGTCTCGGTGTAGGGATAAGCACACTGCCAATCAAACCTCGGGTCATCGGAGGGAAGCTCAGTAGCGGAGCAGAAGCGTAATGCCGTTTGATACAGGTAAATCAGTATTGAGATTCTTCGAAACATCAGAGTGCCTTCTTGTTCAAGATAAAGGTAAAGTCAGTAAAGATTCTGGAAATGTCGAGTTTGAAAACCACGTGGCACAAGTCATGGATTTCAAGCTGCACAAGCAAGCCAGAGGGTTTCTGCGTACTGCAGGATAAAAAGACATCGAGCGAGAACGCGTGAGTGTGGCTACTGCCAGTTTGGATAGATTTCTCCCGGTTTCATTGTTCTTGCTGCGAGTGTTGGATGAGTGACAGAACGCAGATCGATTCTCCTGTTGGTCCTTGGACTGTCATCAGGATTGAATTTTCTTTTCTGGCTTTGATAGGGTCCGAATTGCTTGCTGTTTCGGACCGGAAGAGCTTTGCTTCCATTTCCAATAGCACCGGAGAGATTCGGTTCCACCGGACTTCACTCACCGTGATGTTTTGCTGGCTTTCAAAATCACCGCGGATAGCGACTGCAAGTTCCTTCAGGGGTAGTGAATGATTGGGATGGTGAATGATTCTGGAGCGCACGAAGCTTTCATCGTCGATCCAATTAATGATTTGCACCGAAGGCAGGAAATGCGCCTTCTGCTGGCAGATAATTTCAATCGGCAGGTCAACTGAACGAGACGATTGGTTCTCAATAAACTCTAATCGGAGGTGGTCCGTTGATTTTCCGAAGGACAGGTTCGGCTCGATTTCAATTGTGAATTTTGTGTCGTCAGACCTCATTCCGACCACATTGACCAAACCCCTGACTGACTGGCAATCCACGATCTGAATTTCGGGTCGTTTATCACCTCTGATAGTTTCTACCTTGCGTGCGGGTCCGCAATGAATGGTTGATCTGTCAAGTGACAGTGGAGCGATCACTTTACCGCTTAAAACAACCTCGAGAGTTTGCTTCTCGGGATTCGCAAATTCGATCTTAAATTTTCGGGCAAACCGACCGACACGTTGAGATGGAGCAAGATTTAGATGCCAGATTAAGTCTTCCCCTGTTTTCGCTGCAGAGTGAATGATCTTTGCTTTTGAACATCCACAGTCAGTATGCAGAGCTTGCATGACAACTTCTTGAGGCAGAGTGTTCTCAAGATGAAACGTGAATGTTGGGCTCTGATCGTATGGGAGATTGCCTAGGTTAATATGCTCTCGGTCAGGTAAATGATCTAGTTGAACGTTGATGCACAGTGGTTTCTGAATAGTTCCTCCGGCCTCCGGCTGTGTGGTGGATGTTTTTGTCTCTGAATCCCCAGTGATGTCTGTTAATCCGTCTTGCCCCAATACATGTGAAGCTCGGGCGTTCCACAAAATCACAGACATACAGGCGATGAACCTGAATGATTTTTTCATATGCTCCAATTCTTTCGGCGAAAATTAGCAGGAGAAAACGAATTCGGCTTATGAATAAACCAAGAAGACAGGTTGCTCCCGCGATCGGTTTCCGAACTGTAGAGACACACCCGCGGTGGGCAAGTTGCTGAAGAAAGTGTGGAGGTTTCAAAGGGAGCTTGATTCTGTACCGCTCCCCCGTTTTGTTTTGTGGATTTGGGGTCTCATCACCCTGTTTGTGCATTCCCGAGTCGTGAAAAATTGTTATTTTTTAAGCTCACCGAAGGGACACATTTGGTTGTGAACTCCGCACGCTATCGGGAGCCTTTTTAGAAAATGATGAATGACATAGAGTACCCTAGTTTTATATGATT
>JAAXIK010000176.1:14836-17910 GCA_012270385.1 Rubripirellula sp. | reverse complement strand
CTCGGCATCTTTGCCAGGGCGGACGGGAGGTTCGGGGCCTCGACACACGGGAGTGCGCAGCCCCTGGGGGGGTGGGGTCATGCTATAATTCTCAGAAAGGGGGTGACCAACAGGTCATTTGCCAAGAAGATTCTCGACTCGGCGAAGCGTTGCCTTTGATCCATCTCTGAAATCAGCCCGTGAGCGGGCCGAATGCGTCCTCTTCTCCGATCCTAATTATTAAAGTGCAACTCAATGTCCAAGGACGCTTTTGATACCGCTCGCCTGTTAAGAGAAAATATTAGCCGAGTGGTTCTGGGGAAGGACGACTTGGTTCAAATGCTTGTGGTGTCGCTTCTGGCGAGTGAGCACCTTTTGCTTGAAGACGTGCCCGGAGTAGGAAAAACGCTCGCTGCGAAAGCCTTGGCGATGAGTATCCATGGAACGTTCGCGAGACTGCAGTTCACTCCTGATCTTCTTCCAAGTGATATCACGGGTAGCGCAATCTACCGCTCGGACTCTAGCGACTTTGAATTCAAACCAGGGCCTATCTTCAATCATGTCGTTCTCGCCGATGAAATCAATCGAGCTCCACCCCGAACGCAATCTGCATTACTGGAAGCGATGAGTGACGGTTCCGTCTCCATTGATGGAGTAACGCACCCACTTCCGAAACCATTTATTGTTGTAGCAACGCAGAACCCTTTCGAATTCGAAGGAACTTACGCTCTTCCAGAGAGCCAAATGGATCGTTTCCTTTTACGATCGTCGATTGGTTATCGGAGTCGTGTGGTTGAGAAACAGGTTTTATCGACACATAGATTCGGCGAGCCAGTGGAGGATCTGAAGCCAGTTGTTTCTGCAGAGCAGATCACCCACGCCCAAGAAGCAGCTAGATCGGTAAGATTCGATGACTCTCTAGTCGATTATTTGCTGCAAATCGTAGAAGCCACCCGCAGTGACACCCGCTTCCAGGTGGGTGTCAGCACTAGGGGCGCTCTGAGTTTTTATCGCGGCTGTCAAGCTCGTGCGATCACCGAACAGAGAGATTTCGTTACTCCGGATGACATCAAAGCACTTGCTACACCTTGCCTATCACATCGATTGGTGGGCGAGACCATTTTTGGTGAAGACGGGAACTCCACGAGTGAGCAACATCTGCGAGAAATGATATCCACCATTCCCGTACCCATGTAGACAGGTCAAGAGCTCAGTGCTGATCGCCACCGACCGATAATTAAAGCTTTTTCTGAAAGTTGGATACGGTGAGCGGGAGTCCCTAAACACACGAGGTGTGACCTTGGAAACGCAATTAGAAAATCAACCGCGATTAACTCAGCGACTAACTCGGTTGGGTTCTCATTGTTTTTTTATCGGTGCCTTTGCGATGCTCGGCGGAGCAATGAGAGGTTTCAACCTCCTATTAGTGCTTGCAGGGCTCATGGTGGGAGCCCTGATGATGCAGTGGAGACTCTCACGCAGAACCTTGGAATCGATTGACGCAGACAGGTTTCTTCCGAACGAGATTTTTGCTGGTCAGAAATCCCACCTGAGGTATCGGCTGAAGAATCGCAGTGGCTGGCTAAGCGCGTGGATGCTGCGAGTTGAGGATACGCTCGAATCGATATCCGACGGTACATCCGCATCCCTATCGGTGGGAGCCCCCATTTTGGAACCGGGATCTGAAGTTTCCCTCAGCGCGGATGCACAATTCAAACGAAGGGGACGTTACCGTGTGACCAAACTACGAGTCATCACCCATTTCCCTTTCTCGCTTTCCACTTCGACAATCACCAAGCACAAAGAGACGGCAATCGTTGTCTATCCCAGTATTCTCCCCTTGGTGAGGAGTTGGCGGAACAAAATCATGAACGCGGGTAGCGGCCGCTCCGCGAACCACAATCAAAGAGGTCCTGTGCAGGGTGATTTTTACGGGCTGAGAGAGTGGAAAAATGGAGACAGCGTAAGGTGGATTCACTGGCGAACCTCTGCCAGAGTTGGCGAACCCACGGTACGTCAATTCGAGCAGGAAAAAAGCTTAAGTCTTTGTGTTGCAGTCGACGCATGCCTTCGTCAACCATCTGACGATGAATCGACAGAGCTGGCAATCAGTTTTGGAGCCTCGCTATGCTGCACGGACGATCTCATCCCCACTGACCAATCAACACTCCTCTGCGTAGGTTCGAAAGCACAATTGGTCAGTGGCCAGATCAACGTTAGGCCCGCAATTCGAAACATGCTCGAAGCACTTGCAGATATCGAAGCGGTAAGCACACCCGATTGGGAAGCAGCACTCGCTCAATTGAATCTTCAGCGAATCCCGATGAAGCAGATGCTTGTCGTCAGTGTTCGTAGCTTTCAAGAGTTTCAAGCTGAGCATCCAACCGAAGCGTCAAAGCTCAGAGAATGGTCTCGCCGCGGGAGATTCTCGTGGGTCAATGTGAAAACGGACCTACAGGACTGGATCGACACACCACGCGATAAGCTTCAGTCAATCGATTCCTTAGAGTCCCCAAAGCAAAGCGAACAAGCCAGCATTCACCCTGATGCAACAAACAGCCCCACGGGTCAAACCCAACCCGAGGAGGTGGTTCATGGAAGCTGAAGCATCGACTGAGATTCATCAGCAGCAACAATCAATCCAAATGAGACTCAAGGTCCTGTTCGCAGCGTTAAGTGCAATGGGCGGACTGGTTCTGGCCTCAGGAACAGATGGCTCTGCACTGTCGGTGATTGCAGTCTTCTTTGCTCTATTCGGATTAGTGTTCGTCGACTGGCTGGAGTTCTTCGCACTCCCTGCCATCGCTGCTTACGCAGCAATGGGCGTTGCTGCGATGTTCTGCGTGGGCGACTTCGTTGAGCTTAATGCACCGGGTCAACACCAAATGACTGTGGTAGCGCAGTTACTTGTGTTCGTGCAGGCTATCCTGATGTTACAAAAGAAGAACAGGAGAATCTTCGAGCAACTAGCCGTTTTCTGCCTCTTGGAATTAGTTGTTTCTGCGGGATTCACGGATGCCATGCTCGGTGGCCGTGTAATGAACCCCATCGCCTTGGTAGGCTCCGGTCTCGTGTACAACTATCCGCGACCACGG
>JAAXIK010000176.1:8481-14826 GCA_012270385.1 Rubripirellula sp. | reverse complement strand
CTGTAATAGTAAATCTCTCTACAGTCTATGTACAGTGTTTGACATCTAGTCCTGCAAATTTTGCTAAAGAAAAATATATTTAGTAAGGGTTTCACTTGGACTTAGTTGTTTCAGCTGTATTCAATGATGCAATGCTCTTTGGCCTTTTATTGATCCCCATCGCATTGGTAGGAGCTTCAGCCTTGGCTCTTATCTCGGCCAACTGGGCAAGAGAAGGTGTTGAAGGGGAGAGGGAGCACTTACTCAGAAAGAAAGCTAAAACTACCAGCGTGACGGAGCACATCGTACGGTTGGATAACGAGTCTAACTGGGTTGCATTTCTCTCGGGCGCACCGAAGATCTCACGGGTTGTGCTTTGGATGTTAGCACCCGGTGTACTTCTGATATCCATCATCTTCTTCTACGCCTTGCCCCGCACGACGGAAGCATCGAGAGTGGAATCCAACGGCAAGGCGATGGTTGGGTTCTCGGATGAATTACGTCTGGGGCAGATTGGCAAAATGATGCAGAGTTCAGCGCCCGCTTTGCGCGTTGATGTCCGAGATCGCGAGACAGGAGCACCGTATAATGTTGTGGGTGGGATCTACTTGCGTGGCAAAGTGATGGAGCGATATGAAGAATTCAATAGTTTGACTCTGAGTGGAGCCTCTTGGAATTCCCTACCGAAAGGTAAACTTACAGAACTCCAGGGCTTGCCGGAACCCTTCATCCCCGCGGAAAGGTCGGACATCGCCTACTACGACGCGGTTGATGTGAAAATCACTTGCGAATCGATGCGGAGCAACGCTCTTTTTGCCATCGCTCCCTACGATAACCGCAGGGCGAAACCCAGCGTTTTGCACTCACCCGAACAGTGGACTCTGAGTCGAAAAAGTAAGTCGGATTGGCTTTACCCAAGAATCGAATATCGATTCGGAACCAATGCCTTCCAAGCCGGAGTTCAGTCCGACCTGGTTTGCTTTCGACAGCAGGGATCATCACTGAAAAGCACCGGCACTCCATCGAATCGCACACGATTGAGTGATGCAGACAACGAGCGATGGACTCAAGAATACATTCAAGCACTGCTGCTTTTCTCCGACAGCAACATGCCCACCATCGCCAAGCTTGCTAAAACACTGAGTCAGGATGACGTCGGAAAACGAAAATCGGATTACGACATTGCAAAGTCGATGGAAAGACACTTCACAGATCTAGCGACTTATCAATACAGCTTAGACCTGAATGCAGACCCGGTGCCGGGGATGGATCCAATCGAACAGTTTGTTCGGATTGATAAGCGTGGTCACTGTCAATTTTTTGCATCGGCATTAACGATGATGCTCCGCAGTCAGGGTATTCCTGCTCGAATCGTTGCCGGATATCACACCGATGAATACAACGCTCTAGCAAGGCATTTTGTCGCTCGGCAACTCCACGCACACGCTTGGGTCGAGGCACTAATTGACGTGAACGACAACAATCAAACTATCGCGTTACATGGCCAACCAAAAACCAGCAGAGCTTGGCTACGACTTGACCCAACACCTGCCGGAGGAAGGGTCAGAGAAACTGGCCGCACAAGTCAGGTTCTCGATCTAGCTCAGACCGTCTGGGATGACTATGTGGTCGAAATGGATGCCGAAACTCAGGATACCGCCCTGCTCACTGGCGGTTCAAGCTCGATGAATCAATCTTATCGTCAAGTCATCGATAAGGCGGGGCTTTTACTTCAACGTCTTCGCGCCGGGGAACTGGGTGGGGGCTCGTTGGCGGGCAAACAAGTCTTTCGTTGGCAAACCGCTTTACCCATCACCCTCGTGGTGGGAATTCTGGTGATCCTGTCTCGGATGCGGTTTGTGATGAGGAGACGAGCTAAAACCGATACCTTAAAATCAACGCAAGCTTCGACGCCAAGCATCGATTTTTATGCGGAAGCGGTTCAGATCATTGGACCATTGGGGATTCATCGGGAACTGGAACAGACGCCGAAAGAATTATCAGAGATGGTCACAGAAAAACTTAGCAAGCTTAGCACCGATGTCCCCAGCAACGCATTTGCTTACCTGACTGATTTATTCTATCTCCGACGCTATGGAGGTTGCGGCTTTGAGAGCGGTATTGCGAAAAATCGAGAGATTGTTGATGCTTCTGCATCTGAAGGGTTGGACCAAAGATCTGCCAGCACAGAGGGCAATGTCCAACTTGATGGCCAAGTGAGACAGGCTCTCTTGGATTTGAAAACGGGTGTCAATGCAGCATTACAGCATGACTTGGAAGGAAAATAAGCGTCATGATTGTCACCATTGACGGTCCCGCCGGGGCGGGTAAGAGCAGCATTGCCAAAATTGCCGCGGATCGTCTGGGCTTTGAATTTCTCGATACGGGGGCTCTTTATCGCGCCATGACGCTCGCTGCAATTCGAGCTCAAGTCGATTTCTCTGATACTCAAGAGATTATCCGTTTCTCCAGTACCGTGGACATCCAATGGGATGGGCAGCGGGTGCTACTCAAGGGAGAAGATGTGAGCGCACAGATTCGCACGCCACCGGTTACCGACGCAATCCGGTTTGTAGCTGACCTCCCGGATAGTCGGTCACGCTTATCCGAGATTCAACGGCAAGTTTCTACCGGACGCAATATGGTCACGGAAGGCCGTGACCAGGGTTCTGAGGTATTCTCCGATGCCGAATGCAAAATCTTCCTCACTGCGTCACCAGAGGAACGCGCGAGGAGACGTCATCAACAACTCGCAGACATGGGACGCCCCGTGCCACTGGAGGAAATCCTAAGAGCTCAAGATCGTCGCGATGAAGAAGATCGAAGTCGTGAAATCGGAGCCTTGCGTCCCGCCGACGATGCATCAATCATTGAAAGTGATGGAATGACCACCGATGATGTTCTGGAGCTGATCTTGAAAATCGTCAGATCCAAAATAGCTGAACAATCTTAGTTTGCTCATCCGCCGGATCCCCTCAAGCCACAACAACGGGATCCAGGTTCAAAACACGGCATCCAATAATTCATCTACAGAGGTGAGCAACCACTTGAAACCGGATTCGATTAGCGGAGCGGTACCCAGTTGATCACCGACACCTGGAAGAGCAAGCACTAAGAAAGCGGCTAACAACAAACCACCAAAAAGTGGTGAAGTGAAACCCGCTTCAAGATCCACAAATCGTGAAATCCATGAATTCGAAGAGCGGCGAATGCGTTCGGGCTTGGTCAAATCTTTTTCATTCGTCAATCCAATCTGCACCCGTCCATCCTCGGTCTCGCAGTACCATGAGGGTGTCACTTGGAACAAGGCGTTCTGGAACTCCAGAATCCACTTACTCCGAGACTCGAGCATTCGGCGTGACTTTGCAGGAACCAAGATGGTAAAGCCGTCGATGGAAGTTTCTTGAACACTGGCCGAAGCTTTTTTCCAGCCAATCCGCAACTCACCTCGACTCAGCTCATCTGGCACGGCGCACCGGTAAAACCCAGATGGTTGAGATGCTTCAGCAGGGTTCAGTAAATCGTCACTCATCGATCACACTACGAATGGGTTCTTCGTTTGGCCCACGGATGGCGTTGTCTAATGATCCACTTCGCGGCGGGATCGTGTAAAAACATTGGCGGAACAATAGTCAATTTCCCTCATCTTTCCCTCACAACTGTAATGATTATGGGGAATCTGCGAATCAAATGAGGTACAGGAGGAAAGTCATTTCTCATCGCCTCCAGAGCGTGCAAGAATTAGACTGAGAAAAACGCGCACATCAGATTGTCAAAGAGATCGGCCCTGCCGGAAAAAAAATGTCATCAGGTAGCTCGAATTACAAATTCAAACGTCGACAAACTCAACGCCCTGAGAAGGAAGGCGTGAGAACGACGTTGTACGACATCATCTTCGAAGCGGACACACGGGCGGGTCGATGGTTTGACATCGGTTTACTCGTTGCCATTCTCGCGAGCATCACGATCGTTTCACTCGAGACGGTCCCCGCCTACCAAGAGAAGCAGCGGTTAATGTCAATCTTCTGGGTAACAGAATGGATACTGACGATTCTTTTCACCTTGGAGTACTTTCTCCGTCTCGCATGCGTGCGTCATCCAATCAAGTATGCGTTCAGCTTTTGGGGACTCATTGACCTGCTCAGCATCTTGCCGAGCTATCTCACGCTACTGGTGGGCGAATCCACTCGTTCGTTTGTGATTCTTCGCAGCGTGCGGCTCTTGCGAGTCTTCCGCGTTTTAAAACTTTGGAGAATGATGAATGAAGCAGATGAACTATCGGCAGCGGTATGGGCTGCTCGGAATAAGATCGTCGTTTTCCTTGCAGTCGTTTTGGTAGCCGTGACCATCAGCGGTACGTTGATGTATCACATTGAAACGCTGATGTCCGGTAACCAGGGAACGGAAAGTGACTTCACTTCCATTCCTCAAGCCATGTACTGGGCGATTGTGACAATGACAACCGTGGGTTACGGCGATGTTGTACCATTGACCTCCGCAGGCAAAATCATCTCGGCTGCGTTAATCCTTCTCGGTTACAGCTTGATCATTGTCCCCTCCACTTTTGTCAGTGCAGAGATCATGCAGCGAAAACGAGTCCCCACTTCGGCTAGATGTCACCAATGCGATGCAGGAGAACAAAGAGAAGACGCGACGTACTGCTATCGGTGTGGAATCCGCTTGGATGGCGGATCAAGGGACACCTAAAAAAGACTCCGAGAGCCGGACGAGAGGCTCCAATGCGCAGGTCGCCCCTATTCGTAAGTGAGTACCGACTCGACCCGGTAACCCTCTAGCTTTTGTTCACCCGCCAAGAACTTCAATTGGATAAGAATGGAGCATGACTCAACCTCAGAGGAGCATTTCGCATTGAGTGTGCAACATGCTTGTACGTGAACACCTGTTTCTAGGAGATCATCAACAATGAGAACCCTCTGTCCAGGCTGGAATGCATCTTGATGAATTTGAAGCTCATCCTGGCCGTACTCTAAATCATATTGATGCGAGTAAACATCGTGAGGGAGTTTGCCAGGTTTTCTCACGGGAGCAAAACCGACTCCGAGCTCTAACGCGAGTGGCGTCCCAAAAATAAACCCTCTGGCTTCCGCAGCGGCGACCACATCGATATTCGCTTCACGAAATGGTTCCGCCATTTTCTGAATCGCGTAGCGAAAAGCTTCCGGGCTACTCAGAAGTGGGGTGATATCTTTGAACAGGATACCGGGTTTCGGGTAATCAGGGATATCACGAATCCATTGGCTGATTTGTATCACAGAAACAATCCAAAAGAGTGAGGTGGTCGATTGTAGAAACCCGCTTGAGCGAATCTCTATGATGCAGTTGATCGCTCAGCCATACAAGGTGGCGTTGTTTGGGCCTCTCCTGTGCCAAGTGATACCGCCTTCTTTGAATACAGGATTTGAACGGATTCCGAATGCATCGGTAGCTTGCAAATTCCGACGAGCTATTTCTTTTCAACTCACGGCGTTCACGGTAGGATACCGGGATGAAATTCACAAAAATGCATGGTGCCGGAAACGATTATCTTTACGTCGATTGTTTTTCTCAGGCAGTCCCAGATAACGCAGCAGAAATTGCTCAAGATGTATCCCATCGGCACTTCGGAGTCGGTGGCGATGGAATTATTTTCATCTGCCCCAGTGAAGTTGCCGATGTCCGCATGCAAATGCATAACGCCGACGGCAGCCAAGCTGAAATGTGCGGCAATGGCATCCGATGTCTCGCCAAATATGCGTTTGACCATGGTCTCGCCAAGAAAAAAGAGATGCGGGTTGAAACCGGTGCCGGCGTACTGAGTTTAAAACTTCACCTCGGGGTCGATGAACTCGTTGAAGAGGTCACTGTGGATATGGGTGAGCCTGTCCTGGAAGCATCGCAAGTCCCCACCACACTGGTTCCAACCGGATCTGTCATCAACCACTCTGTAGAATTCAAGGGACGGACTTTCGCGGTCACCTGTGTCTCAATGGGTAATCCTCATTGTGTGATTTTTGTACCTGAGGCAACGGATGAGCTCGTTCTTGGTATCGGCCCAATCATCGAGTCGGATCCACGGTTACCAAATCGGATTAACGTCGAGTTTGTCGAATTGGTTTCAGAAAGCGTAGTCAGACAGAGAACCTGGGAGAGAGGCTCGGGTGAGACTTGGGCATGTGGAACGGGCGCTTCCGCGGTATGCGTTGCCGGTGTGCTCACGGGCCGCACTGATCGAAAAATTCTCAATCACTTACTTGGCGGTGATCTGGTACTTCAGTGGAATGAAGACAACAACCACGTGATGATGACCGGAGGAGCAGTATAGGGGTATGGTGCGGAGAGGCAAGTGCGGGTCTGATGATCGTCAGG
>JAAXIK010000176.1:0-8471 GCA_012270385.1 Rubripirellula sp. | reverse complement strand
AGGAGCTGTCGAGGTGTTTACTGGGGAGTGGCCAGATCATTAGTCAATTGGGTTAGCGCTTACGCAAAGTGTTGTGAATCCGCACCGGATGATTGGATTGCCGAAATAATTCTTGGAGGTTTGGCCCATGAGTGAAGCAGAAACCCATGCCGTCTCGGTAAGTGAGCTAACTGGTCACATTAAAGCAATTCTTGAAGGCACGTTTCCTTCGATATGGGTGGAGGGCGAAATCTCGGATGTGGTCCGTCCCCGAAGTGGTCATGTCTACTTCACTCTCAAAGATTCTCAATCACAAATTCGAGGCGTGATGTGGCGGACCGCTGCATCGAGGCTCAAGGAGCCACTCAAGGATGGGCAGAGCGTTCTTTGCTTCGGTGACGTAGAGGTATATGGTCCTCGGGGTACTTATCAACTTGTCGTCCGCAAAGTGCAAACTCAGGGCCTGGGTGGACTACAAGCTGAGTTCTTGAAGCTGCAGAACAAACTGAACGCAGAAGGCTTGTTTGAAGCATCCCGCAAGAAACCCTTACCGCGATTTCCCAGGCGGATTGGTGTGATCACCAGTGCAAGCGGAGCTGCGGTTCGAGACTTTCTGAAAGCCGCAGCTCATCGGTGGACGGGTAGTGAAATCATCATCAGTCCTTCACTCGTGCAGGGTAATGAGGCCAGATCAAGACTCGTCAATGCGATTCAAGTTGCCCACCAATATCGTCCCAAGTTGGATGCTTTGGTGATCACACGGGGTGGCGGCAGCCTTGAAGACCTGTGGTGCTTCAATGAAGAACGCGTTGTTCGCGCGGTCGCCGCGTCCACCATCCCCACCATTTCTGCGGTGGGACACGAAATTGATGTCACGCTTTGCGATCTCGCAGCAGATGTGAGAGCCTTAACTCCAACCGATGGAGCGACAAAGTCACTCCCTGACGCGGAGGCCTTGATCCGCCACATTCAGAATCTTGGCCAAAGACTACAACGTCAAGCTGACCAGGCGATCCAAAACCGCCGTACGCGACTTCAAGCAATAGAAAGTCGGACCGTTGTGAAACGCCCGCATGACATGGTGCTTGAACGCACTCGCATGCTGGATGAACTCGATGGCCGAGCCCGGCGAGCCATCTTTGCACAGATCGAACTCGGTCGTGCTCACCTGGCATCTTCAGCAGCGGCTTTGTCAGCCCTCTCTCCGCTTCAGGTTCTAACCCGTGGCTACAGCGTGACACTGTCCGAATCAGGTGAAGCGATTCGTGATGCGAAACAAGTCCAACCTGGTGATCTGCTGAGGACGCGACTCCACCAAGGTGAAGTCTGGTCCCGTGTGGATCATGATGCAGATGAATCTCGATGAACTCAGTGGCTCACCGAGATTACGTCAACCTGGACTCTATTTCCAGCTATAGCCTTTAAAGGCGTGGAGGTCTGGGATAATCAAAATGTCCCATTGTACAGCCAGATGTGCCCACGAGTCCTTGGCTACACTGACCTCATCCACCACCTCGTATTTCTCCGAATTCGGTGAAATCAGCCTGAGCTGCCCCTTGTTGTTAAGTGCGAGGATGGAATCTCCATTGGAAGCCATGCTCCAGTACTTTCCAACCGGTGATGAGGTCCAATTGGCTTCCCCATTCGCGGTATCAAGACTGGTGAATCTCTCGTTTTTCAGGTGCAGGTAAATCTGCCCATCCAAGACGATTGGCGAGGAGATGTAGGCTTGAGTTCTCTGGTTCCAAAGTTCAACCACCGACCAAGCGTCAATATCGCTTTTCTTGATTTCGAAGAGTTGAGCTCGACCACTATGGGCGGAGGTAAAAATCTTGTCCCCCATCACGAGTGGAGTCAGGATGTTCATCCCTCGAAAGGCATCAATTTTTTCCTTCCAAAGCACATTGCCGGTGGCAAGATCCACACCACATAATTCGGTCCGCGTTTGTACAACCATCTGCTTCACACCGGCCAGTTCAGCAATCATGGGACTGGAGAATGCCCCACTGCTCATCATGCCCTGACCATTCTCAAGCGTTTTCCAAATCAGGCTGCCATCTTCGAGTGACAGCTTACAAACAGCTCCACCGGTTTGGATGTAGACAGCACCGTCATCCACCATTGGGGAACAGACCGCACCGAAGGAAGGAAGTGGAGAACCAAAATCCTTCGAGAAGTCGACCTTCCAAAGCTCCGTTCCGTCGACGGGATTCAGGCAGACCAGATAATCTCGCATCCCCAGAACGAGGAGCTTTCCCTCAGCACACACCGGGGTGGACCGAATCCAATCCCCATTGGAGGCTGCGAAGAAGGGAACCGACATCGATCCTTGCCACTGAACCGACCAAGCCTGCTCTCCAGAATCCAGGTCGTAGGCGGTTACGCGTTCATACTTCTTGTCCACCGTTTCAGTGGTGAAGACTAGTCCTTTGTGAATCACTGGCCCGCTGTAGCTCGGGGAAAGAGGCTTTTCCCAAACTAGATTGAGGTGCCCAGACAATTTCTCTGGCCAATCACCTTCAGAAACCATGCCATCTCGCATTGGACCACGCCACTGATTCCAATCAGCAGCTTTCGCGGATAGGTAAAAGCTCCCGCAGGCAATCCAACCTGCAAAAATCGCTTGAGCGAAGAAACGTTTCATTGTGCTCTCCTAGGGGTAGATGTTTTCGGTAGGGTAGCAACGAGACAACCACCGCAGAGAGGGAGTGCACCGCATCGGAATACAAAGCAGGTCGTTTGCGCTGCCATCCCCGCAAATCTAGATCACCTTCGCGATGGACTTAGCTCAGCAACCCCCGCTCAGCAACCCACACTCACAGCCTGCTCCTAAGCCGACTGCTTCACTTTTCTGAAATGCTTGGCAGCATCGGCGATCGGGAAAGCTTGATCCAGCTCACTTCGATTCTTACGAAACCATGAAGCGACCAATGGGAGGGTGTAAGGATAGAGCCCGTGCCCCCTCTGCAACTGCTTCTGAGTCATCGCTGACCATTCACGAAGCTTCACTTCAAGATCCGAATCCACCCGATTCGACCTCGGAGCGGCAATGGCGTCAGCGATTTCCCCGCTGTGAATGAGGTACCAAATTCCACAACCGTCGTACCCGGGTACCGCGTAGATAAATGTGAAACGCCTTCTAGCGCTCGCCAGTAACTTCAGCTTCCTCTCAACGTACTCCAAGCTTTTCACAGTATGATGAGCACGACCTGCCAATTCATACTGCTGATGTTTCATTGCACGTGCGAACTGCTCGCGCATCATAGCTAGCGGCTCATCGTTAAAACCATCAAGAAAACTTTCGGCTGCGTTCACTTGCAGATCATAGTCAGAGCGAGTGCAACCAGCCGCACACGGACCCGAACAGGTTCCCACCTCAAACCGGAGACAACCGGGGCGATATTCCATCGAGAACAATTCGAGTTGCTCTGCAAAATGAAAAACTTGTTTCTGTCCGCAGTCACGTAGACGAAAAACCTTGTTCAAAGAATCAACGGCTCGTTTCATTCTCCCCGCACCATGAAAAGGTCCTTCGACCGCAACGCAATCAGCAGGAGGCTCCGCAGTAAGAAAAAACATGGCAGGTACGCGACCCAAGCAGAGATAAACCGGACGTTGTCGCTTGGGAACGCCTTGAACATTCCATCGTGGACTGAAACGCCGAATCAACTGCTGTTCTCTAACCAACGCAGCAAAGTCACTCGGTTGAGTTTCCCAGAGGATGGCGCGCGTATTCTCGATTATTCGGCCGCCTTTTTCATCCGCATTGGAATCCGCAAAATAGCTTCCAAGTCGAGATCTCAACGACTTACTTTTCCCGACATAGATTAAACGCCCGTGGCGATCGAGCATCCCATAGACTCCCGGCACGCGCGGGCAACTCTGCCCGAGGCGACGTCGCAATTCTTTCTTAGAAGTCCCACCGATCAAATCAGTGGGCCTTGCACTATGGGGATTGAAAGGGTTAACACCAAAACAGAGTTCAGGTGAATCCTTGATGACGACGCTCATGCGGACCTTCCTTGTGTCCGGTTCAACTGTATCAGTTTCAACTTCGCGAAATGAGCCTCCGCTCGTTTCCACTCCGTCTTGTTGCATTGGATGCTAGTGAGCCCAGAAAAGAATGAACTCACTAGGCTTGCATTGCTCTAACCAGTATGTGCGATTTCCTTGCAACCGAAAGCACTCAGCTTGCAAACTCTCCAACTTTTTTTGAATCCAGCTTCGGCAAAATATAAATGATAGCTTTCCAGGCAGCGCAAAATATGCACGAAGAATGCCCTGATGAAACAGCGTCCAGGCCGGGACAGGGGCACTAATCCAAGAGCTGGTCAATTTTCGCCGCCACAATGAAGTCGTTTTCGCTCAACCCGCCGATCGCGTGGGTGGTCAAAACGATCTGCAGATGACGGTATCCGGTGAGATGCAGATCAGGGTGATGCTGCTCGCTCTCCGCGACCTCAGCGATACCCTTGATCGCTTCGATCGCCCCAAGAAAGTTCTCACAGTTCCTGGCTCGGGAAACCGACTTCCCGTCGGCACTCAACTCCCATTTGTTGAGCGAACCCATCAGTTTTTCCGCCTCCGCTGCCGTCAATGGATCGACTCCACCTTCACAAGGTAGGCATTTTTTCTGTCGGAGCTGTTCTGCAGATTCAACCAATTTTTCGTCGCTCATCAATTCGCTATCTATACAAGGTCAACAGGCTATAAAGGGTCAACGGGATTTTGTTTTTTCCAGGCTGCAATCCATCACCACGATTGGATCCACTCAACTCTATCTCCCGATTTGATCCGCGAGATTGCCTGCCGAATAGATCGTACGTAATGCCTCAATGATCCCAACACCGGAGACGCTCACGGCTCGAGCTTGCTGATCGGTATAGAGATAATCACTGGTCAAGCTCTGAATATTGCCATCAAAAATTAGGCCAACTAGCTCTCCCTTGCGATTGACCACCGGTGAGCCGCTATTGCCACCAATGATATCGGCAGTGCAGACGAAATTGAGCTGTGTGTTCAAGTTGATCTTCGATTTTGCGTCCATCCAAGAATCAGGTAGGTCAAAATCCACCTGGCCGGCGTGAGCTTCTGCATGTGCATATCCTCCCTCAAAATCGGTGGTGGGTTGGATGCTCATTCCGTCTTCAACGTAGCCGCTTACCACACCGAACGCTAATCGGAGAGAAAACGTTGCATCGGGGTAACCGCCGGTTCCTTTCACTTGGTTGGTGCCTTCCGTTACAAGTGCATAGGCTTGTCGCTCCGTCTCCGCTATTTCTTCATTCGCGGCCCTGAGCCTTCGATACTCACTCTCGAGACTTCGTGCGAGCAGGATGAGTGGATCCGTACTCTCATCAATCGCTTTCTGGCCAGTATCGAGAACGCGTTGACGTTGCTCGACAGAGATTAATTTCGTCTTGGTGACCAATTCTGCAGCTCGTTGCCGGGGGCTTTTACCCGCAAGAATTTCCCTAACCAATGGGTCATCTGCTCCACGCTTTTCGACCAAGATTGATATTTCATCGGCTAGCTTGACTTGCTCGAGATCCTCATAGATCGGGGCAGTACTGAGCAGGGAGCGAAGTAAGGATTCTCGTGAAGCTTCAGTGAAACCGCTGAGACGTTCCTCGATTGGTTTCTGGTCTTCGGCCGCGATGAGAACGAGATCCATGGCGATCTGGAACAAAGTGCTCCTCAAGCTAACGCTTTGTCCGAGGAGTTCCTTCTTGACGGCCTGCGCCTTCCGCACTTGATCCCATGCCTGGATCAGTTTCGGATCTGACTTGTTCATCTTCAATGCGTCAAGGATGGCTTGTTCTTGTTCCGACTTGGTAACGAAGGTTTCAGGATTCTGCAAACCATCGAGCATTCCGGTGTATGCTTTTCGTGCATTCTGGATACCAAACAGTTCATCCCTGGCGCGACGTTGCTGTTCGGTTCCTCGCAAACCAAACTGCTGCATCAGGATTTCCTTACGACGCAGGAAATCCAGAATGTAAGGAATGCGATCATCCCGTAGGTACTTCAAAGCGTCTACAGTAAAGATCCTCTGCGTTCTCCCAGGGTTACCACTCACAAAGACGAGATCACCATCTTGAAGAGGCTCGAGATTCCATGAAAGGAAATGGTCAAGCTCAGCAGGCTTACCATCTTCGTAGACTCGCATGATCGTCGCATCAAGGTTGTACCGCGGGTACTCAAAATTATCCGCATCTCCTCCGAAGAACGCCGCTGCGGTCTCAGGTGCCCAAACGAGACGAACATCCGTGTATTTCTTGTAGCGGTAAAGGTGATACTGCGCACCACCAAAAAGAGTGATCACGTCGCTACGCAGGCCCGTTTTCTCCAATGATTCTTCTTCAATCTTTGCAATGATTGCACGTCTCTGTTTGGCGGCTTGCTCAGGCGACACCGACTCATCCACCTCCTGATTGACACGATCCGTGACATTTTCAATCGAAACGAGCTGGTTGAGTTCGAGGTCAGGCGCCTTCAGTTCTTCTTCGAGGGTGCTTGCTAGAAATCCATCATCTATCAGATTACGCTCCGGTGTACTCAGCTTGTGAAGCGTATCACTGGCTACATGATGATTTGTCAGGACAAGTCCGTTACTCGATATGAAAGAGCCTGAACCGCCACTATTGAAGCGAACGGAACTAAGTCGAAGGTGATCCGCCCATGCCTGATCAGGCCTAAATCCATGCCTCTTTTCCAGTAACTCCAAAGGGAGATCATTGAAGAGATACATCCCTTCATCACCACGCGTTAGAGCGGGAAACTTGCAGAGAGACAGATTTAACATGATCAAGCAAACCAAGAAACGTTTCATTGAATTCTAATCGGATAATGCAGGGGCTAATTGGCAGGAATCAAAGTCCGGTAAGTTCTTGAGTTTACAGAAGTTCGCCCTTCATGGGTGCCAGTGATCTCAGAAATCACACGGAAAAAAGATACTTATTAATCTCGACAACTCCGGTCCCGAAACGAAAAATCTCTTTAAACATGAAGTGTAGAAAGCTAAACAGCAGGGGGGAGGGACGGGTTTCTGACCCAGCTCAAGACCTTCGGCTCCACCAAATACCCGCCTATTTGCCCCGAATCGCTCGGTGGTGCACTAACCAGAACTACACTCGAACGATAAAACATTGAGGTGATGTTTGTGGTTCCATCAACCTCGTTGTACCCATTATGACCTCGAAGCAAGCCTCGAATCGCGAGAACCAGCTCTCTGAGAAAATCTTCGCAGTAGCGACTTTCGGCTTTGCGATCATCATTGTGACTTCGATTCTTTTTCTATTCTTCAATTTCTCCCCAAGGATATTGGTGGCGATCAATATCACGGCCGCTGCGTTCACCAGCTACCATACCTATCGAGCCTCATTGATTCAGAGCCCCATACTTGAGGAACTCCAGCACAACCAGCTAACTGAACTCCAGGAATGGCAATGACGTTGGCAGCAACTCCTGCAGGAAACCCAAGACGCTACGTCTGCCCTGGTACGCATGAGAGACGGAGTCATCATGCTTGGGAAAGGCGACCAAGTGCTACTGATCAATCCGGCAGCCAAAGATCTTCTTGGTGTCTCTGAATCGGTTGATATGGTCGGAAAGATATTTTCAGAAATAGTACGTTACCCGGATCTGACAAGAGCAATACGCGTCGCCTCATCGGGTGAGGGTTCGCAAAAACTTAAACTCGAAATTACCGACGGTGACACAATCCGTCCACTTAAAATTCGCGTTGATCACTTTGGCTCTTTGTCGGAGAACCATCTCCTGATCACCATTCGAGATGAAACAGAATCGCATCGAGTAGATTCCATGCGTCGTGAATTTATTGCCAACATCTCGCATGAACTCAAAACACCTCTCGCTGCAATCAAGGGCTACGCGGAGACGGTGGAGTTGGCAATTAAGGACGACCCTGAGGCCGCATCGCATTTTATGGCACAGATACACGATCAATGCCTGAGGCTGGAACGCCTGATTGCTGACATGATGCAATTGGCGAGAGCACAGGCAGGGACCAGCTTCCTTCACTTAATTGAGCTCTCATTCATTGCCCCGATCGAGGAATCGATCTAATCTCTGCAGCACTTAGCTCAATCCAAAAAGATTGAATTGCAATTTTGCAAATCGGACTCAAACCCCATGGTGCGCGCCGACCCCGAAGCCCTTCTGACCATCACCAACAATCTGATCAGTAATGCTATTCGCTATACACCCTCTGGTGGCTCCATCAAGGTTTACTGCCGAGATGCTGTAAAGTACTGGGCAATGGTCGTAGAAGATGACTGTATTGGTATCACGCCGGATGATCAAAAGCGGATTTTTGAACGTTTCTATCGGGTGGGAAAGCGATCCAGCACAACTGACGGAGGTACGGGGATAGGACTATCGATCAGGAAAAATCTAGTGTACACGCTCAGCCTGGAAAAGGGCCTCACTAGGAAACCAGGTGAAGCGGCGAGTGTGGGGGGACGCGGAGC
>JAAXIK010000315.1:3913-17913 GCA_012270385.1 Rubripirellula sp. | reverse complement strand
AACCAGACCACTTAAATTATCTTGGATCTTCGAGCCGCCTCCCTCTTGTGGCAGCCTAGTAGTTCGGCACGCTGAATCTGCTGATCAGCAACAGACAATCAGCTGTTAATCAGCATCCAGCCTAGCGGCGAAGGGACTGTGGATTGCGGGAGAATCCAACGCAATGTTATCCTCGGGTAGTACGCCACCAGCAAAAACATCCAAGCTCACTCCCATCCTGCCGATTCCGTCCAGCCTTTGATTAGCACTGGAATGTATTGATGAACTTACCTCCGGAACCATCGCGGAACGAAGAAGCATCAGCGAATCCCTATGCCTCAGACGGCAATTCTGATCCGTCATTCACAGATGCGGAGCCTACGCTTGAAGAAATCAACTGCGCTACACTTGCTCATCTTTCGGGCTGCGCTGGGTTGATCGGTTTTGGCTACATCGGATTCGCAGGACCGTTAATTATTTGGTGGCTAAAAAAAGAAAGCTCTGCGTACGTGGAATTCCAAGCGAAGGAAGCATTCAATTTTCAAATCACCATCCTTTTGATCGCGATCACCTGCGGGATCATCACGGTGCTCAGCTGTGGTACCGCCTTTGCTTTGATTTTCTTACCTGTACTGCTTCAGTTAATCTTCGGCATCCTTTCGGTCCTCGATGTCAGAAAGGGTAGAGCCTACCGCTACCCCTTCAACTTACGACTGATGCAATAGCAGCGCGATACGAACACAGAGATCATCTGACCACATCGATGCAAAGAAGAATCGGCTGAACGAGGAGGGGGAGGTGATTTAGCGGGCTTCCCGATCCTGTCATGCCTCCGCTACCGTTTTGCAACTGAGGTCATCTAGCTTGCTTTGATTTCTGCTAGCTAGTTTCGAAAAGCCTTTAGGATGGAAGCTAACGTCAGCAAGCCAACAAACGCGGGAGCAAGCACGACGATCATTCTGGGCTGGGTTGCAATAAAACCTAACATCAGGATCCCCAACATAGCAAATCCAGGGGGAAGCCAACTCGCCGGCCGACGAAGATTCGGCCAAGCAAACCAGAGTGCTCCCAAGACGAGTAAAATACGACCCGCTGCCGCCGAAATGGCTTTGACGTTTGCGGTTTGCTCTGCCCGGTTTGTCATCCAAATCCACAGTGCAATCAGAACAACAGCGATCACCAAAACAAGAGATCTTCTCGGATCTTGTTTCGATTTTGGTTGAGTGGACATAGGGTCATCAAATCAAGCGTTCAGACAACGGAAATCAAATGGGTGGCTTAAACGTAGATTAGTATAACAGAGGAAAGCGAGAGCTATAAATGAGACAGATCTTCAAACCTGAAGATGACTCCGCAGTGCAGATAGAACATTGCAGATTTAACGATGTCAGATGGATGCTCGTAAGAGCTTTGGATACGATGGAGTGCAACCCGACGCGCAAGCGTCTCTCGAACGCCTACGCACGGCAATTTTCATGGAGAACATCAACTCATGCGACTACTCTGCTTCAGTGATTCACATCGAGATGCCAAGGCAGCGGAGCAACTGGTGGAACGCTCTTCCCAAGCTGATGTGGTGATTGGCGCAGGTGACTTCGCCACACGACGAATGGGCTTATCGGACACCATTGATGTGCTGAAGGGAATCGAGATCCCGACTCTCTTGGTACCGGGTAACGGTGAGTCCTACGAAGAACTTGAAGCAGCCTGCCGAGACTGGAAAAGTTCGCAAGTTCTGCACGGCACCGGCTGCAGCATTGAAAACCAAGAATTCTGGGGAGTCGGCGGAGGGATTCCCGTGACCCCGTTTGGTGACTGGAGCTATGAATTTGAGGAAGATGCGGCGGAAGAAATGCTCCGAGACTGCCCAAAAAATGAGATCCTGATCACCCACTCGCCACCTATCGATACAGTGGACCATGATCAGACTGGACAGATCCGAGGTTCCCAAGCCATCCGAGATGCGGTGGAGAGGGTCGCGCCGTTGGCGGTCATCTGCGGGCATATCCACAGTGACTGGGAAAAAAGGGTGAATTTGGGAGACTCAATTATCCAAAATGCGGGTCCACGCGGTGTCTTCGTCGACATTGAAGCCGGGGTAGGATAAGCGATTAAAGGAAGAAAACCTTCCATCAGCCATAATTGACTGCCTGTCTCGCCCTGAAAGCTATTGACGCACCGCAACGATATGCACGGAGAATCGTGCAATTCGAGCAACTCGAATCGCTTGGAATGAGAATAAGTTGGTCAACTTACTCTCCCCTACATTCACCTGATCGCCCGAAGGCTCAGGTCGTGATATGATTCTCCCTGTTTTGAGTCCGTCACAATCCAACTTTTTGAGGCATGAATGAGTACCGCGGAAAACTCCGTGAGCCCCGAAGTGGCCCAACAATCAGCCGATGCAAAGGATCGGCTTAACGAACACACCTTAAAAACCGTACATTGGCATTTCAGTGACGAGACGGGCAGTCCGTTTTGGTTACAGAAGAAGTCAGAGCTTAATTTTGATCCACTCAAGGATGTAAAAAGCTTTGATGACCTCAAGAAGTTTCCACACTTTGAAGATGAATGGCTCCGTGGTGGTCCTGTGAACCGTTGGGTTCCTAAAGGTCATTCCGGCAAACCTACCTATGTGTTTGAGACCGGAGGGACTACAGGAATTCCTAAGAGCCGCGTTGTTCTCGAAGATCACTGGAAGGATTATGAACTTTTCAGCGATACACTTCCTGACGAGTATTTCCCAAAGGGGTCGAACTGGCTGATGTTAGGCCCAAGTGGACCTCGACGTCTGCGCCTCGCGGTGGAACATCTTGCACAGTACCGCGATGGCATTTGTTTCTGTATCGACCTCGACCCCAGATGGGTAGTCAAGCTGATTAAAAAAGGTTGGATGGAACACCTTGAGGAATACAAGAAGCACTGTATTGATCAAGCGGTTACCGTTCTGACTGCGGGTCACGACATCAAGTGCATGTTTGCAACCCCCAAACTGCTGGAATCGCTCGGAGAGGCTCTAGAAGAGAAGGGAACCAGTCTTCCAGAAGTAGGGATCACCGGTATTTTCTCAGGCGGAACCGAGTTCACACCTCAGTGGACCAAATTCTGCGTGGAAGAACTCCTCGGTGGCAGCCCCGAAGAGGGCGGTGTCTATATGACACCTACTTACGGTAACACGCTGATGGGACTAGCCTGCAGTAAGCCCGTAACCGCCGCTGAAGGTTACAAAATCTCTTACTACGCACCGCAACCTCGTGCTGTGACTGAAGTGGTGAGTTTTGATGACTACGATCAAGTGGTTGGTTACGGTGAAACAGGGCGAGTAAAGCTCTACACTCTCACCGACGAGTTCTTTGTGCCAGGCTTTATGGAACGAGACGAAGGCGAGCGAGAGGCTCCATTCGACACCTATCCGTGGGATGGTGTCAGTGGGGTTCGTCCTTTCCATGAACTCGCTAGCGCAACCACGGTAGGTGTCTACTAGGGGTAGTATGCGATTGAAGGTCTTTGGCGCCGCCAAAGACCTGAATGAGGAGAAACTCTCAAGCCAAAGGTGTTGAAATTGCCCCCAGGGTCTCATCATTTGGTAGACGAGAATTCCCGAGATACGGCGTCTCAATCGCACTACATCGCCGATACTTCTCAGCCGACTGACGTGACCTTCCACCCGCGAGACCTTTCAGCAGTGGATTTAGCGTCAGGACGGTAACACGAGTCAGGCTCGCCGCCTTTTGAAAAGCGATCCGATTTTGAATCTCCATTTATTATATTTAACGAAGAAACAATGATCACGCTAAGTCCTTTACGCTGGGGAAAACCTTACGAATCACTCGACTTCACCAATGTTGTGCACTTCGACACCGGCGAGCCGATCGCGAAAGTTGGCAACGTAGGCGGTGGGATAGTGGGTCGTGATATGCGACAAGCGCATAAAGCACGAAACGCTCTACTCCAACTCAGCACCGATGATTTGATTGAGAAGTGCAAGAAAGCGGCAACGCTTTTTGAATCCGGTACCCTCACGGTTGGTGATAGTCAGCAAAGCGTGGACGATTTTGTGCACCAACAGTCTGCCAGCACCGGTTTGCCGGAACATATGTGTCGATCCAATATGCAAAAGAACAGTTTCGTTCTCAGCAACATTGACCAAATCCTCGACTGCTTAACCCGCGGACTCAACCTCTCGATTCTGAGCAACGGATTTGGAGAAGAGGGCAGGGGAGTGACCGTAAGTTTTCAATCCCAAACTCCTGTCCTTGGAGCGGTCCTACCCAACAATTCTCCAGGAGTACACACCCTCTGGCTTCCGGCTATCCCACTTCAAGTGGGCCTTGCTCTTAAACCAGGTTCGCAGGAACCTTGGACTCCTTACCGAATGGTCTCAGCATTCATAGAGGCGGGTGTACCGTAGGAAGCATTTGGACTCTATCAAGGAGGACACGATGCGGGTGGAGCCATCATGACAAAAACTCCCCGAAGCATGATTTTTGGTAGTGCACAGACTGTTGCTCAACACGCTGGGAATCCGAAAGTTCAAGCCCATGGGCCCGGCTTCTCAAAGATTCTTATTGGTGATGATGTTGTAGACCAGTGGGAGAGCTTTCTCGACGTGATGGTCGAAAGTGTGCTCAGCAACTCAGGTCGTAGCTGTATCAATTGCAGTGGGATTTGGGCAAGTCGTCACACTCGTGAAATCGCTCAAGCGATCGCCGAAAAAATTGGTCCCGTCGAAGCAACTCCCCCTTCAGATCCCGAAGCGAAACTTGCGGCCTTTACGGTTCCAGCCATGGCGACCGGCACGCACGCAATGGTACAGCAAGATCTCGCCGAGTCAGGTGTGGAAGACATGACGGCAAGCTTCGGAGACAAACTCATCGAGAGGGAACACTGTGCTTATCTACGGCCTATGGTTGTGCACGCGGACTCCCCAGATCGCCAAGTGGCCTCAAAAGAGTACATGTTCCCATTTGTGAGCGTCGTCGAATGTCCTGAAAAAGAAATGCTGGGACGAATTGGACCGACTCTTGTTGGAACCGTTCTCACTCAAAATGAAGCATTCATTCAATCCGCGGGTGCGTGTTGGGAAAGCGACCGAGCCAATTTCGGCCCGATTCCAACAACTCGATGGAATTGGCTGCAGCCTCATGAAGGGACTATCATCGATTGCCTCTTCCGATCGCGGGCCTATCAAATCGCAGAATTTGCCTAGTTTTGAGGCTATCTTGCGAGAGATTTGACGATCCTTTCGTCTCGGAGACAGCAAATCAGGGTTGCCACCACGGTGGCCCTTATGGGATCACGCGGATAGAGGATCATCAGCTTGCTAGCCGAACCGGGACGCCGACTCAAACGGAAAATGGGGCGGAGTGCGAACCATTGCATCTTTAGTCAACGATGCAGTCATCTCACTCGGCCTCACCAAGTCGTCTGAGCGTCATGTGCGGCAGGAAGCTTTCGCACAAAGAAGAGCCTACCGTTGTGGACCGTCAACCTTCTCCGAATGATCATTCTGCGGAAGCCGTCAGGAAGAATATCGGGAAAAAGCGGGACCATGATCCACAAGCGTCTCCTGGTTCTTTCGAGCAGATTGTTCGATCAACGGAAGCACCTCCATTGGTATCGTCGCCACCCGAGAACGCTCCGTGGAAGGATAGCAATACAGGAATACCTCCCGTCGAGGAACAGGCGAAACGCGAAGGCGATTTCGATATTTCCTCAGTGTCGACGGAAGGTAATTTTTGGGATGACTCGCGACTCCCGGCCGGATTGATCAGTACGATTCTGCATACGATTTTCTTGATCGTTCTTGCATTACTGACGCTTGAAAAGAAGCACAGGGGTGACAAAGCCTTTGAAGCCTCCCAAGGCAAACCGTCAGGCGAAATCATATTGGAAACTCTTCAAACGAATCTCGATGACCTTGATCAGCAAAGAGCAGTCCTCGATCAGGTCGTTAATGTGGAAGTCAGCATGGCTCCCGAAAATCCGCAAGAGATCGTACCGGATCAACCAGGTAGCTCCACCCCGATCCGTCCGCTGCCGGACCTAGGACTTTCAATGAGAAATCCATCAGCGAGTACCCGTTTGCCGGGAAAAGCTGATATGGGAAAGCGGACTCCCGAAGGTCGTCTCGAGGCAGGCAAGCGATATGGAGCAACCGAAGAGAGCGAGCAAGCTGTGGAAATGGCACTCGCTTATTTGGCGGCTCATCAACGCGACAATGGGAGCTGGTCATTTGACTTGAATCTGGCTCCGTGCAATGGTCGCTGCCGGCACACGAAAGCGCCAAATCGAGATAGCAAAACACCCGTGACCGGAGCGACGGGCTTGGCACTCCTTGCTTTCCTGGGAGCAGGATATACCCACCATCAACCCAGCCCTTACCAAGAAACCGTGCGAAGAGGTATTTACTTTCTGCGATCGGTGGCGGCAGAAACCGCCTCAGGGTATGACTGGCAGTCGGGGAGTATGTATGGACATGGCATTGCATTGATGGCGCTGGAGGAAGCTCTATGTATGACTCGGGATGGCAACCAATATGACTCCGATCTTCTTGACCTGGTTCAGCAAGGGGCAAATTTTAGCTGCATCGCTCAGCACCCAAACGGCTCTTGGGGTTATGTCCCAGGTAGACCTGGTGATGTAACCATTACCGGCTGGCAGGTGCTATCGTTGATTGGCTCAAGAAAAGGAGGCGCAGCACTTCACACCAATACGCTACCTGATGCGAAAAGCTTCCTCATGAGCACTTGTGAAGGGCGCAACTTTTGGTTTGGTTACAACTCACCTCCCGGTGAACCAACCACCGCCGCAATTGGTCTCACACTCATGCTGTTCCTAGGTCAATCACCCTATGAAACCCCTTTTGAACGCGCCTTGGATCGAATCGCGGAGATGGGTCCTCTCCCCAACAACATCTATCACAATTACTACGCATCGCTTGCATTGCATCACTCGCGTCACCGAACTTGGAATCGGTGGAACCAACGGCTACGCGATCATCTTGTTAACACTCAGGTAACCGAGGGGCACGAGAAAGGCAGCTGGCATTTCCCTGATCATTGGGGCGACGTAGGTGGGAGACTCTACACCACAGCTCTCTCTGCGATGACTCTGGAAGTCTATTATCGCTTCCTACCTCTATACGACGCCGAAGATTTATTCCCGCTGTGATCGTATTTGCTGTGATCGTCTTTGCTTCATGGGTTGATCAATAGAATCAGCCGATTTCTCCGAGCTCAGAAGATTCACCCGCCGCGATATCGGATGCGAAACTCTCGATCAAGGCGGATTGATTGGCACTTCGGTCCAGCTCACGTAGTGCTCTCAAAGACCTATCTAAACGAATGCTTGTTTTAGGCAGTGATTGGCCGGTGAAAACCTCCGCCCTGAGCTGCTGACGAAAATGCTGCACCGAAATGGAAAAGAGATCACGCAACATAGCTCGTCTCTTTGGAGGATCTTTTCCCGCCTCATTCACCTGTTGGCTGAAGAACTTTGAGATCGCTACTGGATCCGGAGTTCGCGACTCGAGAAAACGAATCAGGGTAGAACGGATCTGCCCTGATTCACCCTGCAATAACCTGAGTGCTGCATGGATGTCTCCACCCGAAATCTCAACTGCCTCCAAGACATCTGCTTCACTCTCTTCTAATCCATGCACTTCACGTAACAGCCGGCACGAAGCTTCACGAGAAAGTGGACCAACGCGAATGGTTTGGCATCGAGATCTGATGGTCGGTAACTGTTTCTGCTCACTTGTCCCAATCAATAGAATTACCGTTTTTGAAGGAGGCTCCTCCAGTGTCTTCAGAAGACAATTGGCCCCCTCCTCGTTGAGAAAATCTGCATCATCGATGATTCCAACCTTCCAACCTCCCATCAACGGACGAATACGCAGATCGTGGCAGAAACCCTCTTTCATACGGGCATCTTGCTCTCCAATGAACTCCTTGACGGGTATCACCGTTTTGTCTTTCGGCTTCGCAACACGAACTACATCTGGATGGGTTCCCGCGGTGACCTGCTGACACGCTTCACAGTGACCGCAAGGCATCATCGCCTGAGGTTCTGAGATCCTACAAAGAAGCGTTCTCGCAAGCAGGTCAACAAGGGTGTGTTTACCCGTACCGTTTGGACCAATAAGAAGGTAGCTCCCGCCGAGTCGGTTCTGCGAGATCGCCGCTTGCAAGCCGCTGCGAACGTGATCCTGACCGACCAATTCAGACCAATTTGAAGTCACACCTTCAACCTGTATTCATGAACGACAAAGTAGAGCTAAGCGATATTCTTTTTCCTGCATCCACTATTGAAATATCGAACTTCAAAGGTTGATGGATTATCGCTCCAACTCAGTAATTTTCTCAATGCGTTGGAGGTGGCGACCACCATCGAATTCGGTCTTCAGCCACATCTTGACCAGATCATCAACGGAACGGTCGCCGATGAGATCGCCTGGAAGACAAAGGATATTCACATCGTTATGACGCCGGCTCATTTCTACCATGACTTCATCGTAACAGGATGCCGCTCGAACACCCTCAAATTTGTTAGCAGCAATGGACATTCCAATTCCTGTCCCGCAGATGAGAATCCCTCGCTCCGCTTCTCCCTTACTGACCTTCTCCGCGACAATCCTGGCGTAGTCGGGATAGTCCACAGGCTGATCGGAATCCGTCCCTTGGTCCAATAACTGATAACCGGATGCCTGCAGTGATTGAATCAACCGATTCTTAATTTTAAGGCCACGATGATCACTGGCGATTGCAATTTTCAACATTGTCAACCTCACCGCTCTCCTGCATTGCTTGGAAAAAAATCGTCATCCAATTCGTCGATCCATGCGCTGAGTTCGCCATCAATTTGATTGGCGCAGCTCTCATAAACTTCAACAGGCATACCCACCGGATCCGAAATATCGCCTCCGTCTCGACGGAGAGTCTGCACTCGACTATCTAACTCAGGCCATGCTGCCAAGATCGCTGATCGATGCCCACGGGTCATGGTGAGAATGACATCCGCTACTTTAATGATCTCGTCATCAAGAGGCTGGCTACTATGCCCTGTCAAATCTAACCCTCGATGTCCCATCACTTCGACAGCTTGGCTGCTCGCCCCGAAACCATTGCCCGCGGCGACACCTGCAGAGAGGACGCGGACAAGGTCCTCCCTCCCGAATTTCTTGTTCAGCTGTTCCCGCAGCAAAGTCTCTGCCATTGGACTGCGACAGGTATTACCCGTGCAGACCAACACAACAACCGGTTTAACAAATTGATTCATGGCAGCTTCTTCAATCACTCCTTCGTGGAGAATCTGGTAGAGATTCTTCTCCACATTGACCCGTGTAGGCCTACCACCATAACGAGTCGGTCCGTCATCGAGCAGCAGGGGGACTGAATCCTGCAGGTAAATCCGTGCATGCTCAGCGGAATGGATTGGCTTGCCATCGGGTTCCGCTAGGTCCAAAAAAACAAGTGGGCCCTGTAAAAAACGGTGAATTCCTTCAACAACACGCTGCGCGATCACGCGGAAAGCGATTCTCCCAGAAGTATCCTGCACCAACGACAGAGCCCCTCCGCAGAGGCATTCCGCAAGGGAGCCTGTGTTCGGTGTCACTTTTTTTTCAAGCTGCAGCGGTCCAGGCCAACATCTCCTCGCTAATCGACTTCCCAATGGGGATGGATCGGTGAGGTAATCCTGCGAAGCCTCGACACTGGAAACCAGTAAACTTGGAGTCACTGGTAAATCAGAAGTTTCTGCATTGGGAAGCGTCGAGAGACCAGCGTGCTCACGCAACTTATTTTTCTGGGTTTCCCAAATCTCGGAGAGTTGAGCTACACCGCTTGGATTGAGCGCATGGGCAATCAACCCGTAGGTGGATTCGGTGGGAACAGCAACGATGCCGCCTTCTACTAACGTCTGAACGGTTCGGTGCAGATAATCTTGCGGATCATCGGTCGCTCGTAGGTCGAAAGTCGTTAGCATGGAAAAGACTGAAAAGTCGAACCGAAGTCGAGAGTAGATAGGATGCCGAAGAATACCAGAAGGCGCGGAAGATATCGAGCAGTAAGCATCGATGCAGATCTCCAGCACGCAAATCAGACAGGACTCGCCGGAGTTTGGGCGACCTTAGACGATTCAAATGATTGACCCGATCCAAATCTTATCTCTACACCATCGAATCGCTCCCTCTCAAAAGTGCCTTGGAATGCGTTCAGAAGACAGAGTCAATCAGTCGACCCAACCTCGGAGAGACTTCTTACTGTCTTGCGCCTCGAATCTACATCTTGCGAAGTCCGCGATTGGAAAGAACACGTTACGAGCGACCGCAAGACTGCTCAACGGAAAGTCAACCGCCGGAGTCACTGCGGCCTTGGCTTCTTGCGGATGCCTTTCAGAATCAAATCCGGAGCGACCGCAGAAAGTTTGGGGACGCCGAGGCTTTAGCCCAGGACGCTTTCTCAAGCCACGCGCAATCACGATTGATGAGCAGGATCGACTGTATATCGTCGATACGACAGGACGCATTCAGGTCTTTGACACCGAAGGTAACTTCCTCCATCAGTGGAAGACGCCACAGACCCAGAATGGTCGGCCAACCGGACTCGCCTTCGGAGCAGGCCAAAAGCGATCCTCCTCCACAAAGTCTTCTGAAGTCCAGCATGATCCAGACGGTAATGATCCACGAATCTTCGTTGCAGATACCCATTACTATCGAATTCTCTCCTACACCCTAAAGGGTGAAACGGTTACCGAAGAGTCGATAGGGGGCGTCGCCGGTATTGGACCCGGTGAATTTGCATTCGTCACTGACATCGCTTGCGATCGTTTTGGTTGCCGCTACATCGGCGAATACAATGCCTCAGATCGCATTCAGAAATTTGATGCGGAAGGTAACTTTCTGTGCCAATGGGGTGGAACGGGTCGGAACCCCGGTAGCTTTGTTCGTCCTCAAAGTTTGGTGATCCAAGAAGATGTTCTTTGGGTGGTAGATTCTTGCAATCACCGCATCCAGCGTTTCGACATTTCCGTCACACCTCCCAGACTCATCGATATTTGGGGACAAGCGGGTTCGGCGAATGGAGAATTTTTCTATCCCTATGATTTAGCGATCGCGAGTGATGGAAGCGTGGTTGTGATTGAGTACAAAAATAATCGCCTTCAACGTTTCTCCAGTAGCGGAGAATGGATAGCCTCTTGGGGCGGCCCCGGATTTGAACCCGGGAAACTCAATCAACCGTGGGGAGTCGTCGTGGACTCCAAAGATCGTGTGCATATCCTAGACAGCAATAATCACCGAATTCAGCGGATCGAATTGCCAACTTGAGTCGGTATCTGCCATCTATCCGTCTTCAGGGAACCTCTTGCCCCCGACCCCATGGATACCGTCGGAAATCGCATTTCTCGCGAAAAGACGAGCGTTCTTGGGGCAGAGCGGGATACTCATCCCCATTTTCTCATCAGCCATGACCAAACGTGTCACAGCCCAGACCAATGCTATCAGTGTGCTTGAAGTCGACAGATTTTGGTGATCTTTGGGTGGGACCGCATGGGCTCCATCGCTCGAGACTTGGGAAGCACATTGAATAGCCGCCACGATGGAGCAACAACAATGAATCAAGTACTTCGCAAAGCGATGCAACGCTCTGATGACTACGTCATCGAAATGGATTACTCCGACAGTCAAGGCAATCGAACGCACCGTGTGGTGAGCCCGATTCGCTTTATGGGAAGCCGAAGGTTTCTCGGTCTCTGTCTATGCAGGGAACAACCCCGTCAATTTCAACTCTCGCGTTGCAAGAATATGAGACTGCTACCTGCGGACCAGGTACTCATGCCGATGCCCATCTCTTGAGATACATAGAGAGTGACAGACTGATGCAGCGAGTGGAGCCTGAAATAGGCCGAAGGAACACGGCCACAAAAAGTCAAAGCGATCAAAACGGATCACTCAACGACGAAAAGCTCGAAACGCTTCTCAGCGATCTTCGAGCTGTTCGTGTACGAGGGCTGAAATTTCCCGACGCGTGAATGGGCAGCCCTCGCAAGCCTCCGCCCTACGGAATACGGTTTACCAAGAGATCAATGACGCTTCATCGGTATCCTCTCGGTAGGTTCAACATGGGTTTGATCGATGGAACTTGTTTGGAGATGACGACGAAGACTTGATGAAGTCTTTACCGCTGTGGCTTGAATGGGTTGTTTTTGAACGCCCGATTCCAAACCACCCATCAGGTCAACCATTTGCTCGGTCGTCTCCCCGAGGCTTTTGAGTGCTTGATCTTTCACCTCAACAGGTTGACGGAAAGCATCCATCTCCAATTGCTCTCCCGCACTCTGGAGAATGGTGTCGTCGATCTTTAACTGACCCACCTTGCCCTGCATCTCCTCAATCGACCCATCGGACTCAACAGGATCGGAGCTCCCATCGAGCTTACCTTCTGGGTTAAGTGGTCCCTGCCGAACTGCATCGGGACGGGACACTCCTCGTTTTTTCAGTCGACCTGAACTTCGCTCCCGAGCTCGCTCCAAGGCATCCCAGTAGGCTTTGTCATTCCAAGGACCTTCCGCGAGTGAGATGCTGTTGTTGGAGAGCAAAGTGCCTTTTAAATAGTTGACGTAGTTAAGTGATTTGTTGTATTCGCCCAAGGCACGGTAGTAAGAAATCTGAGCATCGGCTCGACGCAACTGACTCTGCAGGACAACGTTTACTGGGCTGCGACCGCCTTTGAATTCTGCTAAGCGAGCCTCCACTTCCTGCTCAGCAGCTTGCCATCGCATCGCATGGGTCTGAACAAGTTGATAATGGGTAGTTGATTTGGCAACGGCATCACTCAGTTGACTCACCATCAATCTTTCGGCATCCTGCAAAAAAGCTCGAGATTGATGAAGCCTTAATTGAGCTCCACGGACGCGTGCTCGCTCTCGGCGACTACCGATAGCGGGAGGTGTAATTTCGAGTCTGACAGAGCCTTCTTGAAAACCACCCCCGGTCAATTCGGCCAAAGCACTCGTCCCCGCGAATGAGTCACCAATGTCAACGTTCCGACGACCCGGAGGACCGAAGGTATCACCCACACCGACCCAGCGGTAAAGGAGCGACAGGTTGACTTCGGGAAGCAATTGATTCTTAGCCGAGATTTGTTCGAGCTCCCGTTGCTTGATTACCGTCCGCCCCTTGCGGAGCTCTGGACTGAGATACAACATCTGAGCAACCGACTCCTCCCAGTCATATTCCATGCGAGCAAGGGAGGGCTCTTCAATGGGTCGAATCAATCGACCATCAGTCGCCGCGATACCCAACAGCTCCCTTAACACTCGTTCACTCCCATAGACACCCCGACGCTCATCGGTGGGGAGGTTGGATCCGGCGAGCGACGCGGAAAGCCGAGCTCGGAAGTTGTAGTACTGTTCTTCAGCTTGAGCGAGCTCCTGCTTGGTTCCAATACCTTTATCAAAATTGAATTTCGCAAACTTTGCAGTGGCGATAGCACTATTCCTGCCAATCACTGCAGTGGAGACGTTGCGATATGCGACGTATAAATTCCAGTATGCCACCTCTACGTCACGCACAAGATTTCGCACCTGAATTTCAAAATCCGCAATCGACAAATCTTCATTCAGACTCGCAAGAACCACAGGGATCCGATTCACCAGAGCTCCTCGGTTACGCATCAGAGGATGCTGAACCTGAGCCTCAAGAATAGCCGTCCAATCACTCGGAACCTGGCGATTCACCGATGACAAATCATTGACCGTCGGCTGATTGTTTCTTGAATAAATGACCTGTTGTCTCAGTGTCGCAACACCACCGGTTGCAATGCGTTTACTGATCGTTGCCTGCTGAGTCGTATCCAGTCCTTGAGTCAACGGATTGCTTAAATTCAGCCCCGTTCCTGTATTTCTGGCGCGATCCGTCGAGCGGGTATCGATGAAAGCATTCACCTGAGCATCAAACTCGGCGAGAGCGTCCTCCACACCACCAACCTGATTTGCTCGAAAAACACCGCGAGGTAAAACAC
>JAAXIK010000315.1:0-3903 GCA_012270385.1 Rubripirellula sp. | reverse complement strand
ATGTGCTATAACAACACCCCTATGTAACATCAGCTATCCATACCCCACAATCAAGAGACGGTTCGCTTTGGTTTGTTATATCTTGATCGCGACATCATAGATACTCCCGACCTGCTCCACGCTTGCACTGGTGAATTGAGCTGCCACATTGTCGCGAAATTCGGCGTTACCACCGGTGGTGACAAAAAACTTTGCATTTTGCAAAGCGATGGATACACATTCTTCGACGCTCAGATCCCAAAATTGGTACTCATGATTTCCCATCGTGAGCGGCGCCGCGGACTCAGTGGTTTCCGCGAGGCTCTCAATCTCTGCATCCGAATATTCGACCTCAGTGGCGGTCTTGAGGTAGTACTGCAAATCAGCAGGTTCATTGAGAAAGTATGGCTGCATCGGCGAACAACCGGTCGCCATCAAAGCGGCTATTCCGAGTTGTAAGTAAGCTGCGATACGAAACAGCGAACGAGGCATACTGTCTTGGCTTCCGAGGGTCAGGCAGGCACATACCCAACTCCCTAATGTGAGTCGGCATCTGCTGTGGGTCGATTGTGGAAGCCCCCCACGGGTCAACCGGTGTGCAGACCGTTTGCAGCACACGAGCCAACCTCGCCCGAGTGTAGGTATCGGAACCCAAGATGTTAAACTTTGACGGTTCGGTAAAAAAAAACACCAAAAAGAAAAAAACGGCTCCTTTGCTATCAACAGAAAAGAACCGTACGAGGTGGACTACCTCAGACCGTCATCCGCTTGCACCGTCTGGGGTCGAGGCCCCAAGAGGAGCCCCTCCCAAGGCTTTGGATAGAAGTAGTGCTTTTCCAACCGGCCGCGTTTTTGCTTATAGGCTTGTTGACTTTTTGCTTCATTCCAAGCGATGGCTTCGCGGCTGGTTGGGGCGAGATGGTCAGCCCAACGGCCTACTCGCCGGCTTGGGCGATTGTGGAGCCGCGCGTAGGAAGGTGACAATTTCACACCGAGCGGTGGAATGAGATCAATTCTAGGCCAGATTCTCTGCCCCGGTTGACTTGGCTGACTTGCGGTGAGATCGGCCGAAAACAGGGCCAGAAGACAAGCGAACAGAAATAAACGCATGGATAACCACCGATCTCAGGCGGGGAAGACCTGTTCGATGCAATCCGTTGCATCGACTCTTACCCTTGAATTCGTCTTTTCTGGATTGCGATGGTGATAGCATCCTGTTGTTTTCTGAATGACACGGTCCGGGGAACCCTACCGCTTAGGTCACATCGTACCGTTTATCGCGGTTTCAACGAGATAAATGGCCTGCCAAAGAAGCAAGGATTTAGCCTGTTCATTCAAGAAACGGATCAAAGCTGAGGTTGATCTTTGTAAAGAAGCAGGTTTTGATCGTTTGCTGTCAAAAGGAGACCCAATGCGTCTACAGGACAAAGGACGAAATCACCTCAGGGCCACGCGACATGAACTCCGAAGAAAAAGGTTCCCATAGGGAGAGAAAAAAGCTAAAACGCTAACCCGTCACCATGCTCCGAGCCCAAGATCGGTCTCAGTCTCTCTCACCGTCATTCCCCTCTCAGTGTTGTCACCATGGAAGGAACTACTGAACCCATCTTGGTCGTCATTGGAAATCCGATCGCAGGAAATCCAATGCAATTCGCCATCGAACGATCTCTTCGAGCACTGGAATTGGACTGGCGGGTTCTCTCTTTCGACGTCACACCCGAAAATGTCTGGGCTGCAATCAACGGTTTTGCAGTAACGGGCATTGTGGGTGTTCACATCGCGAGAGATTTATCAGCGAGTGCCGAGGGCTGGAATGCCAAATTAAAGGGCGAATCCCGGGGGACAGTGGATTGCTTGTGGCGAGATGATCAGGACGAATTCCTCGGTGAAGATCAATCACTCCGATGGCTAGAGGCACAGATTGAAAAGTTTAGCGAAGGACGTCAGATCTGGATTGGTGAGGAAGAGGCTTCGCTACAATTAAATCGTCAAGCCTTTGAGGTGATCCCGGACCCAACATCCGACCTCTCGCAAACCCTATCCGAAGCTTCAGTCATCATACTGAACACCGGGCCCGAAGACGAAATTGAATGGGATGTGGATGACTGGCCTGAAGATCAAGGAGAGACCCTAGTGGTCGATCTTGGTATTCCTTCTAGCGTAAGCTCTGATCTGCGAGAGTTGGGGTATCTTTTCATTGGCGAAGATGAATTCCAGATTTGATCCTTGCAATTTTCATTAGCGCGTTGGGCAGGGTAAACCCCATCCGATGATGTGGTGATCGATGCAATTGAGGAATACCTAAGCGTCTAAAGAATGAATGGAAAGCGAAGCGACGGGAGTGTCTGGGAGTGAAAAGCCTGTTCAATATTTTTTAAAACGAAGTGATCTTCATGGCATTTAGATTCGGAAAACTGCACCGTCAACTGATTCAAGCGGCTTCTGAACTACGAGACAATGTTTCCACATTGTCATTCACTCCACCGGTCACCCACGTCTACAACCCGCTTCAATATGCTTGGGATGCACACGTCGCCTATTTAAAAAAAGCAAACCCACGCGGGATTCGCACTCTGTTAATGGGCATGAACCCTGGCCCGTGGGGCATGGCACAGACCGGAGTTCCATTCGGAGAAATCAACTTCGTGCGTGACTGGATTGGCATCAATGAAAGTGTGGCACGGCCCGAACATGAACACCCCAAAAGAAAGATCGAGGGATTCGCCTGCCAACGCAGTGAAGTCAGCGGACGAAGATTCTGGGGCCTGTTTCAGAAGAAGTTTGAGAAGTGCGATCTATTTTTTGAAGACCATTTTGTTGCAAATTTCTGTCCGCTGGTTTTCATGGAGGAAACAGGCCGAAACCGAACGCCTGATAAACTTCCAAAGGTGGAGAAGGAAGCTCTCGATCAGTTTTGCCAAGAACACCTGACTCGTATCATCGAAATACTTGAGCCCGAATTTTTGGTCGGGGTGGGCGCTTATGCTGAGAAGCAGTTTGAACATGCAACAGAGACATTGAAATGCAGCATTGCAACTTCGAGAATCCTACATCCGAGTCCTGCTTCTCCTGCGGCAAATCGAGATTGGCCGGGAACAGCCACCCAACAATTGACTGAAGCAGGCATCTGGTTGTGACGAATCTCACTGCAAGTATTCGAGCGACAGAACCAACGAAAGCATTCGTAAACTTGAGTTTTTGAATCGCTGCCATCTCCGATCGGCCTCAAATCCGCTGCGTGGTGATTTTCCTTTGCTACAGTGATGATGTAAGCGTGTACCTCCCCAGCATCTCGATAAAGAAAAAATGAGCCCCGAATCCTTTGACGATCTCTACAAATTGGTGAGAGGGAGCCAATGCGCCAACTTAGTCGTCGACGCTAGAAACCTCATCGCGGAACAGGATTACGCGGAATCGTTCGACCGGATCATCGATGCAAGAGCTTCCTACGCCGAACAGTACTCAAGAATTCTCAAGCACAGTTTGCCAGACGCCCCGCTTGAACCACCCAAGAAGATTCAGAAACGGGAGAAAGTACATCAAGCGATGACAGCTTTCGATCTGATCATCTCAAGGCTGGAGAGGTGGTTGGAGCGGCAACCACCTCCCGATTCCAACACCAATCAACAATCTAGCGCCGAAGGTGATCCAGCGAAGTGTTCATCAGAAGATCAGGCGGAGCCGCAGGGCGAGCTGGTATTATCTGAAGAAGTCATGAACAAGCTGACAGCCAAGTACCAAGAGTTCAAGGAAGTGAACCGCGCATGGATCGAAGAACTCCTCACCTTTTATTCCATTGAAAACGCTTCCGACTTCAAACCGAATGCCAGCTATTTCATTCAGACAGCCAGCACGTCCGTCCTTGTGAAAATCACGGAGATCACAAGTTTGGTAGCAGAGACGGATCCACTTCTGCGACTGAAC
>JAAXIK010000050.1:2271-3620 GCA_012270385.1 Rubripirellula sp. | reverse complement strand
TAATCCTCTCGGTAATTCTTTTCGAAGAAGGGCACTAAGACACTCGCGGGTGTAGAAGCGTCGGGCAAGAGGTTCATCTGCTCCATGGCGGCAAGCAATCGATCAAGCCCAAGAGACGCTCCAATCCCGGGAAGATGCTGTTTGGTATACAGTCCGGCAAGATTATCGTATCGACCACCACTGCAAACACTGCCGATACCAGGAAGATCATCCAATGTGGTCTCAAAAATGACCCCTGTGTAGTAGTCAAGCCCGCGAGCAATAGAAACATCCAAGTGCAACCTCGCTGCAGGAACACCTGAGGCGATCGCCCCCTGATAAATCTGAGTAAGGCGTTCGATCCCTTCCGCAGCTTTTTCATTACCTCCTGTGATCTGAGGCAATGCTTCTAATACCGACTCTGCATCACCATCACATTCCGCCAAAGCGAGCACCGACTCAGCCTGATCATCAGTGAGCCCTGCAGCTTGGCACATTTCCGCTGCCGTCTTGTCGCGACCAATTTTCGCAAGCTTATCAAGACTGCGAAGGATCGGGACCGCTTGCTCCGCAAGGCCCAAGTGCTCAAGAAGTCCGCTGAGAACCACTCGATTGTTGACATGAATCGTGAATCGATCAAACCCCAATGTGGACAGCAAGCGATTAATGACAGCCACCGCTTCAATATCGGCGAGCACGGACTCCGTTCCAATCGTGTCAAAATCACATTGAACAAATTCTCGGTAACGCCCCGCTTGCGGGTTCTCACCTCGCCATACTGGGGCAATGTGGTAACGCTTGAACGGCATACCCAATTTCGAAGCATGCTGCGCTGCGAATCTCGCGAGAGGCACCGTTAAGTCAAAACGCATGCCCACGTCCCGACCACCGTTATCCTGAAAACGGTAGATCTGTCGGTCCGTTTCATCACTTCCTTTTCCCGTAAGAATCTCCAGGTATTCCAGCACAGGAGTATCGATTGGCGAAAAACCATAACTGCGAAAAACTTCTCGTGCCACCTGCATCATACTTTCCCGAGGGATCATCATCGCGGGTAAGTAATCGCGAAAGCCTTTGAGTGTGCGAGGCTGTATTAAACTCATGCTGAAAACCGTGTCAGATGGAGAAGAGGCTTGTGGCGTGTACGCCTCGGTGAGAACGAGAAGAGGAATTCAGTACGAAATCTTCTCGCAAATTGCAAAATCGTCAACAGCGCGACGGAACAAGGAGAGGAAATGCTGGACAATCCAAACCCGAGATAAAAAGCCCAGCAGGCAACTCACAGCTACGAGACTCAGAGTCAAGGCGGAGACTGACGCCATTCCATCTTCTCCATTACCGCGATGGGCAGGCCCGGAGGTCGGCGGGGA
>JAAXIK010000050.1:0-2261 GCA_012270385.1 Rubripirellula sp. | reverse complement strand
AATGCTGGACAATCCAACCCCGCGATAAAAAGCCCTGCAGGTAACTCACAGCTACGAAATTCAGAGTCCAGGCGGAGGCTGCCTTCATTCCTGAATCTACTTCATCACCGCGATGGGCAGGCCCGTAGGTCGACGGGAACGAAGCGAATGCTGCGCCTCGCGGTCTGGCTCGGGGAATTGAGGTCCGAAAAGCGCGTCCGCATACTCATCGATCTGCTCAGGTGTCTCAAAATACTTTTCGTAGCACCAATCATCCTCAAACTCACATTCCGAGGTGGTGTAATCTCGACAGATTTGCGGCCGAGTCTCATAGATACCGCACCGATGATCGGTTTGCAGATGCTTACAGGTCGTGTAAACCAGCAGATACCAATCCTCTCCCTCGACAAAAACCGTGGCTCCATCGTGCAATAAATACCATCGGATAAAATCAAAATCTCGGCGATTCACGGGTTCATCGATCGCCAGCGCGAAATAGTGCCAACCCTTCGCTGTACAGTACTCGCACAAGTTCGCAACTTCTGGCAAAACAATACGCCTGAGTTTCACTCCGTTCTCAACCACCGACATTGAAGTCGCCTCCACATCTGAAACATGTACGCCCACCGACTACGCGTTGGAACCACAAGACTTCCGTCATCATCACACAATGGACAAAGTCACCCGCTAGATAGAGTCACCCATTGTCCCGCCGAGTCGTCGCTTCTCACGAAGCAGCACTAAACTCAGGTGATCGGTCTACCTAATCCAGCTGCCCACATCTAAAGAGACACACAACTCATTGCATTTTATTGATCAGGGGCTCACATTCAACCAGCAGGCAAACGACCTTTCCGTCATCCGTCCGACCGTGTAATCAATATAATCCCGACCCCAGTCAGTTACCCCCACAAAAATGCTGCACTCCCGGGCTTGTCGTGGATTGATCATTAAACAAGCTATAACGAACAGCAGTATCACGTCCTATTGAGCTTTGGGTAGGCAATCACCCACTCAACCCTTCACCGATCCATCCAAGTAGAGTTCTCCATGGAAGTGGTCATCACGGCCCTCGGGCCCGATAACCGTGGCCTTGCCGATCCGATCATTCATCACGTCACCGGTAGGGGCGCGAGAATCACCGAAATCCAAATGTACGACCATGACGAAGAACAAATCTTCGCCATGCTGATCCGCATGGACATCGATCCAGAGGAATTTGATCCGCTGGTAGCCGCTATGCGACAGATTGGAGATCACACCCAGCTTGCGATTCGTGTGTGGAGCAGCGAGAAGAACGTCGATAAACCCAGACTGGCTGTCTGCTGCACGTTTGTTGAACACACTCCGCGCGCGGTACTCGAAGCGGTCCGCGATGGACTCGTTCGCGGTGAAGTCGCTGTGGTGATATCGAACCGCAATAAACTGAAGACCCTGGCGGAAGAATTCGGTGTTCCCTTTCGAATGATCGGCAATGAGGGTGGATCAGCCAAAGACACGGAAATGATCGAAGTCTTGGATGAGTTTGACATCGACTATGTCATCCTAGCCCGATACATGCGCATCCTCCCTGCACAAACCTGCTGGCAATTTGCCGGGGGCCGTATTCTCAACCTACACCATGGCCTGCTGCCAGGCTTTCCTGGATTCCGCCCTTATCACGATGCACACAATGCACGGATGCTGACATTCGGAGCAACCTGCCATTTCATCATCCCCGAACTTGACGCAGGCAATCAGACCATTAACCAGCGAACCTTTTCCGTTTCACCAGGAACGCCGCTGGAAGAAATCATCGCTCAAGGAGAATCGGAGAATGAGCCGGCTTGCTTGGTCGAAGGATTAAGACGAGTCGTCAACCGGGAGGTCTGCCTGCACTTCCACCGAGTGGTCGCCCGAAAAGCAAATTCAAATACCGCACGGTGATACCGCTTCATGATTTTGCGCGGTGATGCAGTGACGCAGTTATTATATTGCGCGGTGATATCACGACTGAATATCATTCTTTGCTTTCACTCGAGTTGTGCGATGACCTGAGTTCAAAAAAGTCCGCAGTTGCATCTTGTTCGACCCGAATGTGATGATCGATCATTTTCACGGTAAACAGATCACCTCCCCCGACCTCAATCGTCATCTGATCATTGTCACCAGTTGGCATATGACAATCGATACAGTTATCGCTGATCGATGGACCCACCACTTCAGACTGCCCGCAGTGTGATGGCTGTTGGCATTGCAAACAACTCTGTGAAAACACCTTGCGACGTCAACGTTGATACACG
>JAAXIK010000481.1 GCA_012270385.1 Rubripirellula sp. | reverse complement strand
TCGTATGGTGTGCAATGACGGAGTATCTGAGAAACGCCGAATATCTAAGACCCCTCGAAAATGTGGGCTGTCGATTCCATGCCAAAGGAGGCCGCGAGTTAGATTCCAGGCTGAAAAATTTCCGCCAGACCAAATCATACAAAACTGAGACTGAAAACGTCGTTGAATACAACAATGGATCGCTACAGGCCTTTCTTTTTAAACTCGAACTTAATGTACGGAAAAAAAGACAGTTGCCGACGCGAAATTTTATCGCTTTGCTATCCACTGAAATCCAATATCCAGATTTTTTCGTTTGTCCCGATACGACCCACGATAAGCAGCGATACATTGATGGCACTTCTAACCTCCAATTGGTGACCAACGCTGAGGACTCTCAGGAATTACGCCTTGAAGGTCTGGATGAACAGGCAATGAACCCACTCTTCACTGGCCCAATTGTGGAATTCCTATGCGACTTGCCGTTATCCGCAATTGAATCTCATAACTGAATGATACTTTACTGCCCCTCATGTCCCAAACCGGTGCGATTGAAGGAGCCATCCTTTCTTTGGTGGCTCTTTGGTGGCAGACGCGGGCCGATTAGGTTCCTTCGAGAAGAGTTTCATCTGTCCGAGTTCCCAGGGACTCTTGAACAAACGCAAACAACCTTTAAGGAGGTTGACGAGTTCTATCAACTTATTGCATCGACCGAAGCACACAGACTCGTCAACCAACATGAACAAAGATCTGAATACCACCTAGAGTCAGCCAGAACAAATAAACGCAACAAGCCCCCCGAGGTGGGAGATGAAACAACTAGACATGATTTCAGCCGCGCCCTGAACGGTGGGAAGCTCGACATTGTAGAACCCCACGCGCCTGCAAATGCTTCTTTGCAAGAAGCGCCGTCCAATGATTCAAAGGATGGTTCACCGTTCATCGTCAATTTAATGGCCGCGTCGATGCTTTACGGCATGTACGCCGTGCCCTGCTGGTTATTGTCCCTGTCCGGATTTGAGCCGTGGGGCTGGAAATTGATTCCTGATTGGGCGCATTACACGCTTGTCCTTGTAATACCCGCGATCGGAATCGTCTGGTCTTTTGCAAGCGGCAGCAATAACGAAACGCAAGAACTTAGGGATGCTCAGCAATCGCAAAATGAGGAGGAACGTATCTATGGTCCGGCACAGCTTCAAAGAGAAAAGCAAAGACTGATCCCACCGGCGACACTCTTGGTGGTATGGTTTTTCTACGGGATCTACTCTCTCGCTAGTTGGCTTTTGACCCATCTCGGTTTCAGCCCGTGGGGATGGAGAGACATCTCCATCGGCGTTCATATTGGCTTGATTCTTGTCTTGCCGATCGCCGCAATGGTATGGCTTGGTAGAAGTGCGGGCGTTAGCTTGAAAGAACGAAAAGCCATGCAAAAAACTTTAGGGATCAAATCGACAGACGAAGAGACTGAGGTCTGATTGGGACGATCAAAACGCGGCTATTTATTGAGCTAGGTTCGGGCTGCAAAGGTCACATGTTTGAATTGTGCGCAGCAGGCTTGGAAAGGCAAGTCTCGCATTGATAATACACGTCATTGAGACATACCCTCTTGTTACGAAGGGCTGTGTTGCTGGAGAGATCTGGCTCCGCTTCCCGAAAAAGTGCGTCAGCCTTTTTCTTTCGTAATGGGTTGAAGAAACTGTGGGTTATCGGTGCGTGAATATTGGGAGATGATAAGGACCATTAGCCAATATCATTTAGCGATTGAAGGGTATTTGGTGTAGAACACCGGTTAGACTTTGTTATCGATTTGGTTTCAAAAAAGGGAGTTCACGATGGTATTGGGGATGGACCTTACTTCCTTGGTCAACCGGGCCCACTCTTCTCGGGGTATGAGTTCCCATCGGCAAAGTTTTTTGTTGCTCGTCGGTTCGTATTTGATTTATTAGGTCATGCTCGGGCATGAGTTGGCGGGGGAATCATGGTCGATTTCGACTTTTTCATCCGACATTACGATTCCCCTCGGGCATCGGTGTATGGGTGTCTTGAAAGTAAAAGCCAATCGGGTCGATGACCCTCTTCAGGCACATGGACTCCTCATCAAAGGCCCAGAGCCAGCCATCGTTCTTGTCGCTTTAGATTGGTGTGAGGTACGTAATGACTCCTACCAGCAATGGCGGACAACGCTCGCACAGGCGGCTGAGACCTCGATTGAAAGAGTGATGGTTTGCTCTCTACATCAACACGATGCACCGGTAATCGATGCGGGTGCCCAAGTCTATTTGGATTCGCAGGGGTTGCAAAAAGAGCTCTACGATCCCGACTTTCACAAAAGCTGCTTGGACGCGCTTGTGCAGGCAATGAAGCGATCATTAAAGGATGAACGGCCTCTGACTCATATTGGTTACGCAGATGCCTTGGTCGAAAGAATTGCATCCAATCGGCGGGTTCAGTATTCCGATGGAAGAGTGACATTCAATCGGTACAGCCGAATGGATTCGGGTTCCATTGAGGCTAAAGCGGATGAGGGTGAAATCGACCCCTACATTAAGACTCTCGTTTTCCTCGATCACGAAATGCCAGTTGCGGCAGTCTCTTGTTATGCCACACATCCGATGTCTCACTATGGAAACGGGGCAGTCAGCGGAGATTTTGTAGCGATCGCACGAAGACGACTCCAGCAGGAAACACCTGGGGTCAAGCAGATCTATTTGACAGGATGCAGCGGTGATGTGACTGCCGGTAAGTACAATGACGGCGCACCTGCAATGAGAGCCGTTCTGGCAGATCGGCTTTATCTAGCGATGAAATCTGGCTTCGAGAAGGCGCGAGAGAGTGACTCGCGTCGTCCGCTAAATACATCGAACTGCCAATTTAGTTGTGAGAAACTAACACTGCCGTTTCATGATGGCGAAGCTTTTACTCGGGAAGCGATGTTAAAGGAGTTGGCTGACGTCAACCAATCTGTAGAGAACCGAATCACTGCAGCAATGGGTTTGAGTTCTCTTGATCGCGTCGAGCGTGGCGAGCCTATCGACCTTCCTTGTATTGATTTTGGTGGGGTAAAGATGATCCTATTTCCCGGTGAATCTTTTATACGGTACCAATTAATGGCACAGTCGTTTGCTAAGCCAAATCCTCTGATCGCCATTGGTTTTGGGGAATGCTGGACAGGTTACATCCCTACTTAGGACGCCTTCCAAGAGGGATTCGCCCTCGGTTGGAGATGGGTCGCTGCGCGAGGGGAGCCACTCGTTGAGGAAAAGTTGAAGTCGCTTCTAAACGTGGTGGATCCAAAGCACTGATTAACTCTGTAACGACTAATGTGGCACAGGAGTGTTATCGCTTAAGCAAACCCCTAAGTGAGTCGAGGGTGTCCTCAGACATAGATTCACGAAGCACAATTGAGAGTTGCTCGAGAGAGGGAAACATGAGTGCGGTGTTATATTGTCGCTATCGACAATTGCGAGAAAGCCCGTGTTTGAGCTTATGGTTCGAGTCCCATGGGGGGCATCAGGCATCGGTAATCTTCGTGTTTTACGGGATTTTCAATGCCTTTTTTTATGGGTGCTTGCCCATTTTCGTCCATGGTAAGAATTGCTGGCGTGGCTTTGAGCATCACTTTATCGTAGTGCTTTCATGAG
>JAAXIK010000034.1:1998-18011 GCA_012270385.1 Rubripirellula sp. | reverse complement strand
GTCTACATTGATAACGTCAACCGGATTCTACCGCGCGGAGAGGTTCTCCCCGTACCACTTTTAAGCTGCATCACAATTGGAGCACCTATTTTCTTGGAGGCCGGGGAACCGAAAACTGAATTTCTCCAAAGAGCTCGTGAAAGTGTACTTAAACTGAAAGATCAGTGAGTTCGCTTTAACCTGATTAACAATCGATGATGAGATCAGCTCACAACCCTGTGGTTGGGAGAAATTCGCCAAAAAGCTCCTCAAGCTTGATCATGAAGACATTTCATTCCACCTCATCAGCGGCTCGGGGATCAGTCTTCAAGCTGAACAAGTAAGCAACAAGATCTCTTAATTGCCTTGGCGTTAGCTTTGTGACTAAATCTTCAGGCATTGAAGATTTGCCTGTTCTTCTTGCTTCGATATCATCTAATTTCAATCTAACGATCGAAGCATCAGCTTTGATCAGATCAATGGAGTCGTCATTTTCAGCTTTGACGATTCCGGAAACGGTATTTCCATCGACCGTTAAAATGACGGCGGTCTCAAACCCTTTTGCCACCTCAGCGTTGGGAAGGCAAATAGATTCCAATAGATACCGACGCGTTTTACTCGCACCTATGGTTGTAAGATTTGGTCCAACCTTCCCACCTGCTCGACCTATTTGATGGCATCGGAGGCAGGACAATCGACTGTCTTCGAAGAATAGGGTAAGGGAGTTATGTAAGTAGCCACCTTAGATCGAAGGTAACCATTGACCAAGGGCATCTTCCTTCTTCTGTTTCTCTCCATGTTTGCCAAGCTTAACTTCCCATTCTTTACTGATGCGGCCTTGCGCTGCTTCGAGAAGGTTGAGAGAAACATCCTTGGGTAGCGAACCTGCTAGATAAGACTCTAACCCTTCATGGATAACCTGCATCACATCGTCTCCCTCCACTGTGGCAAGTAAATCCCAGCCTAATTGACGAGTTCGCATATCACGACTTGCTATTGCTTGAAATAAGCGTTGCTTTGAAGCTTCCGGTGAATGCTCCGCAAGAACCCTTAGAGCCGACAACAGCAGATCATCTGCCGGTAACATGCGTACGCTTCCAGCTAGTTGAACGGCTTCATTGGGATCCAAACGTGATAGTGCATCCAAAGCGCTCGCTCTTTCGTTTGCATTGAGTGATTCGTTACCAACTCGGTTCACAAGCATGGGTGCTATACCACTGATCCCTAACTGCGAAGCTACCCTAATCGCTTCATCTCTAACTTTCCCCTCCCTGCCCATCAGCACCTGCAAATTCATTTCTAGAGCAATCACTGCGTCTCCGAATTCACGGACGGGCAGTGGACGATAATCATTAAGAACACGGTCACGCGGATCCGTCTGATTCCAGTTTTCTAATAGCTGTAACGCTTCAAGCTTCATCACTTCCGGTGCGGTATTACTCGCAGCGTACTCAGCAATTCGCATTGCGGACTCTAGCGTTCCCACTCGATGATTCGCGTTCAGAGCACGTCGGTAATATTCCATGGATCTTGTGGTTTTTCCAAGAGTCTCCCCCAATTGCTGCATTGCCTCTTGTATGGGGAGGTCGTAGATCGCACTTGCTGCCTCCGCCGCAACCAGTGGACTCTCATCATTAAGAAAAACGGCGACTCCAGCATGATGTAATCTCCTCAATGCAACGACCGCTGAACGCCTCACGATTTCGACCTCGTGTTGGCTCAATAATTTCAATTCCTCTGCGGATCGTGTTTGTGATAAGGCGAGGATACCAGCATGTCTAATCGCGGTATCCGATTCCGCTTGCTCCGAGATTACTCTCAAAACCGCTGCCTCAGAGGATCGGTCTCCAAACTCGCCCAACGCTCGCAGAGCATAGTACTGAACCCGAGCCGATTGATCTTCGAGCAATTCTTGAATTCGCTCAATGGCCTTGTCGTCCTGCCTATCACCCGCAAATTTCACAGCCGCACTGCGAATGACTGCTTCTTGATCAAAAAGCAAGCCACGCAGGCGTTCTTTAATTGGTTCTTCGAGTGATTGATTCATTCTCGCTATCTGATCTACACCCCAGATTGCATGTAAACGTGAAAGCGGACCCAATGTGGTATCACAAGCGACCGCAGCAAGCACCGGCCAAGACTTGCGACGAGCTAATTCCCACTGAGCTTCGAGTCGAATACGGCGGTCAGCATGCTCTAGGCAATCTCTCAGAGTCATTTCATCTAATGCTTGCCAATTTTCAGAAAGCTTTTTTTTCACCTCGCTGACAATCTCAGATTGCGAATGACGTGGGTCGGAGATCCGATAGATGCGACCTTTGCCAAGCCCATCCCATCCATTGACCCAATCACTGACATACAGCGATCCGTCAGGACCAAATCCAACATCTGTAGCAAGCACATTCCAAATTGGCTTATCACTCGACACAAATCGATAGGAGGCTCCATCTGGCTCAACCGTGAATGTCTGAACACCGCTGTTAGCCGCACCACCACGGAAGTCACAGATGAAAAAATGATGCTTAAATTGATCGCCAAATCCTGTGCCAGGGTAGTAAGTAAGCCCACTTGGACCATCAGTGAAATTCGCAATGGGAGGCACAATATAGGCTGGTTGCTCGGGATGAAATGGCTTCCATATCGATTCCCGGTTGAAGGGTCCGCGATCAGGAAGATACTGATAGTGCATCCGCCATCCGCTATCGGCATCCTGCAATAAGTGAACCACTCTTGCCTGATCACCGCTGTCGCTGTTGTTGTCCACAGTAAAAAAGTCACCAACGTCGTTAAACGCTAGTTCCTGCGGGTTCCGCAATCCCACGGAGTAGACTTCAAGGCCAGAACCATCTAACTCGCAGCGAAATACAGCACCAGATGTTGGGTCATCCAGTACCTCCCCTTCTTCCGAGGTTACATGATATCCCCGGTCTCCGATACTGAAATATAAACGTCCATCTGGACCAACCAGTAACCCGTGTAGATCGTGTCCGCGAAACGCAACACGAACACCAAATCCGTCGGCCATGACGACTCGATCATCGATAGCACCATCCTCATCACGATCAATTAACTTCCAAAGCTTTGGAATGCATGTGTAATACAGTCCTGAGGGCCTCCAGAGGATGCTGGCCCCCGTACCTTCCTCCAATTGATTGAAACCACTGGCTACCACAAGACTCGTGTCAGCAATTCCATCACCATCAGTGTCCTCGATCCTTCGAACCCGATCATCATGCTGCTCATAAGTTATTGCCTCGCCAGCCAAGAGCTCCCTGTGGTAATCAATTCGATCTTGAACAGTTTCTGCGGCAAGGTCAGCAAGAAGCCAACGATCATCGTGCCCACGATTGTCCGTTACACCTTGATTCTGCCGGAACGTCTCACAGACGTATATTCGACCTTGATGGTCAAAGTCAAAGGCCACCACATTAGCAATGTCGGGCTCGGCTGAGAAAAGATCAATTTCCCAATCAGCTGGCAAGCGAATCGCCATCATCGACTCTTTGCCTTCGCTTGATGCTGGAGCTACCTCGGGCGTGATTGGGTCATCCGCCAAAAGTTCCGGTACGAACCCTATCGTCAGTGTCAGAAAAATGCACTGAAGCAGACGTTGGTTACTAAGTCGGGACAGGAGATTCATAAAGCCCTGCTCCAAGACTAACTCGCATGAGGTCAAACAACTCTTACTACTCATCCATCCACCTCAAAGTCCCGACAGTACCAAGCGTTTTATATGTCACTATGTAAAGATAATCCGTTGAAAGGAGATTGATCAAGATTGCTCTCAAGAATCGTTGGAATGTCTTAATGGAAATACATTCATCTCGTTTCCGGGTTTCCCTTCTCCGGGAGGCTAATTATGAAGATGAATCGGAATCAGTAAGAACCCAGTAAACCCAGCAGCGTACTAAAATGGCTTGCCAGAGTTAGATATACTGAGATCAACCCTGTCATTCAGAATGCGGGACTGCCTCGTTAACTTCCCTCTTGTTGACCAACACAGTAAAGTAATTTTTCCAATGAACACATTTTCACGCCGTAAGTTCTTGGGCGCACTCAGTAGTACCGTTGGAGTTTCAGGACTAGCCCCCCTTTCAGCCAAAGCCGCGAATGCAAATGAGGAAATAAATCTAGGTTTTATTAGCTGCGGGGGCCGTGCCGGACAACTAATGGGACAATTCTCAAAGGTCGATGGCGTGAATATTGCTGGACTGTGTGATCCAGATGAGAAGAGATTAGGACTTGCGAAGCAGCGTTTTCCCAAGGCACAAGGATGGAAAGATCTCCGATCACTCTTGGACTCCGATTCCATTGATGCTGTTGTTGTCGCCACATGCAACCATTGGCACTGCTTGGCAGCAATTTGGGCGATGCAAGCGGGAAAAGAGGTCTACGTAGAGAAACCTCTTTCGCACAGCCAATGGGAGGGTAAACAGACTGTCGCTGCAGCGAGAAAATACAATCGCATCTGCCAATTAGGAACACAGCAACGTTCGGACCCCATGCAAGCAGAAATCAAACATTTTCTACATGAGGAACAAGGCCTGGGAAATCTTCTTGCTGCTCGGGTTAATCGATACGGGATCAGACCGTCAATCGGAAAACGCGACACGCCACTGCCAATCGAAAATCAAGTAGCCTACGATCTGTGGCTCGGCCCTGCTGAAGATCGCCCCATCTTCAGGAACTCACTCCATTATGATTGGCACTGGGACTGGAATACCGGATCAGGAGAAATGGGAAATTGGGGTGTGCACGTTCTTGATGATGTCAGAAATAATGTATTTCAAGATAGTGTTGCCCTACCCAAACGCATTCTAGGCGGTGGGGGGAGAGTTGCGTTGGAGGATGCAGGTGAATCACCCAATGTTCATTTCGCCTACTTTGATACCGGTAGCATCCCCGTTGTGATTGGACTTTCCAACCTGCCGGCTGAACCCAATGGCAAGAAAAGCCCCAAACATCCTGGCCCAAGTAGTGGTTACGTCGTCTATTGTGAAGGGGGTCGATTTGAAGGTCAGCGAGGTCGAGCTGTAGCCTATGACTTACAAGGCAAAGTGGTTCGGGAATTTCGAGGTAATGGTGATGTCAGACACCAGCAAAACTTCATTGATGCCATACGGGCACGAGATCGCAGCCTCCTGAATGCAGAAGTTGCAGTTGGAAACGATAGTACAGGATGGTGCAATCTTGCTAACGTCGCAGTTCGTTGCGGCACAAGCTTTTCGGAAGAGAAAGCGAATCAGACTTCTCTCAGTCAGTGGAACGATCTTTTAGGAGAAATGGGTCAGCACCTGCAAGCTCATGATCTCAGCCTTCAAGATCAATCGATTCAAATGAGTCCAATGCTCGAATTGAATAGCAAGACGGAATTATTCGAGGGTCCCCACGCTGAGACTGCTAATCATTATTTGAAGCGTGAGTATCGTTCAGGTTTTGAAGTTCCCGAGATCATTGCGTAATCATTCTTCGACGCCATCGATTAAGAGAAGACAGGCATTTATCATCCATGTCTGTCTCTCTTGTAGATCCAATGAAATGTACGCTTCTGGATTAGTTCTGCTTCGCAAGATAGATACTCTCACCGGTGTACCGATCCTGCATCTGCTGATCCGTCCAAATGGTTTCGCCGAAGGCAGGATCGAGGATTCTCCATCCACCCGATTTCGATCTTCCCAGAACAACGACTGCGTGCCCTTCTCCCCGAAAACCAATTCGGAAGGATTTGCTTCCGTAAAGCTTGATCTGTGGGATGACACTCGTTGGTTTACCTAGCCAAACCAGCGAAATGTTAGGAACAGCCGCGGACTGAACCCATTCAGACGGATCCACCGGCGCCACTTGAGGCTTAATGGCGGTGGAGTTAACCGCTCGTGCTAATCCTCTGTACAGCCCGAGCGAATCAGTACCTTTCTCACTCGTCAGACACCAGTCCGCGAGTTCCCTCTCCGAGTAAGTGACCCCGTTTAATTTTAGAAGCGTAACAGCAGCAGCGGGCGCACAGCTTGAAGCATGGCTCTGTAAGCAGTAGTCGTTGCTCCAGACAGTCTGTTGACTCAATTCAACTGGATAAAGAATCGGTCGGCAATAAGGTACGACAGCGTGGATCATGGCCACGGCCAAAAACATGAGTGCGGCGATGGGCCGAATGACTAGTCTGATCTGTGAGCTTCGCAGAGAGAGGCCTGCCGCGATACTCAACAACAAAGGTGCCAAATTAGCCGCGAAAATTACGTATTCGCTGGGGATCAACCTGGCCCAAGCCAATTTCCCAGCAAAAAAGCTTACAAAGCCCAGCGTAAGGAATAGAACGGAGGAAAAGAGGAAACGCTGATTCGGTTTTGGCGAACCTACGATGTAGAGAAAGGCAAGCAGAGAGCAGGCAAGTATTGTCGAAATACCGATCAACAGATCTAAAGTCATCGCACACGACCTCCAAAAACACCAAATGCTAAGTTTGTGCTAACTTACTGCGCATTTCATGTCAAGATTTATCGGTCGTTTGAACTTAGATCGATAGCGCGACGAATCAAAATGTAGGGAATATCGAGGTTGTTCCTGCTATTTAGACGCTCAGCTTGAGGAAGAGATGCTACTAGGAAGCGTTCGGTTGAATTGAGAAAAATTCGACAGAACGGAACCCCCCGAGATAGGAAACTGGACTTTCGGCCAACATACCGATCAATTCTGAACCCCAAAACGATGAATGGTTGTTTCAACCAGCGTTTGCTCAGGCCGTAACAATGTGCTCTTAAAAGCTGAAACATTAGGAGCATTTGGGAAGTGCTGAGTCTCCAAACAAAAGGCATGGTGACTTTCGTAGCCATTGGATCGTTCCGTACCAGGTAAATGATTTGCCGTATACAGCTGCATCCCTGGCTGAGTCGTTTCAATTTCAAGTGTTCTCCCCGTGTTAGGGTCAATCACTTTCGCAGCTTGCCTAATGGTTCCCGCGTCACCCCGTACAACAAAACAGTGATCATATCCCTTGGTATTGGGTAATTCCGCGATTCGACGACCGAAGGTTTCATTTTGCCGGAAGTCCAAAGGAGTTTTCTGGACTGAATTCAGGCGACCCGTTGGGATCAGATCCTCATCCACATCGAGCCAATGATCAGCATGAATGACTGCCAGGTGGTCTAAGATGCTCCCAGAACCTGCGCCTCCGAGGTTCCAATAGCTGTGATTGGTGAGATTCACGTGGGTCGGCGCGTCGCTCTGGGCAGAATACTGAATCGTTAGCTCGTTTTGATCATTCCAAGTGTACAGAGCATGAGCAGTGAGGTTCCCCGGGTAGCCCTCTTCACCATCTTGGCTAAAAAGCGTGAATCGAACGCCTACTGAATCCTCTTGCTGTACGGCTTCACCGTCCCATAGACGGTAAGAGAAATTCTGTTTCCCACCATGAATATGGTGCTTCCCAGAATTCAAAGTGACTTGATACTCCACCCCATCGATTTTAAACTTCCCCTCCCCAATACGATTGCAAAATCTACCTACGGAGCTTCCGAAGTAAGGGTGGCCCTTCTCGTAGGAAGAAAAATCTTCGAAGCAAAGGTTTACATTGGCTGATTCGCCTGAGCGATCCGGAACAACGACCTCTAATAATGTTGCTCCGAAATCCATCACGGAGACGGAATAGCCGTGGGAATTGACCAAAGTGTAACGGGTTACTTCTTCGCCAGTCTTGGTTTTGCCGAATACTGAGGTCTCGATCTTCATCTTTGGATTATTTGCAAATGCGTTGGCAACAGGGAAAAGAACTGCCAAAATCGTAACGGCGCGATGTATTGCCGCATATACCATGGCTTGATCCTATTCGTTGGAGTCTTGAAAATACCCGAATTGATCGCCACTATCATCAATTTACGGACTTCTCGGATGCTGGACTCCAGTCTCTCACATTCTCCACCAAAAAGTCAAAACCCATCACTTAAGCCACTTCGAAGTGGAAATCTCGAAATCGGGGTTCCGGTTGTTCCGGCAGCGTTGTCCGGCTACAGCGATCTCCCCATGCGAGTTATCGCTAGACGACATGGTGCGACCTACGGCCTGTGCGAGGTCATGCTTGATCAATTCCTTCTCGCACTGAGCAAAAGACAAAAAACCAAGCACTTCTTGGACATCCACCCCGAGGAACATCCGGTTGGCGGGCAACTCATGGGGGCGGAACCTGAGCAATTTGCCTCGGGTGCACTTAAATTAGTTGAAGCCGGCTTTGACATTATCGATGTGAACTTTGGATGTCCCGTAAAAAAAGTGTTAGGTCGGTGCCGTGGCGGTTTTCACCTGTCACAGCCAGACGTTGCAATTGAGGTTCTTCGGAGAACCCGGGAAATTGTTCCGGATGAAATTCCCGTCACTGTCAAGATGCGCCGTGGCATTGATGACTCGGATGAGAGTCGTGATAAGTTTTTTACGATACTCGATGGTGCCATCGAACTCGGACTCGCAGCAGCAACCATCCATGGTCGAACGGTTGAACAGCGGTATATCGGTCCTTCCCGATGGAGTTTCCTAAAAGAAGTGAAACAACACGTTGGAGATCGCATCAACATACTTGGAAGTGGTGACTTGTTCACTGCACAAGATTGCCTCGATATGATTGAACAAACTTCCGTTGACGGAGTAACCGTGGCTCGAGGAGCTATTGGTAACCCTTGGATCTTTGAGCAGTGCCTCGCGCTCGCAACAGGAAACCCCTTACCCGAACCGCCAAGCCTTCATAGACAGGCTGAGGTCATGAGGGAGCACTTTGCACTCTGTGAATCCACATATCCTGAAAATCGAGCACCCCTGCTGATGCGCAAGTTTTGCATCAAGTACTCTCAGAGTCATCCTGATCATGAAAGCGTTCGACTATCCATGGCTCGAATCCGATCGCGTGAGGACTTCGAAGCCGTTTTATCTGAACACTATTCACAGGACAGAGCGGGTACATACATCGACCGGGAAATCCATAAATCTCAAGAAGAATAGATCTTGTGGTAATGAGAGATTCACTTCCAGAGTCTCCACAAAGCTTGTGGCACCGCTCGACAGAACGCCTAGTCAGGCAGGTCTCTGTCCAATTTCGATTTTTCGAGCGGGCGTTACTCGTCTTCATCCTTTTTATATTGATCTAATCTTCGATAGAGGGTTCTTGCTCCAATCCCTAGCACTTTCGCCGCTTCATCGCGATTGTCGTTAGTCAGTTTTAATGTCTCTTCGATAGCCCATCTTTCGATAACACTTAGTGGCTGCCCAATGAGCCCGGATTCGGATCCTATGATGGTATCCAACTCATGCTCAAATTCTTCACCCTCAGCGCACAATTCCGGGGGCAGATCATCAACGTCTAATTTGCCATCGGTATCAAGAACAACCATGGTTTCAACAAAGTTGCGCAATTCTCGAACATTCCCTGGCCATGGGTATTCAAAAAACCGCTTCGTGACCGCAGGTGTGAAATGTGCCACCGCCTTATCATGACGGCGCAAAAAGAATTTGCGAAAATGGTCCATCAGTGGAACAACATCCTCGAGTCGCTCTCTCAAAGCAGGTAATTCGACGGTCACAACACGTAAACGATGATAGAGATCTTTTCGAAACAGTCCCTCATCAATCATTTCATCCAGCGGTCGGTTGGTCGCTGAAATTAGCCGAACATTCACTTTCAACGTCTTATTGTCACCGACCCTAGTAATCTGATTCTCCTCCAGGACCCGCAATAATTTGATCTGTGTACTCATCGGCATGTCGCCAACTTCGTCAAGGAACAAGGTTCCACCGTTGGCATATTGAAATGCACCTTCGCGGTCTGATACCGCATCGGTAAAGGATCCTTTCACGTGGCCAAACAATTCACTCTCAACGAGATTCTCGGCGATAGCGCCGGTATTCATGGCAACGATTCTCTTACTCCTGCGCGGACTGTTCTGGTGAATTGCCTGCGCGATTACCTCCTTACCCGTACCATTTTCACCGGTTATTAAAACCGTGGCATCCGTCGCAGCGATTCGCCGGATACGATCAACCACGCTCTGCATCTTCTTACTGACATAGATAATCCCTTCAAAACCGAAACGCTCATCGAGTCGCTGCAGCAGTTCGGTATTCTCTCGCTTAAGAAGCACAGCCTCGGCTGCTTTTTCTGCGATCGCCCGCAAGCGGTTTGGTGTTATCGGCTTCTCGAGGAAATTAAAAGCTCCCATCTGCATCGCCTCTACAGCGACAGGAACCGTGGCATGTCCAGTTACCATGACGACCTGGGAATCGGGTAACCTCTCGCCGGCCAGTTTGAGAATTTGCATACCATCAACATCGTTCATCACCATATCGGTGATAACAATATCAAACGTTTCTCGTTCGATTAGCTTGGCAGCCTCAGGCCCACTGGTAGCCACTTCGCATTGGTAGCCGACCTTCTCGAGACTCTCCATCATTGCTCTAGCGTGCGCGGCTTCGTTATCGACCACGAGCAGTTTGAGTAGTGATGTATCCATCGACCCGCTTCCCCCAGAAACCGTGGAGCTAGTTTTATGGGCTGAATTTTCGTTGGAATTCATAGGTGCCTCACAACGTGCTTTAAGGTCACTAAAAACATCCAGCACCAACACACATTCCGAGGTTAGCTCGATTTCATTCAGTGCCCAAAGCAAATGAAATAAGTTTCATTCTTCATCCTCCAAAAGGCTTGGAGTATTTCGATATTGGCTTGTCGAATTGGTAACAGCCTCATCTTCTATTTGGCAACTGCGTAACGACTTTGCAACGACTGCACCTCAAGAGGCTTCTCCTTGGTTGCCTTCATGGCTCGCAGAGCTGCTTCAGCTGCAGCGATCGTCGTTATACATGGAACGCCGTGCTGCACCGCAGCGGCTCGTATCTTGCCTTCGTCTGTCCTCGCACCCTTTCCACTTGGGGTATTGAGGATTAACTGAACCTCACCGTTCTTTAGGTAGTCAATGAGATTCGGGTGACCTTCTGCCAACTTTTTGACAGTGGTGACTTCCACTCCCTCCTGGCTTAATCTTGCAGCAGTCCCAGCGGTTGCAAGAAGCTCAAAACCTAATTCGCGTAATTGAACCCCTAAATCCTTAGCCGCATCTTTATGTCGCGAAGTCAGACTGACAAACACTTTGCCCTGCTCGGGCAATAAGCTACCTGCAGCAATTTGACTTTTTGCAAAGGCGGTTGAAAATTTCTCGCTAATACCCATCACCTCGCCTGTCGAACGCATCTCAGGTCCCAAGACGATGTCCACACCGGCAAATTTCCTGAAGGGAAACACACTTTCTTTAATCGAGACATGTGATGGAATGGGTTCTTGGGTGATCCCGAGGTCTTTTAATTTCATCCCCGTCATGACTTTTGTTGCAATGTTGGCAACAGCAACACCCGTTGATTTTGCGACGAAGGGTGCAGTACGACTGGCTCTTGGATTCACTTCAAGCACATAAAGCACTGCCTCGGTTGCGGTGCGTTTGACCGCAAATTGAATATTCATCAGCCCGATCACCTCGAGAGCCGACGCGAGCTTCTTTGTTGCTTCGCGAATCTGCTCGAGTACCGGTTGAGTGAGACTAAATGGCGGAATTGCGCAAGCCGAGTCACCGGAATGAACTCCCGCTTCCTCAATATGCTCCATAATTCCCATAATGACACAATCTTGCCCGTCGGAAACCGCGTCGACATCAACTTCAGTTGCATCTTCCAAGAATCGATCGATAAGAACGGGTTGCCCATCAGCTACAACGAACGCCTCCGCTACATACCGGTCAAACTGACTCTGGTCATAACATATTTCCATTGCACGGCCTCCGAGGACGAAGCTAGGTCGTACCAGCGCCGGAAAACCAATCGTCTTCACTTCACGTCGTGCCTCATCCATATTGCGAGCAATCCCACTGGGAGGTTGCCGCAGCTCCAAATCATCAATTAACTTCTGGAATCGCTCCCGATCTTCAGCCGTTTCGATAGTATCGACACTTGTACCAATGATCGGCACTCCCGCTTCCTGTAAGCCACGAGCGAGGTTTAAAGGTGTTTGACCGCCGAACTGAACAATCACACCATCAGGCTGAATTGCATCACAAATATTGAGTACGTCTTCGATGGTCAAAGGCTCGAAAAATAAAACATCGGACGTGTCGTAATCCGTACTTACTGTTTCCGGATTACTATTGACCATGACACTTTCAATTCCGATATCTCGGAGTGCAAAGCTTGCGTGACAACAGCAATAATCGAACTCGATTCCCTGCCCGATGCGATTTGGACCACCACCTAGAATGATGATGCGTTTCTTGTCCGCGCGTGCTGGCAACTCATCTTCACTTTCATAGGCGCTGTAATAGTAGGGCGTATAAGCTTCAAACTCAGCAGCACAGGTATCAACACTCTTGTAGACTGGTTTGATTCCTAACTCTAAGCGATGTGCTCGAACCTTTAATTCTGTTGTCCCGGTGATGCACGCAAGCTGGCGATCAGAAAATCCATTGCGTTTTGCGCTTCGCATTTCTTCAGGGCCGATCTTGTCCAAGGAACCGAGTTCCCTTAACCGGTTTTCCTCCTCAACAAGCTGGACAAGATGGTCCAAAAACCACATATCGATATGAGTGATTGCATGAATCTCGGATGCTGACATGCCCGATTTCATCGCGTAACGAATATAAAAGACACGCTCGGCATTGGGCGTACTAAGTTTTGCTCGAATCTCATCGTCATCCGGTTGCGATTCGGTTCCCCAGAGATCCCGATGATCGCTGCCAAAACCAAATGCACCAACCTCCAAACCTCGCATCGCTTTTTGAAAAGACTCTCGGAAAGAGCGACCAATTGCCATCGTCTCTCCGACACTTTTCATTTGTGTCATCAGTGTCGCATCAGCCTCTGGAAACTTCTCAAAAGCAAATCGTGGTATTTTCGTTACTACGTAATCAATAGTGGGTTCAAAACAAGCTTTCGTTTGCTTTGTGATATCATTTGGCAACTCCCATAATCGATACCCAATCGCAAGTTTCGCTGCGATCTTGGCAATAGGGAATCCCGTTGCTTTACTAGCCAGTGCGCTGGATCGACTCACCCTGGGGTTCATTTCAATGACGATCATTCTGCCCGTGCTGGGCTCGATCGCGAATTGAATATTGCTACCACCTGTCTCGACACCTATCTCCCGTATGACAGCCAGTGAAGCATCTCGCATCCGCTGGTATTCTTTGTCCGTCAAGGTTTGCGCCGGTGCAACCGTGATCGAATCACCTGTGTGGACTCCCATTGGATCGAAGTTCTCGATGCTGCAGATAATAACAACGTTATCATCTTTATCTCGCATCACTTCCATCTCATATTCTTTCCACCCAATGATGGATTCTTCGATCAGAACCTCAGTCACTGGTGATTGGTCCAAACCACTTTGAACCAAGACATCAAAATCGTCTCGATTGTAAGCAATCGCAGACCCACTACCGCCCATCGTAAAACTTGGCCGGACCACTGCAGGAAGCCCGACCTCTTGGAGAGCAGTTCTAGCTTCTTCAAGAGTATTGACAGTAAATCCCTTGCAGACATCGAGACCTATCTTCTCCATCGCCTCTTTGAATTGATCTCTCTCTTCAGCCTTCGCAATGACAGCCGCGTTAGCGCCTATCATTTCGACACCGTGCTTCTCCAAGACCCCATTCGCTTCGAGATCCATCGCGCAATTGAGACCTGTTTGCCCGCCCAACGTGGGTAGCAGAGCATCAGGTTTCTCCTTTGCAATGATTTTTTCAATCATCTGCCAGGTTAGCGGCTCGATGTAGGTAGCATCAGCGAGCCCCGGATCTGTCATGATGGTAGCGGGATTGCTGTTGACCAATACAACTTCATAACCCTCTTCTCGAAGCGCTTTACAAGCTTGGGTTCCGGAATAATCAAATTCACAGGCTTGCCCGATAACAATCGGTCCGCTTCCAATAATCAGAATTTTTTTGATGTCGTCGCGACGTGGCACTTTGGTTCTTCCAGTGGATCAAACGAAAGAATTAAATTTCAAGGCAGCGGGCAACACACTTTGAGGATGGCAGGCTCTACCCCCATGCAGCCTGAGTTACCACTGCGGCGTGAACCGAACCTCGGAACACACCCATAATCCGCAAATGATCGGACGAGCCCTCCGGCTCAGTTCAGCCCAACTCCGCGGGCGAAAGGTGACCATGCAAATTGCCGCAGAGGATAACAAAAAAAGTGTTGATCGTAGAGCCGCCGCGATTAGGATTGTTTCTAGAGGGCGATTTTCCCCATTTTTTTGAGGCGACGGCTGATTTTCCCGTCAAAAGTCAGAAACGAAGCTCCGAGGAATTCTATTTCATGACCAAACAGAACAAGCAAATGATCCGAACTGGCTCGGAAAATGGAATTCCCAATGACTCCGTAAGGGTAATCATAAGTAGGCCCCGTTATATACGGTTGTCTGCCGACTTAATCACCAGCCTCCACAAGACACCTGTTCTGAAACTCATCTGACCACCTTCAAATCGCTAAGTTCCGAGTGAAATAATGCGAAATAGGAAAATGATCTTCAATCAAGAACAACTCGAACAGGTAGATGATCACTAGCGAATCTACCCTGCGGAGTCCGAGGATCATCAACTACGTACTCCATTACTCTTACTTGATCGCTAACGAAAACATAATCGATACGTCTCCCCGGAATAATCTTATCGAATCCATTCCAGGTACTATCGGGTCCTTGAGGTGACTGGAGAGATACATGTTTCGCATCCTTCAACTTCATTCCCGCCAGAAGTTCAGCATAAGGATCCGAGCCGGGCACGCAATTGAAATCGCCCATTAAGACTATGGGGCACTCTCCGGCGAGATCTGAAAGTCGTTTGCGTATCAAGCGGCTACTTTTTAGACGCGCTTCAGAACCTCGATGGTCAAAATGAGTGTTGCCGATAACAAACTTCTTTCCCGTCCGAATATCTTCGATCTTGAGCCAAGTGCAAGTCCTAGGGAGCGCTGCATCCCACCCCGCTTCTCCGACTCGGCTAGGTTGTGAGCTCAGCCAAAAGGTTCCTTCACTGAGCTTTTGGAACCTGCTGCTCCGATAGAATATAACGGCGTGCTCTCCCTTGTGCTCACCATCATCACGTCCAACACCATAATACTCAAAGTGATTCAGATCTTCTCGTAACTCGATAAGTTGTCGATGAGTAACTTCTTGCAAACCAAAAATATCAAGTTTTGTCAGATACTTACTGACTGACTCTCTTCTCTTTCCCCACCAATTGACACCATCACCGAGCGTTGCATACCGGACATTGTAACTGGCTAAATGAATTGGGTGACTGGCATCAGATCCATCTTCTGCATTCAAGTTCGATGACAGTACAACCATGATGACTGACAGGAGACGAATCGCATTGAACATGGAAGATCTCAAAATGAAAAGGAACTACTAAGGTTACAAGTATCTCCTCAACATTGAAATCTTATGCTTTGGAATGAAGAGATAGGATTCGTTTCCGTTCACCAGGTAAGTAATTGAAATCACTCATGCCTTAGAGCTTCGATTGGATTCATTTTTGCAGCGCGCACTGCAGGGTAGAGCCCACTAATCAAACCGACCCCGACGGCAATAGCCACGGCTAGTGGAATTGTCCAATAAACAACAGACGGTTCAGCTTCACGTATCGCGGCAGGCAAGGCGTTGAATTTTTCTTCCATCGTATTTCGGACAAACCAAATCATGGTCCGATAGGCAGGAATACTCAATAAGCCAACAACGATCCCCAACAATGCTCCAGCAAAGCTCAAAACAATGGTCTCCACCAGAAACTGACGGGTAATATCGCCCTGCTTAGCGCCTAACGCCCTGCGAATACCAATCTCTCGAGTTCGTTCAGTCACACTGGCTAACATGATGTTCATGATGCCAATTCCGCCCACCACCAAGGAGATACAGGCAATCAAAATTCCAATACCCAAAAACATTAACTTCATGTTTCTAGCTTGCTCGAGCAGCTCAAGAGGGAGTTTCAGATGAAGGTCAAACATAAGGACGGCGT
>JAAXIK010000034.1:0-1988 GCA_012270385.1 Rubripirellula sp. | reverse complement strand
AGGGACAACCACTGCGGTGTCTCTCATGGCATCAGGCTTAGGTGCCAAGATGGTCTCAATCAAGGCTGCCGACGAGCGAACTTGTTCCTGAGTGCTCGCTTGCAAGGTGATCTGATTCAATTCCATGATCTCAGCTTGGAACTGTCCACTACGGCGTGTAATGATCGTATCGCCGATGCGTTTCCGTAGAGTCTGTATTGGAATATAGATGTCCGAAGAGAAATCCTGTGAATCCAATGATCCACCAATAGCTGCGGATGGATTGCGGTGTTCAACTACACCGACAACCTTGTATTTGTCCGTGTGCTCTGGGATGGTAACCCGCTTACCCAATGGTTCTTCGTAAGGAAACAATCTCTCGGCAACACCCGCTGACAAAACGCAGACGGTGTCGGCTTTAATCTGATCCACATCGGTGATAAACCTTCCGCCGTTCACTCGCATCTTCAAGTGATTTACATCAGCGTAGAGAGGCGTACAACCGACAAGGCGACCATCCACAACCCGATCGCGGTAGGTAAATTGCCGGCGAATTTCCCGAATGGGAACAGCCGTTTTGATGGTGGGAACATTCGTAAGTATTTGTTGAAGATCACTCCGCAAAAGACCGTATTTGGTTGCACCTCGTCCTTGCAGCTTATCTTCAGTCGGTTTTTGGCTACGAACAATAATGGTTGTCGAGCCTAGTGATTCAATTTGTTTCTGGACCTGCTCACTGGCACCCTGACTGATGGCAGTCAGAACGATGACCGCCCAAACACCAATCATGATGCCAAGCATTGTCAAACCCGTTCGTAATGGATGCAGGGCGAGACTCTTGGTACCGAGCTTCCACGTTCTGAGCCAAAGCATGAAAATTCCTACTTAAAAACGTTACTGCTTCTTGAGGAGTTCTTCGACGGCAGCACGCTGGGCATCCCTCGCTGCAGCTCGCTTCTCTTCGGAGATTACTTCGTCGGTATGCAACATCCCATCCTTGAGTCGGACGACACGCTTCGCTCTCTCCGCCACATCGTCCTCATGAGTCACCAGAATGATGGTACGTCCCTCTTCATTCAACTCATCAAAAAGCGCGAGAATCTCATCCGTGGTGACCGAATCGAGGTTACCGGTTGATTCATCGGCCAAAACAAAAAGCGGATCATTCACAAGGCTTCTGGCGATCGCTACGCGTTGCTGTTGTCCACCCGAGAGCTGTGTTGGGCGGTGATCAAGTCGATCACCTAATCCAACTCTCTCCGCCAAACTAATCGCCCTAGCACGTTCCTCAGCTCCAAGACGTCCTTGGTAATAAAGTGGAACTTGAATGTTTTCAACAACACTCAACTGTTGAATCAAATTGTACGACTGAAATACAAACCCGATTCTCTCGCTGCGAATATCAGCTAGCTGATCGTCCGTCATCGTAGCGATATCATCATTCCCGAGATACAAGCTTCCACTTGTGGGTTGATCGAGACAGCCCAACAAATTGAGCAGTGTGCTCTTGCCGCTACCGGAAGGCCCCATGATGGCGACGTAATCTCCTTCCGGCACATCAAAAGACACACCTCGAAGAGCACGGACCGTCTCACTCTTTAGGACATAATCCTTAGTCAAATTCCGTATGGATGTAGCCAACCGCTTTCCATTTGAAGCGGTAGACTCTGAATGAGCGTGATTCGGACTGGCATCGATCATGGACGCCCTCCGCCGCCACCCATTCGAGACTGAAACGAGTTCATCAATTCGGCTTTGGTCACAATCCCATCACCATCGCCATCGGCTGCTTTGATGAACCCGCGAAACTGACTGTCCATCGCTTCAATTTCTGAGGCTGACAACTGACCGTCACCATCTGTGTCACTTCGCTCCATGCTCCGATCGACGATGGTGCTGATATTCGGTCTACCTCCGGCTCCGCCGCCTGGCCCTCCAAACCCTCCAGCTGCTCCTCGTCCCGAAGCTCCATTTGCATCGCCAGTTGATTTACCAGCAGGACCTTCCAT
>JAAXIK010000397.1 GCA_012270385.1 Rubripirellula sp. | reverse complement strand
AGCCTACCGTTGTACCGAGTTAGGTCCAGAATTTGCTTGTCAATGGTTCCGGGTGTATATGCGTTGGAATGGCAACCAGTATTCCTCCCCATAATCCGACTGAGATATGCGACGCTGTTATCGCACTGATCGATCGACCCGATATCACCACGGAAGAACTTTTTTCAATCGTTCCTGGTCCCGACTTTCCTACTGGAGGTATTATCTGCGGTCGCTCGGGAATCTGGCGTGGCTACCGAACAGGACGGAGTACCATTGTCCTGAGGGCTCGCTGCACGACTGCAGCGATAAAAGGTAACCGGTCCATAATACTCGTTTCTGAGATTGCATTCCTGTTAAACCGCGTCTGGGTTGTTAATAAAATCGGTGTTCTGGTCAACGGCGATAAGATCAAAGGAATCTCCGGCATTCGCGATGAAAGCGATTTGAAGGAACCGGTTCGGTTGGTCATTGAGCTGAAACGTGACGCGGATCCCGATGTGGTTCTCAATCAGCTTTATCAGTTTTCGCCACTGCAAACGACCTTCTCGATTATCTTCTTGGCACTCGTTGATGGAAAGCCTCGAGAACTCACTCTGAAGGAAATGTTGACCGAGTTCATACGACATCGTGTCAACGTGATTCGTCGGCGAACGCAGTTCCTTCTTGCACGAGCACGAAGACGGAAGCACACCGTTGAAGGTCTGCTTCTCGCACTGGCGGATATCGACGAAATCATTCGGAATATTCGTGAGAGTCGCACGCAGGCGGAAGCCAAGCAGCGGTTGATGGGGGTTGAATGTCCCGCATCGATGATGAAGAAAGCTCTCGGCGAGGAAGGGTTCAAGCAGTTTGCACTGGAGAGAGGTGATGCTTCCTCGTATTCACTGACCAGTGTCCAGACCGATGAAATCTTGAGAATGCGTCTAGGGCAGTTGGTCAATCTTGAGCAGGAGAAGCTTACTGACGAGCATGCAAGTCTGCTGGAGGAAATTGCTGACTACGTTGACATTCTTGGTAGTTCCGAGCGGATTTACGGCATCATTAAGGATGATCTAGAAGAGATTAAGAAACGCTTTGGTGACGCACGTCGAACAGAAATCTCCACCGAGGAACTCGGGAATATCAATCTCGAAGATCTCATCACCGAAGAGACGATGGTAGTCTCGATTACTCATCAAGGTTACATCAAACGAACTCCTTCAAGCCAGTACAACACTCAGCGACGAGGGGGTAAGGGACTTCGGGGAGCGAAGACGGATGAAGAAGATCCGATTAATCACCTATTCGTAGCGAGCACGCATGCCTACCTCTTGTTTCTGACGACTACCGGTAAGGTGCGATGGCAGAAGGTCTACGATCTTCCCCAACTACCACGTACCAGTAAGGGAAGAGCGATTGTGAATCTCCTCAATCTTGAGGATGAAGAGAAGGTCGCGGAATGTCTTGCAGTTCGCGATTTCGATCAAGAGGGATATTACGTGGTGATGGCTACTCGCAGTGGCCTAGTCAAGAAGACGCCATTGGAACAGTACAGTCGGCCCAAACGTGGCGGCATCATTGCGATCAAGTTGCGTGAGGGAGATGAACTGGTTGATGCTGCAGTGGTCGGGCCTGGCGATGAAGTCATTCTCGTAACGGCTAAGGGAATGGCAATTCGTTTCCGTGAATCCGATGCACGCCCGATGGGTCGAAACACCTCGGGAGTGAAGGGGATTTCTCTCTTAGATGATGATCGGGTCGTTGGAATGGTTGTGGCAGATCCCAATGCGAGTCTGTTAACCGTTTGTGAAAACGGCTACGGCAAACGTACTTCCTTTGGTCCAAATGCATCCTCTGCCGATGGTGAAACGGATGCCGCATCTGAGGAAGAGATCGGCTCGAGTGCGAAGTATCGGACTCAAAAGCGCGGCGGTAAGGGATTGCGAGACATTCGCACCAGTGACCGCAACGGAGAGGTGATTGGAATCGCTCGAGTGACCGATGAAGATGAAATCTTCATGATGACAGGTAAGGGCAAGATTCAGCGGATTAAAGCGGCAGATATTAATGTGATTGGGCGAAACACTCAGGGTGTTCGCATCATGAATGTTGATGAGGGAGACCAGTTGGTTGCCGTGGTTAGGGTTCCACCGGAAGAAGATACCGACGGCGACGAAAATGCCGTTGGGGAAGCCGAGGCTGATGTGAGTCCTCAGCCTTCAGCCGCATCGGAATCTACAGAAAGTTACAGCGCTCAATAGTCTGACGCGGATGAATCAGCAAGCAATTAGGAATTGATACCCGCCGCTATCCAGCGGGTTAAGAATTTGCGTGCGGTGGAGAAGATTATCCATCACACGCTGATCAAACGATGACTCTCGGCCTTAATCGGCCGAGCCCATCTGCCTGATTTCTTCATGTTCCGACGACTCGGAAACCCATTAGAGTTTTGGAATGGGTCGTTTGGGAGCTTTCTTAATCATCCGCGCTTTGTCATCAGCGGGCGGTGGAGGATTGTTATTATTATTGTTGTTTCCTGGGTTTCTTGGAGCGGGTGGATTCAGATCGGGTTGCTCCTCTTTCCATTCCCAACCGATGGAGACATCCAATTCTTGCTTAGCGAGTAACGCCCAGGGTGTTCCAGCATGTTCATTGACAACACCCTGTAGAAGGCCTCGTGCTTTTTTAGCCTCACTGACCCATTTACTACCTACAGAAATCTCGTCGCTCGGGACTAAAACCCAGGTGTTGCTGTTCTCATCTTCAAAGTTCATCCCTCGTTTAGCGTTGGCCAGCATCGCGTTATCAGTCTCGGTTCGAACCTTCTGCGCGAGGACTCTACCCATGGCTAAATCAAATCCGGCTTTCCAACGGGGGCTTTCTTCATCCTCGCGGACTGCCATTCCTGGTTCAAGCACATCCGCCATCCGTATCAGGGTCGGTTCGAGTTTTGCGGCGTCTTGTTGAGCAGTAGTGAGCTCTCCAACTAGCTGGGCTTCACCGCGTTTCACAAAACGTGTTCGCGGCCTGGTGATCCCCGAGGCAGGTTTCATCTGAGCTGCATTAACCAAAGCAGTCCGAAGCGGACTGGATTTGACCATGGAAACGTAATCTTCCGGCGATAAATAGTCTGGTCGATAACGACTCATCGCATTGGGATCAAAAAAGTATTTCATGTCCGAAGCGTACTCGTCGATTTCATTTCGCCTGACTTGGCGACTGACGTTACGATTGGGATGAACGGTGAAATAGATTCCACCGGTTTCGTAGCAGAGTCGCGTGAGGGCGTAAGGTCCAAAGCCACTATCGATCACAGGTTCCTCTTCGAAGTTGCCCGTGAATCCAACTTGGACGCGTTCTGGTAAAAAGGTTTCCGGGCCTTGGTCAACTTGCGCCCACTGCGGGGTTTGATCAAATTCTGGATCAGGATCGACGTACTTGACTAGAGAGTGCTCACGACCGAAGGGTGCGGGGACACCAATCACGTAAACCGGTATGCCCCACTTTCGACACTCCGCTACCGAAGCTTCCAACATGTTGGGGTCGTCCCCACGTTCATCAGTGACCACCACGAATAATAGATTCCTCTGCGGTCCTCTGCTGGAGCGATTGCGACGAAGGCTCTTGTATTTATCCGCCGCTGACGCGATCGCGGAAAAGACCTTTTCTTCGCCCGAGG
>JAAXIK010000377.1:1577-3643 GCA_012270385.1 Rubripirellula sp. | reverse complement strand
CCCTATTCCTACGGACCACAACCGCGACCCTCCACCTGCTGCCTGCCAGGGCCGTGACAACGCTCGCACGAGATTCCCCAAATCGCGGTATCCGGTTTCAGTGTTCCCCGCTTATCGCCACGGTCGATGTAGGTGACGTGACATTCAAGGCAGGTCGTACCAATCTCACGAGTGTAGTCGGCGGTGGTATCAAAATACCCTGGACTTGGAATCCACCGATCGAGATCGGTTAGGTAGGAAACAAACGACTGGTATAACTTTTTCTCGTGCCAATAAAGAAAGGTCTGCCCCGCTTTTGCCGAGCCGGTAAAAACATGAACCGGCAGCGACAAATCGTAATCCGCTAAATGAACATCCTGCCAGAATCCATCTGGCCCGCGGGTCATCTGAAATCGCAAATCCGAATCACTCGACTGCATCACGCTTGCATCAGCGGCAACACGGGCCCGATCCTCCAATACGCCGCCCTCCAATGCCGCGATCTCAGTCACGGGAGACCCCATAGAGTCAGTCAGAATCTTGGATCCAAGGGCATCTGCGTAAACACCATGGACTTCAATGCTACTGTCCATTCCATTACCTGCGCTCCATATATTCCTATCTTCATTCTCCTGGCCTGAAGGCGAAGGCTCGTGTGGGTTAACATTTGGCATCCAGCCACTGGTTTTATGGTGAGCAGTGTGGATGAATCCCCGATGCCTCTCCTGATGACACTCACTGCACACCGCCGCACCGACAAAACCGGGGTTGTGATTGATTTCACTGGTTTTCTCGCGTAATTCCGAAACGGACCTAAACCTAGAAGGAAACCTATTCTCATCAGCTGCGTCGGCGTCTGCATCCAGCAAGAGACCCTTCGGTGGCTCAAAGGGAATCTTCACATAAGCATCGGTGTCGGTTTTGGATACATACCAAGCCCCCGTACCCTCTTCTTTTTCGGCGATGATCAAATCCGTCAACTGCATGGCTAGCATTTCAACTTCGGACGCAGAAGCCTGCTCAGCTAGCCGCCGCAATTGCTCCGATCGGCGTCGCTTCATAAGTTCTTTTGCTTGCTCCCGATCGGAGCAACCGCAAGTCAACAAAGAAATCACAAGTATCCACCGCATGCAGAAAAGCTCACTCCAGTAATGAACCACCTGTTGAAAAACGGGACTTACATACTCCGCTTGATGGATCGTTCGTGGTGGTTTCATCGTGGAGTGGATTTCCGAATCATCAAGGGGGAAATGGGGGAGCATTTCAAATAAAAGTCCGCAGGTCGCTTCCGAGTAGGGCTGTGGAGAATCCGTGCGTGAGTAAGGTCATTCAGCAACATCGTTCATGCGTAAAAAAATTCTACTACATATTGGGCTTGACCGTTTTTTCCGTCCGTCACAAACTTTGTAGACGCTCGCGAAACATCTCTTCGATGATCACCCCAAGTTCCTCGGCTGTGAGAGTTTTGCGAGACGCAAAGGATTGCATCAATCGAAATTTACCTGGAACCTGGATGGACCAGTGACCGCCTCACGGCGGAGGGTGGACCGATTGAAACGTAGCGTCAAGCTGATTCGACGAACGATCAGGGAAGATAACGACGCGGCGACACAGTCAGCTTGCATTCACGGTAGAATGTAACCTGAGTTTTGCTCAAGTGTTGCTGCATTGCTTCTTGGTATCCGGTTCGAGTGAACCTGACGTGCCCCACGGAGTTGGAATTTGTCCCTATCCACGGACTTCGATCTGAAAGAGCGGGTTCGCGCTGCGGTCGACATCGTCGACGTGATTGGCGCAACGACCGAACTGCGCCCACAGGGAAGAAACTTCGTGGCACGCTGCCCTTGGCACAACGACCGACGCCCTTCGATGACGGTCAACCAAGAAAGACAAACTTGGAAATGCTGGCCCTGCGACATTGGGGGTGATGTCTTTTCTTTTGTCATGCGACGTGACGGAGTCGACTTTCCGGCAGCGATTCGCTCGCTCGCAGAACAAGCAGGCATCGAGGTGCCGGAATTCAACAGCGGCAGACGCACCGAACCGGGTTCTCCTGCCGATCGCCCCACTCTTTTCTCCGCGATGGA
>JAAXIK010000377.1:0-1567 GCA_012270385.1 Rubripirellula sp. | reverse complement strand
CTCACATCACCCTGTTCTCCAGACCATCGACCCCATCTTATCTCCTCTCTGTAATTTGTCTCGAATGCCTATTTCGAGCTACTGGCATCATTAACCAGTCGTGATTGCCAACTGGCGAGAGATTACCTCGCAGAGCGGGGAATCACAGAAGAGAGCCGAAAACGATATCAAATTGGTTTCTCTCCCGATTCATGGGATTTCGCCGTCAACCTGTTAAAAGACAATGGGTTTAGCGGAGAAGTCGCTCACGCTGCTGGCGTTGCCTCAGCGAAACGCTCAGGCGATGGCTTTGTTGACATGTTTCGTGGTCGACTGATGTTCCCAATTTTCGACCTGCAAAGACGCCCCGTTGCACTTGGTGGGCGGATCATCCCAGCCATTGCGGCTCGGCACGGCGACCGGGTTGGGGGTAAATACATCAACGGCCGAGAGACATTACTGTTCCGCAAATCTCATCAACTCTACGGGCTCGATCAAGCACGTGAGGCGATACGAAAAACGGGTGAAGCGTTGGTGATGGAGGGTTACACCGACGTGGTCATGACTCGGCAAGATGGAATCGAACCTGTTGTTGCAGTTCTGGGAACCGCACTGGGTGAGCAACACGTCAAAATATTGAAACGCCTGGCCCAACGCGTGGTTCTGGTACTTGATGGAGATGAAGCGGGGCAAAATCGAGCTGACGAAGTTCTCGAACTTTTTGTTCATGCTGACGTCGATCTAAGAGTCCTAACTCTCCCCGAAGGCCAAGATCCGGCGGACTACGTAGCACAACACGGAAGGGAAGCTTTAGAGCTCCTTGCTCGAGAGGCTCCTGACGCGTTGGACCATAAACTAGGTAGACTCACTGATGGAGTCAATCTTCTCGAAGACACTCATGCAGTAACGAGTGCCGTTGACACGATGTTGCGAATTGTTGCCAAAGCTCCTGATGGCCTGAAGCCAGATCAGTTGCTCATGCGAATGGCCAAACGGTTCAACTTCAAGCCAGAGCGTCTTGAACTCCGACTGAAGGGGCTTCGCGAAGAATCTCAGCGTCGTGAGCGGTATCGAAAGAGCTCAGGCCCAGGGAGACCTACTCAGAGTGAGGTCAATTCTCAACAGAACCGCTTGGGATCTAACGACGATCACGCGAGATCGCCGCAAGACCTCACTGCCGCACTTCAACAATCATCAGAAGTCGACTCGGCAGCGGATCATTTAGGTCAAATCGCCACTCCAAGCTTCATTCGTGCAGCCGAAGAGAAACTTCGTCCGCTGGCCAGTTTAGAGCGTGATCTTTTTGAAACCTTCATTGAGAATCCCGAATTAGCAATCACTGCAGTCGAAGCGATTGATCCCGATTGGTTCGAAACCAATACTGCAAAAATGCTGCTCACAGCCTATCAGGATCTGGAGTTTGATGGTCATCAACTGGACATCGAATCAGTTTTACTGCTGGTTGAGAACGAACAGCTCAAGAATCAGTTGGTCACCCTTCAGGAAAGGGTGCATAAGCGAGAGGGAGAGTTGCCACAAACCGCGGAACACAGGTACAACGAGGTGATGACCCGACTTAGAGATTTGG
>JAAXIK010000002.1:8676-18046 GCA_012270385.1 Rubripirellula sp. | reverse complement strand
ACCGCCACTCACGCGATGGACGCCTTCGATCCCCGGTAGCTCTCCGCGGCGTTGCGCCTTGGCTGCCAGCACCGGTGCGTCAGAGGTGGGTAGCAGAAAAACCTTTCCGGGGTATCGTGCTTTTAGGGGATTGAGAACGGTAGAGGATAGCTCGCGTCGTTCTCGTCCACGACGATCGAGTGTGGCTTCGGTGAACGCATCCGCGCTCGCTGGGTTCTTCGGAAACTGTGACAACTGTGGACATGCATCAGCGAGGTAGAACTTCATCTCCGGTTGATACTTCAAGCAGAAATCAATCCAGCACTCGAAATACGCGGGCCTATCATTAAAGTAGGGTCCGAACACCATCGCATCCCACTTGCCTTCGGTGATGGCGGCGAGGATTTTTGGAAAAGGTTTTCCGTCGAACTGGAAAATACCGTTCTCCTGTTCCCATTTGTATCGAGCACTGCCCGTCATTCCACCGCCCAGGTGAGTATAAAGCGGTTGCTCCATGCCCGCAGCGGAACTGATCGCGGGTAGCGTTCTATAGCCGGGCGCCATGAAGCGGTGCCCAATTCCGAGGACGCGAATTCCACCATCTCCGGGGGGATCGTATGTTGGCACTTGTTGGCCCTTGGAGACCTTCGCCCAGACTTCCCGAATGACTGATGGAGCTTGGAGACTCATCGATGTTTCTGGAAATGTCGATTGTTTCCAACCGGGATGTACCTCGAAGGTAGTCGGAACACCGACTCCTCTTGGATTGGTTTGACGTGCGGTTTTGCGGTACTGGTTCAATTCGGCCCAAGTGAGACGTCCATCTTGATTATTGTCCGCCTTCTGGAACCGTTTCAAAAGTTGCTGAAGGGAGTTGGTTGCTGTACCGCTCGCACCCAATTGTTCTCTACCCGATTGTTCTTGCTGCTTGTTTTGGCCCTTTGCAGGGTGGGACAGAACGAGCAGAGAAATGACAAGCGGGACAGCCCATACACGGACGGTGCCTGAAGTGGGGAGAATGATCATGCGTTTGTCTTGTTTGTCTCAGGGCAGGGTGGAGAAGGCGTGGGACATTTTGATAATTAAGGAGCGAGGATATCTATTCGTGAGTCACTGCATCTACGGTGCGCCCAGTTGCTGTTTCCGTCGTAAGATGCGTCTTCTGACTTCTTGTTGGATTCGCTCTTTGTTATTTCCAGGGTTGATTGGATTATAGATCTCAAGTTCGGTCAAAAGGAAACGCTCGAGGTAAATTTTCGACAACACCCTCATGATGACCGAATGAGTATTGTGGAGGTTTGCAACGAGTTGTCCAAACCTGCGGTCATTAAAAGGCTCATTCGCCGAAGCAGCTAGAAACCATTCGCGTAGAACTGCTTTGTCTTGATTCGTCAGTTTTTGGTGGCCGGCAATTTTCTGAATCGCCAAAAGTCCGAAACGCTCACCGCGTGCGTAAGTGCTTTCGAGCCAGAGTGCGCACTGGGTAAGGATCAAGGGATTGTTGCTGTCTAGGAGTGGGGTCAACGCTTCCGGGCCAATGCTACGAGGGTCAAGCGTTTCCATCGCCAGAATACACTCCACTGCCACACCTTGGAGCAGAGGGTTGGGATTCGTCGCTAAGGCGTTGGCTTGGGCAAGAAACTTGGGAGCGTGGTTGAATTGATCAGCAATGTCTTTTGGGAACGGTTCATCGATGGGAGGCGTTGCCCAATTTTCGGATTTAGCGATATGCAATGCCTTCTCCACTTCGCCTTGCGCATTGAGTTTGGCCGATTTCCGTCTGGGTATCTCGAGAGCATTCGCGTTTACCTGACCCTGTGTCGTGGTCAGGAGCGTGTCTGAGTTTCGGCAATCGATTTCAACCGTCGTTTTGTCCCGTTGAACCGTCAGTGTTACTGGGTGACCCTGTATCACTAAATCAAGGCTTTGATCCGTCATCAGATCAGCTAACATGATTCTCCCATAGTCGATCTTGTAGGTGATTTTTGCCGACGCTAGATCGCTGTTTCTGCTGACAGTTAAGACCGTATTTTGGTCCAGAATGATCGACGATTTGTCAGACGCTTCAGCATGAATTCTAGAGCGACTCAAGGTGGCTACCGCTGCCCACTCCGATTGGGTGCTCTCCGGTTCGACGCTTCTTGATTGGCTAGTGAGGTGGTGGATACAGTGCCATGAAGAATTTGCTGATTTATTTTTAACAGCGATACCATCAACGTATTTCAGCACCAGCCACTCTTGGATATTACCGCTAGGTTTTAACCTCTCCAGGCCGTCCCTCTGTCGATCCATCTCAGGTGCGTTCGGTGCGATCCTATCCTTGATTTGCAAGTCGTTCGAAGTGACTTTCTGTTCCGACTCTGGGGCCTGTGCGAGCGGTCCCTTTGGATCTAACGCACGGTTTGGATCCGTTGCAATCGATTCCATGTCGTTGTTTTTCCTAGGAACGGACTCTCGCTCGTTGACGTCGCCTTGTTGGGAAGGAGGATCCTCAATTGCAATCTCATTTTGGGTTGGCGTGACAGAGGGCTTCTCACGCTGTGACCACCAGTTCCAGCCCAGCAGTAAGAGAGCCCCTGTGGCAGCAACGACAAGCAACTGGGTGTAGAACCTCTTGCTGTTGTACCTCGCTTTGGAAACGGGGACCGGGGCGATCTGGATCTCCGTTACTGTTGAGGGACGATTGTTCGCAATATCGGTGTTAGCTCCTTTTACCTCGATCGGGTTTCCCTGGAATGAATCTAGACCCTCGGTCGATCCATCAGGTGTAACTAACGAAAATAATTCCTGCATCAGTGCAGCTGAACTCATGCATTCACTTTCGAATGCATCGGATTCTGTTTTTCCTAGGGTACCGTCTACATAAGCAGCGACCTGCTCAGGGGGATATTTGGAGGAGGCGTTCAGACGTTCGTCGAGAGTTAATTCTTCGTTAAGGAGCGAGCGGATCCGTTGGAGGTGTGCCCTTGTGTGATCCGCAATGCTCTCATCCTCAAACTGTCCATGGATGTCCATGCGCGACGACTCACCACATAAGTGGGTAAGTAAGTATCGGAGATCTTTTGACGAATCGGACATGTCGAATGTGGGTGGGACGATAGAGGGCTGTGATGAATGAGTTTGAAATGTGGGTGTGTTAGGGAGCTCTAGGTTCCGTGGTGTTTCCTGCGCTGGATTCAACGCGTCTTATCTGATCCCTTAGCCTCGTTCTTGCACGAGAAAGTTTAGGGCCCACTGCGTTGGTGGAGATGCGTAAATGCTTTGCAATCTGGCTGTAGCTTAGCTCACGCTCATAATGAAGCTTCAGAATTTCTTGGTCGTCAACAGACAGTTTAGATTTCGCCAGCTTCAGTATGTTTAACCTTCCTTGATGTTCTTGCGCTGTCTTTTCCTTTTGTTCGACCAATTCCAAGGCGGTTTCACGATCACGCTTCTTCGCAAGACGTTGTTCTGTCGCGAGGTGTTGAATCGTGACTCGTCGAATGATCACCGTTAACCAAGTGGAAAGTTTGCTTCTTCCCTGAAAAGATTTGAGTGCTCGTTTATCATTGGCGAGAAGTAGATCGTGGAGAGCGCTAGTGATTTCGCAGCAAGTATCAACCGAAGGTGGATTGTAATTTAATTCTGCAAAGGTCCGCTTAATACGAGCCAGAACCAATGGCTTAGACCGTCTCCCGAAGTCCTCCCATGAATGCTCATTACCCTCAATCATACCGGCGACCAGCGAGGTTTCGGTTCCCTCCATCGGTGACTGCACTGAGCCTGCACTGCAGGATATCTGTATCCTGTCAGACTGGCTCGAGCGCGATGGGTTCCGGTCGGAAGTCATATTCAAGGATGAGAAAACTTGGGCTTGCGGTATGTGTCTAACTCACCCACTGGCGTCACTCGAAAAGGCGACGCCAGTGTGGGGCTTGATTTTATCATTCAGGGAATTGCTCCGCCTTACTGCAGTTCTGCCTCAAGAACGGCACGTTGTCGACGGAGTGTGCTCCGAATGGATTCTAATGCAGTCTCTTCGGCCTCTTTGACCCGCCGTGCCAAATCTGGGCGATTCTTGTGCAGTAACTTACGCACACAGGTTCGTCCCAGTTCTCGGATTGATTCACCAGCGGAGGTACCCAGAGTCTCAGCCTGTTGATAAGCGTCGCGTGCTTCCGCGACGGCTAGGTCGAAACGACCCGCCGAGAGGGCGCGCGCAATATTCTCAAGTTTTTCCTCGGTGATGGCTTGTACGTTCCATGTGAATCGAGTGACTCGATTTTGGATTTCGGTAACGCATCGCTTAGCGTCAGATTCAGCATTTGCGAAAACGGTCGGGGTTGAGGCTGCAACGACGATGAGTGCGGCCAATGCGGAGGTGTGGAACTTTAACATGGTATCTCCTAAGACTATTGGAGGATCTCAGCCTTAATCACTGAGGTCCGATTGAAAAGGTTTTTGCTAACCGGTTGCGAAGGGTTAGTGGTTGAGAACCATGAATTCGTGCAGGCAAAATGAAAGGAAATTTACTTTTTCCTTGAAGAGAGGATTGGTGCGGCCATCGGGGCTAATGATTGATTGCGTGGAGGCGTACCTTGGGTTTAGGGATAAGGATCGTTTTCGCCAATAAAAAGCTCACCCAGCGAGGGTGAGCTTTTCAAGGAATCTGCGGGTTCCTGCGTCAACTTCGCTCAACGGGTGCGGGGCTCGGTCAAGGGTTTAACCTTGGTTTTTCTTCGCGTCGAGGGATCGCTGGTAGTATTTGTGAGTCACCTTATCTTGGTTATCCAGAAGCCAGTCAATGGTCGGTTCATGGGTCATCGCTTTGCGAATCGATTCTTTCATTGCTCGTCGATGAATGTCGAATAATGCCTCGTGATCGAGGTTCTCATCGGTGGCCGCTCCTGGGTTAAGCCAAACGGAGCAGATAATTCCAAGGTCATTGGCTTTCTCCTTGGGGAGTATCCCTTCACGAACGGCGTCTAGAACCCCATTGGCTATCGCACCCTGGACCGTTCCCATCAGAATATTGGTGTAAGCGGTGCTCTTCACGGTAACCTTGCTTACCATAAGAGTCACGGGACGAACCTGAATGTCTGTGTCGAGAATCGCAAAAACCTTAGAGTGACCGGCAGATTGGTTACCAGGCCGAGTCGCAATCTGTGTTCCCACCGGACCAGCGAGTTCTCCGATGACCACTTCGGGTTCAGCAGCTGTGAAGGGGGGGCCGCCTGCAATCAGACACTCTCCGGTACGCATGATGATGCGGTCACTCATAGTTATCCTTTCAGACTTCGTTGGGGTTCAAAACGGCAGTATCGTAACCCATCTACGTTGAGTGAAAAGGGAACGAGCTGTTGATTTGAAACCAAGGCTAAGGGATGGGAATTGGTTTTTAGATGCACCGATGGGAGGTCATTTATTGCATTAGCTGGCATGTTTGAGACGAAATCCGTTGGATGCGGGATCAGGAACCAATCGGTAAACCGGGCTATTTATACCAGAGCAAGAATCTTTAGCCCCCAAGTTTCGCGTTACCTGTTATCTTATTCAAAGACAGTGTGCTTCACTCGTTCCCTTCCCGTTGTAGGTTCGTAGTATTCATGATTAGCTTCCTGCCTTTAGTTTTGGCTTCATCTGGGGATCGTTCCTCCACAATTAGGAACAGCTGGCTACTCTTGAGTTTCGTAATGGCTTCCGCCGCGTCGTCACTGCAAGGGGCGGAATTTCCTGATGAGTGGTATTTTTCACCAAAGTCGGGTGTTAGGACGAAGTGGGAAGGAAAACCTGCGGTGTCTTGGAGTGCGACCAGTTGGATTGGTGAGGAGAAAAGTTTTGATGACAGTCGCGGTAAGGTGGTGGTCATCGATTTCTGGGCAACGTGGTGTGGACCCTGCGTGGCATCTATTCCGAAAAACAACGCCCTTGTCGCTGAGTTTCCCGAGGATCTCCTGTTCGTTGGACTTCACTCCGCGACTTCGGGGTGGGATAAGGCACCAGCGATGGTCAACTCCAAGAGTATTAATTATCCCGTGGCGTTAGACAGTGGCGACACCGCAAAAGTCTATGGGATCAACGCGTTTCCAACGTACGTGGTGATTGATCGCGATGGGGTGGTTCGTGCAGCCGGTATCACCCCTAGTCATGTCGGTGATGTGGTTAGGAAACTGGTTGGAGAGTCAGGTAAGGTTGCTCCGAGCAGGAAACTCGCCTCGCTTGATCAGGATTGGTTTCACCGTGGTGCGAAGCAGATGTCGCCATGGGTCGATAGTGTCGGGAAGCCGGGTCCCGCGGTCATGGCTAAGAAATGGTGGAGCGATTCGAACGAGGCGACTAACGAGATCCCATCTGAAGATCCTTCGGCTACAGGATCGCCCGACGCAGAGCCAACAGATTTTGCATTCGGAGATTTTGAGGGGAGGATTCGTGTTCTCCACTTCTCAAAGCCGACGAACAGCCTAAGTGAACGCCATCTCAAACAGCTAAATCAGGTGGCAAACAAATATACAGATCAAGGTGTCGGCTTTCTTGTGGTCTGCGATCACGAGGTGGAGTGGGACAGCGTGACCAAAAGAGCAAAAGAACTTGGTCTGACGATGCCTATCATTCTTGATACAGAACCGAGTCAGAACGATAAGTCACCCAAGCAAATCGACGAAACAGCCAAGGAGACCGCACAGGCGGTCACTGCGCAGACGGTTGAGCCAAGAGAGGCGGGAGCAACCGCAAAGAGCTATTCCGTCAGAGTGTCACCTGTGACTGTGCTGATCGATAGGCAAGGACTGATTCGTGCCACAGGTTTGAGGATGGATAAGCTTGGAGACGCCATTGAGTCGCTTTTGGCGGAACCGATGAGATGATAAGGCGCCTAGACGCTTCACATTTTTTCATCCATAGCTCGTGTGTCGTTTGAGGTATGAGTTGGGTGGCTCCCAAGTTTAGGATTCTGAGTCCTTTGCGGTACACCGTTTAATCATAGAAGTGAGTCGCTCGAAGAGTAGAGCGAATAGAGGAAAGAAGCCAAATGAGCATTAGCCAACAAGAGGCTGGACCCGGTAAACCTGAAGTCGACGAGATAGCGTCCTTGCAGATTGAATCGGACTTTGGACGCGCGGTAGTTGGGCAGGTTGCTCAGACTGTGGTGGGTCAGAGTGAGGTGGTGGAACGAGTACTGATTGCTCTGTTAACCGGAGGTCACCTGCTGCTCGAGGGAGTTCCCGGAATTGCTAAAACCCTGTTGGTTCAGTCGGTTGGAAAGGCGATCAGTTTAGAGTTTAAACGGGTCCAGTTCACGATCGACCTCCTTCCTTCTGACATTCTAGGGGCCGAAATTCTTGATCAGAAAAAGGGTGAATTCCGGATTCACAAAGGTCCGATCTTTACCAATCTGTTATTGGCCGATGAAATCAATCGCGCTTCTCCCAAGGTTCAATCCGCGTTGCTTGAAGCCATGCAGGAAAGAAAAGTGTCACTCGGCGAGGAGACTCACTCTCTACCCGCTCCTTTTCTTGTCATTGCTACACAGAATCCCGTTGAGCAAGCTGGAACCTTCGAGCTTCCGGAGGCCCAGTTGGATCGTTTTATGATGTGTCACCGGTTGCGTTACCCCACCGAAGTCGAGGAGACCGAAGTGGTTCGTAGGACGCTCAACCTTAAACTCGTCAGACAAGGTGATGGGGCTGTTCCTCAATCGATGTTTGATGCCATCGGTGATCATCAACCGTTGCAGATCGGTGACCTTACCGAGGCCATGGAGTCCGTGCAGCGTGTGCATGTCAGCGATGTATTTGTTAATGACTGTGTGAAGCTTATCAACGCTACCCGGAAGCATCCCCATCTCGTGCTTGGTTGTAGTCCCCGTGCAATACTGAGTTTGGTGCAGGCCTCCAGGGCAAGAGCCTATCTCTATGGACGCGACTATGTGGTTCCAGAGGATCTGTTTTGTCTCGCGGAGGATGTTATTCTTCATCGTGTAAGGCTGAATTATGAAGCCATCGCAGAGGGTGTAACGGGTCGAGGCTTGTTGGAAGATTTAGTGGGCTCGATTTTTTAGGCGAAGATCGATGGTGAGAACCGATTCCCCTCGAGCTACTCTGCTGCCTGATCCAGAGGCGCTTTCGAGGAATAATTTTGAGTTATTACTCAGACGCGTGGCGGATGATATCGGGTTCGGTACGGATGAGTCCATTTTTGTTGGGAGCGGGTTGGAATATGCTCAGTCCCGGCCCTATGAGCCTGGTGACTCGGTGAGGCAGATCGACTGGAAGGTCACTGCTCGTATGCCCGTCGCCTATGTCAAGCAGCATGAGACGCTAAAACGAATGTCGATGTATCTACTGGTAGATACATCCGCGTCGATGCAGATTAGCTCGACACATTTGAGTAAGCATGCGTTGGCAGTTTGGATTGCGGGTGCGTTGGGTTTGGTGTCGATCCGGCGACTAAGTCCTGTAAGTGTGTTGAGCGGGGGAAGTCGATTTGACCGGATCCTTGGTGATGCACATCCCAGTCTTTCGCCCGACGATTTATGGCGTCACCTGGAACCTCTCAGAGCGAAGCAGGTTGAAGAAACCACCGAACTCTCAAAGAGAATTGATTCCTTGTGCCTCAAGCTTCGTGAAAAGAGCGTGATCGTGGTCATCAGTGATCTGTTCGAAGACGGAGTTGAAAGTGCGCTGAAGAAAGTGGGCCCTAAGCACGATGTAATTGTTTTGCATCTGGTGGATCCGTCTGAAGGAGGAAATCTGTCGGCCGGGTATTTTGTCGGGGCAGAGTCGGAATCCAATCAGCAGTTTCTTGTTTCCAACCGAGATTCGTGGAATCACCACATCGATTTGGAGAGAAACCTCGCCGCCGCCGATGTGAGTTACGCGCGTTTCGTTACGGATCAAGACCTCGTTGGTCCGTTGCGTCATTTTTTGATGACACGTGTATCGCTCATGAGGGGACAGCGATGACGATTACCTACAGGACGATGCTCATCACATCCATGGTGGCGGCCATAGGGATGAACACTGCCGAGTTCGCTTGGGCAGTAGAGACGGCTACCGAGATTGTTCAAATGACGCGCGTGGAGAGTACTGCAAATCAGTCACCCAGCAGCGAGGCACCGTTACGTGCAACGGTTCGGAGAGGTCTGAGTGGTAGTGTTCGTTTTACCCATGTGAGCTCAGGATTAGAGGTGCGTGCCAACCAATCTGTGGACGGACCGGTGCTGGTACGTCTGGAGCTAATGGGCAGTAAAGGCGATGTAGATGATGCGAATACAGTTTACGAATATGTGCTCCGTTTTTTTGGAATGCAGGCTGGCACTTTTGATCTCTCGCAATTGCTGACCCTCGACGGAAAATCCCATGTGCATTCCGATAGGTCGCTCGAGCCGCTTTGGGTGACTGTGGTCTCGGAGCTT
>JAAXIK010000002.1:0-8666 GCA_012270385.1 Rubripirellula sp. | reverse complement strand
CTCCATTCCCATCGTGGTTTGGGGCGCTCGACGACGGGACGGAACGGCGCTGGAATCAGCGCCCATGGAGCCACCCCCAACCCACATGGAACGATTGCAGAGTATTGCAAATGATGCCGTGAATCGACCTTTGAGTGCTGAGGAACATGCCGAGTTCGAATGGCTACTGTATTCAAAAATGATCGACCAATCGGAATTGGCAGATTCGTTGCTTACCGCGCTGCCTGTTCTGAAGAGGGATGAACACAAGGGCGCTTATCTCAGAAGGGTTGAACGCTGGTTGCATTCCGCTGACTCAGATCCAAGTCATTCGCAGACCGCACGATTAGCAGAGCTGGTCAGTGAATTGAAACAATTGGAAGAAATGGTAGATGACGGTGAAAAGGATGTTAAAGAGCTCGTTTCCTCCAGTGATGAGGGATCGATGGAATGACTTTTTTATTTCCCGAGCGTCTATTGCTTCTTTGTATTCCTGCAATCCTTTGTTGGTGGCTGGTTAGAAGGAAGGGAACAGAGATTAAGTTGCCAATGGATGGCGTGAAGACGCGGCCGAGGAACGGTCTGAAGTGGTTTTTGCGTACATTTGAATTATTGCCCTCGGTGATGTTAGCCGCGGCTCTCGTGATGATCTCCCGACCGCAAGTCCTAAAAGTACCCGACAGGGAACGCGTGGCAACGCATATCACCATTTGCATGGACGTCTCCGGCAGCATGGGTGCCGGAATGGGGGAGATGAATCGATATGAGAGTGCTGCTTCCGCAATCGAGTCGTTTACCTTGGCGAGAGAGGGCGATGCGATAGGTTTAACACTGTTCGGCTCGTGGCCTCTGAGATGGGTTCCTCTGACCAAAGACCTGCAAGCACTGCGTAATGCACTCGTTTTCGCTAACCCGAGAAATCAACCACGCGGGATGGGAGGAACCATGATTGGGGCGGCTCTCGAGTATTGCGCTGACAATATGGAACGCGAGGGGGCGCTGCTCGATGGTTCGGCTGAGACTGAATTGAATGCTACGCAGTGGCGGTCCAATCGGGCTAAAACACAACTCTTTGGAAGTGCCGTCGCGCTTGGAGGTCTGCCCGGTCTCAATGAGGGACCACAGAATGACCGATTATTGGTCTTAGTGTCAGATGGCGCGAGCGGTGACCTCAATGGTGCCGATGCAGTGAGTGGTATCGTGGATCGGCTCAATGAGGCCGGCATCACGATGTATCACATTCACATCGGCAGCGACACGATACCCAACGCTGTCTCAACCATAGCTGAGGAGACCGGGGGTCGAGCATTCCTCGCGACGAACTCGGATGGACTTAAACTCATTTTTGATCATATCGATCGGATGCAACCGGCGAAATTTGTAGCGACGGCTTCGGTCCCTACCGATTTTTTTGAGCCGTTTGCTGCCGTTGCCTTATTCACGTTGGTGATCTGGTTGATCAGCCTTCTGAAGTGGAGGCAGACCCCATGGTAGAGAATCCCGTCATCGTTGCTAGCTTTACCGCTGGGATTGTGGCATTGGTCAGTGGTTTTGCGGAGTCTCTTCATCTCAAGCGTGTTGCTCGAGTCGAAAAACTCATTGAGGGTAGCGACCTGGGCCCAACCGTTTTCGCGAGAATTTCACCGGCACTCAGAGTGATTTCGCTCGCATTGTCTAGCTGGGGGTTGGTGATTCTGTTGCTGGTTCCTGCTGCAGTGGTAGACGTGGAGCCTGATCCGGAAGCCTCCAAACACCTACTCATCTGTCTTGACGCTTCTCCAAGTATGTTCTTGGAAGATGCTGGACCCCGTCTGAGCAGCACCTCGGAACCACTGCAACGCATGGTCCGGGCAGGTGATGTAATGAAGGGACTCATGGATCGCATCGATGGAGAAAAAACCAGGGTCACGGTCTTCGGTGTTTACACACGGGCTGTCCCGATTCTGGAGGAGACGTTTGATAAGTCCGTGGTGAATAATCTCTTCGATGGACTTCCGATTTTTGCCGCTTTCGAGCAAGGCGAAACGCAGTTGGCTTCAAGCGTTTCAGATGCCATCGAGTACTCGAGGAAATGGCCTGAGAACTCCACTTTACTTTTAATTGTGAGTGATGGAGATAGCAAAGACGGAACCCCCATTCGAGCAGTCCCGAATTCGATTGCGGAAACGTTGGTGATTGGAGTCGGTAAGACTAATGCCGCAACCACCATCGCGGGACATGCATCAAGGCAGGACGCGGCGTCCCTCAGGCGTCTGGCGAAAGAGCTACGCGGGACCTACTTTGACGCTAATCAACAGCAGTTGCCCAGCGATTTATTGGATCGACTTGCAGTGGTTCAACCAAAGCTGGGCGAGAGCGTGCGCATACGCGACGCCGCCCTGATGGCATTCTGTGTCGGTTCGGCAGTTCTTGCAGGGCTTCTACCCATGTTGTGTCTTGTTGGGTTACCACGAAGGTCCAAGTTCACAAGTCAGGCCGCGCAGCCAAGTCGACTAGGAGGTGCATCATGAATCAGAAAGCCTGGTTATGGCTGATCTGGATGCTGTGTCCAGTTTTTGCCATCTCATACCATTATGGTCCCGGACAACTCTGGCTCGCGCGCGATTTAATTGGCGAGAGAATCCAAGCTGCGGGTGAATTAGCCGTGGCTGCACAAGCCAGGCAGGACGCGGCCTATTTGGTGCAACTGGATGTGATCAAAGCGAGGCGAGACGCCTTTCTTGCTGGAGTCGATTGGCAGTCACAAAGCGAGGATCCTCTCGCTTTGAAGGTCCTTGAACAGGAGCAAAGGCAGTCCGAGGCTTACTCCGAGGCAAGTCAAAGCTGGGAGGAGGTCACGGTCACTTACAGTGAGGCAATCGATCAGATGTTGGAGTCGCTCCAATCAGCTGGAAACGGCCCACAAACGCTAGCTTCCAAGGATCAATACCTATTGGAGTCACTTCGGTGGGCTGAAGCGAGAGCCATGGTACGGAGGGGAGTGGTTTTGAATGGTGTAGACCAAGTGCGAGCTCTGTTGGATATACGCGTTAGCGAACGCGAATTGTTGGTGCCGGTGTCAGGATCGCAACAGGGGCAAGGCGTTGGTGGTGAGAGTCGGGAACGATTGCCTGTAGATGCAATTAGAGAGGAACTTGCTGCTGCTCAGTATATTGGCGCAAGACTGCTCCGTGAGGAGGGTCGCGCACCCGAAATCTGGAAGCCCGTTGCCAACTCCGCCAGGCAGCAATATCGCTATCTGGCTGAACGGGATCTAAAGATGTCTAGTCAAGGAAATTCGATGGAGGTTGAAACGACTGGATCCGAGATACGTCAGACTGCGGTGGAAAGAGGCTCTGTGGAATCAGGTGATTCCGGAGTACTATCCAGAGTCGAGAGGATTCAACGGAATCTTGAGCAAGTGTTGAATCTGGAGCAGTCGAGTTCAGAACAACTCGAGGGAGTTCCACTTCCGCGTCAGGCCCCGATGGCACGAAGGCCGGGAGATGGAGAACCGGGAGAACGCCCGGGTAAATCACCTGGACGTGGAGAGTTGCAGGATGGACCGCCGGGTGAGGGTGCGGGAATACCCGGCCCATTTGGATCGGGTTGGTAAGCAAACGGGTTAAGGTGACCCAAGATGCTGATGTGTGGTGGAGTTTAAATTTTTACGAGTGGTTTGAGAGCATGAAAAACCGTTTAACTGAAAGTTTGGCGATGGACAAACACAATGCGATTGAAAACCCAACAGCTTCTGAGGCTGGGACGAGTTGTGGTAAGGCAGAGTGGGCTTTGTCGTCCCTTGATAGACCAACGCTGGAATCGAATATCACGAGGTGTTTTTCGGTGATCATGTTAAGAGTTTTGTTGATCTCGCTAGGGCTGGCCGGTGTCGCTTCGGCGCAAGTTGGGACAAGTAGGCCAGCTACAAAACTCATTAAACCCGGTATAAGAACCGCGGTTGGAACCCCTCTTTCGATCACGAAAGAAGCCGCAAATTCGACGTCAACTCACGTCACTCCCAGCGGGACGAGCCTGAAGCCACCGCCGCCCGGAGTTCCACCCGGTGGATCTGCGGCTAAGGTGGACCCTGAGATTCAGGAAATCATTGATACACTGCGAACGCTTCCTCTCGATCAGCGGCAAGCGATGGTTGCCTACTACGAGGATCTGGGAATTGACGTCTCCAGCAGTCTCCAAGCGAGCGGAACCACTTCCTCCAGTGGGGGGCGCACAAGACAATTGATGCGCTACATACGTACGGTGAACTTTGTTCGTCGACCCGAGGCGGTGTTGGATGCTCGGGGCAGGATTGGCTTAGTTTCTGAAACACTTCCGTCCGAGGATGCAACCGATCAGGAAGTGGTGCAGTGGTTCCACCGACATGCTATGGCTGCCGAATGGGACGCAGTCAAGGCAGTTTTGGTTTTACGCGCCGGCCGAGAAGCCGAAGCCTTGTACGCAGCCATGATTCAGGGGACAAATCATCCCCAGTCTGAGTTAATCCCAGAGGATGTCCTCGGCTTATCGGAGGCAGCGCCTAGTGAGTTGACTGATTGGCAGGTGGAAGCACTAGCCGGACTATTGAAACAGGCCGCTAATAAGACCAGCACAAAGCCGTTGAGTGATAAGTTCCTGTCTGGCACCCCGTGGTTCGGTACAGAAACCGACGCCAAAAGGGATCGAACAGTACGTCTATTGTTGACCGCTGATCTACCCATTGAAGCCTTTGAATTTATGCCATCTCTGGAAACGGCCAGAGAGAGTGAGGATGGGACGGTGATCAAAGGTCACGCCGAATACCAGCTCGCTCGTTCTGCCGAGGTGAGTGGTGCTGAGTCAGATCAATTGGTCGAAAGAGCTTGGGAACTTTTCGGTGAAGTCGCGTTGATGGGTAACGCTGACGCTGCATAGCTGTAAACGAGGTTGAGTCGAGCCGTGGGTCTACTTCAGCGTGTAAAACAAGGCCCAGGACTCGGTTGGTTGCGAGCGTTGTTTGAGCATCCCTCTCTGGCCCCGGTCGGGCTCCAGGCGGTAGCCCTAAAGGCATTGAAACTGGAGGATGAAAAAGTTTCCGAAGCAAGTCGTGCACAAGCAATTTTGACGATGAAGGAAGCAGTGGACACGCTTCTTGCGAGAGAAGGGCTTCAGGGTGACCAGGTCAAGATCCCTCTTCGAATGTTGACGATCGGATTACTTTCTCGAGCAGAGAAAGCGATTGCCGAGCAGGCGAATAAAAATGGAGTTTCGGAGGTCGCAGTACTATTGCTGCGTTCGATGCCCGATCAGCAGTGGCGCAATCAGATCGAGCCAAGCCTTGTGGGGCGAGCGTTCAAAGCGTTCATCGGAGTCGCATTGATTGCTGACGAGATTGATCTCGCGTTGGATCTGCTTAGGCAAGGCGTGGAAAGACAAGAGACGATGAGCACTGAATTGGCAACGGGTTTTCTCGGGCTCTGGGTTCAGCGAATGAGGGCCAGAATGGCACAGCCGGTGACTTCAACCAGTGCGTACATGTATTCCTATAGCAGGCGGCAAAGGCCGTCCGCCCCCGTGACAAGAGGTTGGCAGAGTCGGAATCTTGGGAGACTTTCGGATCTCATGGAACTGCTCGACGGCATCGGCGTGGATGGTCGAGAGTTGCCGGGGGTCGTGAATGCACTCCAGGCGTGTTACGGAACTTCCCAAGCATTTGAGCGTGACGCAATTGAGAAAATCCTTGGACCGATTGACGCGATAAGGGCACCGGTCGCCGCGACGCTGGCGTCGACCATGCGGCAGGGACTGAGTGGTGATTGGCGAAGTCGAGAAGCCCAGAAGGATGCAGGTTTCGAACGGAGTGATTCAGAAGTTCGAAAAATCGTCGAGGAAGGCTATGACCTTGCCACCGCGTTAGCCGAGGCCGCGGTGGAAAATAGCCAGAATGAACAGGAGGCGTGGCAGCATGCGACCCTCAAAGCCGCATTAACCTTTGACCGGATGCAGTTCAGGGGGGAGAGGGAGCAAGATGCCGCTGCCTATGATGCAGCGAGGCAATTGGTTTTTCGTGCATTCAAAGATGCGGCGGCCCTGTACCGCAATGCGTTGAGCGAAGGCAGGGTCCGCGCCAGTATGCAGATCTACGATGTTTGGTTCAGTCTGGCGCTCGGAGCCAGCGACCTGGGGGCTCTGACCCTCGAAGACCTGATGACAGAAGGACTTGAGAATGCAGATCAAATTGATCGTATCCGTGGGGATATCCTAGAGATGAATGAGGCACAAGCCAGTTATCATCTTGGGGAATTTGCACGAAGTGTGGTGAGTAAATTGCCACAGGCGAACCCGGAGGTAAAGCCGCGTTTACTACAGGCTGCATCTCGAGTTGTTGGTGATCATCCCGCGGGAACTCCCATTCGACGAACTCTCGCACTTTATGACGAGTTAGTGAAGCAAGAGATTCACCTGCGTTTTGCTATTGATGGCAGTGATCGTGTTGGTACTAAGCCTTTTGGTGCAATTCTTACCCTGCAGCATACCGCATCAATTGATCAATCTGCTGGAGGCTTTGCTCGATACCTTATGGATAGCTACACGGAGTTTAACGCGGGTCAGTGGACAACGATCAACTATCAGGAACGATTAAGAAAGAGTATCGAATCATCGTTTCAAGGTAAGGTCGAATTGCTTGGTATTGGATTCTTTCAACCGATGAATCCAGCAATACCCGTTCGGGTGGATGGCCAAAGTGGATGGCAGGAAAAGCCGATGGCCTATCTCGTGCTCAGAGCGGTTGACGAGAGTGTGGACCGTCTTCCGGAAATACAGATGGACATGCATTTCAATGACTCCTCAGGGCCCATCGTATTGCCAGTGGTGTCGAACACGGTACTGGTGGATGCGTCCGTAGATGCCGCGACCAGGCCGCTAGGTGATCTCGTTATCGAGCAGTCTTTGGATGCCCGTCCACTCATGACGGGTGAAGGGGAGCAGGAAGCTACTCTAGAGATCATCGCAAAAGGAAACGGTGTGGTTCCGGAGTTGAGTGACTTGTTGGTGGCTTTAGGGGATTCGCTGCCAGGCTATCACATTGATGAGACGCAGATAGTCGCCGAGCCGGTCGATGTGAGTCAGTCGCATCGGCACCTTGAGGAGAGTGAAGAAGATACGACCACAAGCAACCGCTACAGTTACTATGAGAAGAGTCTTCCCAATCTTGATCCCGATGCGGATGGACAATTCCGACTGGGAACGATGCGGAAGTGGACACTGCGATTTGTGCCGGATGCGAACTTGACGGTGGCCAGCCCTGATTGTTTCGTCTTTCCTAAATTGAACGGCAGCGGTTTTTCAACCATTAGCGATGTCACACTGTCTGAACCTCCTGTCGATTCGGTGCTGTTGCGTGAGGAACGATTCAGTTACGTGGATTATGACTTGGTAGGTGTTGAATCGGACACCGTGGAGTTGAAAACCGCGAGCTATTCCGCCGGTTTGTTGATGGTTGTCTTGGGAGCTGTTTTGATCGTAGCGATGGTTGGTTTCTTTTTGAAGCTGAAACGTTCCGACGCCCAAATGGAAAAGTCTGTGCTTGCGTTTGATCTTCCGAGCAACCTGACGCCAACCTCGGCGGCTCTCTTCCTCAGCCGCTTTGAAACTTCAGAGAATGTCGATTGGTCGGCTGAAGAGAAGCAGCAGTTACGCGGGGATATCGATAGGCTGCAGCAAACGCATTTTGCAGGAGTGTCCTCACAAGATTCTGTTGATCAAGGTTCCAGGGAAGAGGAGCTGATGCCGCTGGTAAGCCTCTGGGCGGAACGGGTTGCTGACAAGAGGCATTCCACGCCGCAAGGCTGATGCCAAGGTCACGCTGGATAAATTAAGTCTAAGACAATCCATTAGAAGGCGGAATCATGAGTGCCCTGCGTGTCTCCTTAACGTTCCTCGTTGTGTCTTTCGGTGCGGCGTGTTGGGCGGAGTCCAAGCCCAATATCGTTTTTATCTTTGCGGATGATTGGGGTTGGGGCGATCTCAGCTGTCACGGGCATCCATACGTTAAAACCCCAAACATTGATAGTCTGGCGAGGGAAGGCACGGATTTTCATCGCTTCACTGTTGCTAGTGGTGTTTGTTCTCCCAGTCGAACGGCTGTGCTTACCGGCAAGTTCCCGGCTCGGTTTAATATCAACGGCCATTTCGCGTGGGTTCCTCAGAATGCCAAACGTAACATGCCCGATTGGCTAGACACGACCGTTGCCACTTTGCCGAAGTTCCTTCGCTCTGCCGGATATACCACGGCCCACTTCGGGAAATGGCATTTATCGAACGACATGATCCCGGATTCACCTTCCCCTCTGAGTTATGGTTACGATGAATATGGAGCGTTCAATTGCTCAGGTGAACAGATGCCCGTTCATTCCGATGCAGAGGAGACGATACGATTTATCGAAGCCGCTCATGGTTCTGGGAAACCGTTCTTTGTCAATTTATGGATTCATGAACCCCACACACCCTTTCACACGGTACCCAAGTATGAATGGCGATTCCGTGAGATGAAGGATCGTTCGGATGCAATTTACGCTTCCGTACTCTCTCATGCTGATGATCGAATAGGAAGGGTACTTCAGACGTTGGATCGCCTGGGCATCAAGGATGATACTCTAGTCGTCTTCAGTTCCGATAATGGACCCGCTCGATCCCCTGCGAATCCACCTCTGGAGCTGATGTATGAT
>JAAXIK010000006.1:11197-18055 GCA_012270385.1 Rubripirellula sp. | reverse complement strand
CGCTTGCGCTGAGTCGGGTGCACCAGTGAGTAATATGCCCAGTGCCTATGGTGGAATACGTTGGGGCAGCGGTATGAGTCGAATGTTTCAGTATGAAAGGACACAGAGCCGCATCGGTGAAGATCTCTGGAGTGCCAGAGAGAAGTATCTGGCCAACTCACCTCTGTTCTTTGCCGACAAAATTCACACACCATTGCTAATTCTTCATAATGATCAGGATGGTGCTGTGCCTTGGTATCAGGGGATTGAATTATTTGTTGCGCTTCGAAGGCTAGGGCGTCCTGCTTGGATGCTCAATTACAACGGTGAGCCACACTGGGTAATGGACGACTATAACCGTCGCGATTTTGCAAAACGAATGCAGCAGTTTTTCGATCACTATCTGCAAGATGCACCGTAACCTGAGTGGATGGCGGCGGGTATTCCAGCGACCCAAAAGGGCGAGAACTTTGGCTTTGAATTGCTAGAGCCCCTTGAATCCACAGCTCCGGTTGCAGAGAGCGACTGATCATTGAGGATTGGTGCATGTTGGCATTTGCGAAGCAACTGAATAAGTTTTAGATACCCTGAACACGGCATTTTGCTATGCTTGCGGTATCTGATCTTGGTTTGGTGGTAAGCTAGAGGGTTGGGCGAAACCACTTGCCGGCCTGTACCGATGCTTTTTATCCTGCAGTGAGTTTCGTTGTGACTTGTAAAACCAAGAATGTCTCTCGTGGTCTGCACAGGTGCACCTTGCAAACCTATCCGTGCGTGAAAAGGATGATGCTTGGTGAGTTTGCAGTTTACCTCGCGCTCTTCCTTCTCTCGATAAACGCGAACCCTTCAACAGGGCAGGCCTCGGATTTGGGTAACACCAAGAGGAGAATCCCTTGGGATCAGTCGCAGGTGGTTGGGTTTCCTGATCCACCTCTTCCCTATCATGTGGAACCCTGGGCGGGTTCGCCGGAATTTGCGCACCCGCTCAACGTTTCGGCGTTACCTGGCACGAGAGATTTGTTGGTGCACGTTCATGGGGGTGGATATGGCGGTCCCGGTAAATTGCTCAGGATCAAACAAGATCATCCTAGCCAGAATGCGGAAGAATTCTTACACGTTAACGAGATTATTTATGGTGTGGCCTTTCATCCGGATTTCGAAACCAACGGCTTCATGTTTGTGGGTTGCAATGGGAAGTCTGAGAACCTGGATAAAATCTGTACGCGTGTGCTTCGATTTCAAGTAGACCGGAAGCCACCCTATCATTGCGATCCGACCTCTGAAACCGTGATCATTGAATGGCCTTCGAATGGGCATAACGGTGGTGACCTTGCCTTTGGGGCCGATGGCATGCTTTATGTTTCCGCTGGAGATGGAACCTCGGACTCAGATGCGAAACATGCTGGTCAAGACTTGAGCACTCTACCCGGAAGCATGTTACGTATCGACGTGGATAGACCTTCCCAAGGAAGGCTCTATGGTATCCCGACGGATAATCCATTTCTTGGGTTTGAGGGAGCTAGACCCGAAATCTGGGCTTATGGTTTGAGAAACCCGTGGAGGATTTCGTTTGACCGTCTGACCGGTGATCTCTGGGCAGGAATTAATGGTCAGGATCTTTGGGAGACTGTTCAGGTCGTGCGCCGTGGTGAGAATTATGGCTGGAGTATTACTGAGGGTAGCCATCCCTTCCAGTCACAGCGAAAGCTAGGCCCGACTCCACTCGTCGAACCCACGATTGAACATCCACAATCCGAAGCGAGATCGATCACCGGTGGCCATGTATACAGCGGTTTGAAGTTCCCTTCGCTGCGTGGACATTACATTTACGGTGACTATTCCACTGGAACCCTCTGGGCCGCAAAATATCGTGATGAAAAATTGGTGTCACACTTCAAAGTTGCACGAACCTCGTTGCAGATTACCGGTTTTTGTATCGATCACGATGGTGAGATTTTAATCGTTGATTACGGCGGACGTCTGTTTCGATTAATCCGTAATGACCACAAAAACACCACCACCGATTTTCCCCGTCTGTTGTCAGAAACCGGCATCTACGTCTCGGTGAAGGATCATAAGGTTCACCCCGGTGTGATTCCCTATCAGGTGAATTCTCCTTTCTGGTCCGATGGAGCAGAAAAGCAAAGGTACATCGGGATCCCAGATGGCGGGACCATACCCTTTAAGGCATCGGGTAGTTGGGAGTTCCCTGAAGGTACGGTGTTGGTCAAAACATTTTCACTACCTGTTGATGACAGTTCTCAAGTGGCAGTTCTGAAGCCGCAGCTGCGACGGGTGGAAACACGACTCATGACCAAGCAGGACGGAGAATGGTTCGGTTACAGCTATCGCTGGAATGAGGATCAGACGGATGCGGAATTGATTCCGGAGGAAGGCTTGGATGAGGTGTTCAGGGTAGTGAACGGTCAGCCAAGCAGCCTGATTCGAGAGCAGACTTGGCACTATCCCAGTCGCTCTGAGTGCATGGTGTGTCACAGTCGTGCAAGTAACTATGTGCTTGGACTTTCGGTAAAACAGACCAATCGGTCAATCGAATCCGACGGTGACTGTGTTGCTCAGCTCGATTATTTCCGAAGGATTGGTCTCTTTCAGAGTCAGGATGGAGCGTCCTCTGACGGAAACGTTTCACAATTAGCTTTTGAATTTCCAACTCCCATTGAAGAGCTGCCCAAGCTCGTGAATCCCTATGAGGAAATGGGTTCGTTAGAGGATCGGGCACGCTCCTACCTGCACGCGAACTGTGCAAATTGCCACGTGAAAGAGGGTGGTGGGAATTCGAAAATCATACTCAGTTCGCAGCGTCCGTTGGACAAATCTATGCTGGTTGGCCACGAACCCATGCACGATTCCTTTGGCCTCAACGAAGCGAAACTGATCAAGCCTGGCGTGCCAGACGAGTCCATCCTTGTTTATCGCTTGGGTAGACGCGGCGCTGGGCAGATGCCTCCACTCTCCACCAACGTCGTTGATGATCGCGGTCTGTTGCTCATCAAGCGGTGGATAGAAGCGATGTCGGTCAAAAGTTCCGATCAATCCGCTGAATCGAACCCGGCTGAATAATGGGCTTCTGCGTTTCGCGTGGGAGATGGTTAATCATCTTGGTAGCCTTTGTCTTTCAAGACGAAATGCCATCTCTATTTTTTCTTCATTGATTTGGAGATTCTTTCCACATTGCCTAGCACCCTGATCATATTTCCACCAAGGATTTTCCGGATATCTTGCTCGGAGTATCCGCGGTCCAAAAGAGCCTGCGTGATCACTGGGTAGGTGCTGACATCCTCGAGTTGTTGCGGTAAAGCAGGGACACCATCGTAGTCGGATCCGATACCAACGTGATCCACTCCCGCTATTTTGATAATGTGCTCAATGTGATCAACAAGAGTATGAACGGTGCAGAGTTTAGATCTTGGATTTTTTAATTCCCATTGACGCAATTCGGAATCCACTTTCTCCTCGTCGTTGGAATACTTTTGCGACAGTGTGTTTCGAAGTTGTGTCCTTTGAAGCGAACGCGATACGTCCGTCGGGTGGACGAAATCTGGAAAGAAGTTGACCATCACTACTCCACCATTTTCCGCTGTCAGTTTCAAGATCTCGTCGGGCACATTTCTCGGATGATTCGCGAGAGCTTTGGCCGAGGAGTGGGAGAACATCACGGGTGCTTGAGTGACCGCAAGTGCTTTCCGCATACAATCCACCGATACATGGGAAAGATCCACCACCATTCCAAGACGATTCATCTCTTTCACCACTTCGGCTCCAAAGTTTGATAAACCATCCGCAAGTGGATCATCGGAGCAAGAATCGGCCCAGTCGAGTGACATGGAATGAGTGAGTGTCATGTACCTCGCACCTTGTCGGTACAGTTCCCTCAGCACATTGAGTGAGTTTTCAATTGAGTGACCACCCTCTACTCCAATCAACGAAGCGATTTTACCTTCTTCCTGAATTCGCTCGATATCAGCCGTGGTCATAGCCAGTTCAAAGACATCGTCGTACTGGTCGGCTAAATCATGAACGAGCTGGATTTGTTCGAGTGTGGTGGTCAGTGCGGCATTCTGTGAGGATGTGGAGACGGGAACGTAAACCGACCAGAACTGCGCACCCACACCCCCTCGCCGTAACCTTGGAATATCCGTGTGGAACTCTGGCTGTTCGTCTCTTAGGTTGTATGCCGAAAGTTTCTTGTCTGACTTGCGAACTGCCCATGGGAGATCATTATGCCCGTCGAAGACTGGAGCAGATTGGTGAATGCGAAGTGCTTCGGGTGAGACCATAATAGGGCTCCGGGCATCCGGCTCCGTTGCGAAGACGGCACTGAAAGACGCAAACGTCACGAGAATCGGTAAAGGGGACGTTAGGCTGATCAGAAACGGAGTGATTTTCGCCTGACTAGTCAATCGTAAGAGTGTCATGAATTCCAAGTCCAAAAGGGTTCGCTCTCGCTATCTCCCTGATCATGACACAGTTGTTGGTAAATCTCTAGCTGTCTGTTGCTTTTTGCGCGCTAGAGGGGAGTGGGTTATGGAACCAACAACACCACGTGTGTTAGGCTTAGACTGGTCCTTCATTTTAAGATCAGATTCACTGTCTGATGGGACTGCTGAAGCGTTTGTGCATACCTGGACACAAGTGAGATTTACCGATGTACCGTCTTTTCTTTGTTCTCTTTGTTGTTGTTGTCTCTAAAACGCTACCTAGCGATTGTGCGTCGAGGTTATTGGCAGATGAAAAAGCGATTGAATTGGCTCTTGAGAAAGCCGGTGAGAATCGTGGTGAAATCACTGCAGCTCTAGCCCAAGCGACCGAGAAGCAGCGTCCGGGAATGGAGTTTTTGGTGATCCATATGCCCGAGGAAGATCTAAAGACGCTGACCGCGGAATTTTTACTTTCCAATGCGCGGCTCGCCTATGAGGCTTGGGAAAAGTCACCATGGCGGGAACAGATCACCGAAGAACTCTTCTTCAATAACGTGCTTCCTTATGCGAATGTCAATGAGCAACGAGATGATTGGCGAGCCGATTTTTATGAAAGATGTCTCCCGATGATTGCTGGTGCGAAAACGCCCACGGAGGCCGCGATACTCTTGAATAAAAATCTATTCAGGGAAATTAACGTCAAGTACTCAACCAAGCGAAATCGAGCAGATCAAGGGCCCACCGAGTCCATGGAAACAGGTCTCGCTTCGTGCACAGGCTTATCGATCCTTTTGATTGATGCGTGTCGGGCAGTGGGTATACCCGCAAGATTTGTGGGGACGCCTCTTTGGACGAATAAGAGTGGGAACCACTCATGGGTGGAAATTTGGGATAAGGGTTGGCAGTTCACTGGGGCCTGTGAGCCAACCGGAGATAAGCTTAATCAGGGTTGGTTCAAGGGTCGCGCTGCAACCGCCATCACGGATGATCCTTTACACGCTATTTATGCAGTCAGCTATAAGAAGACACCGTCTGCATTTCCGATGGTCTGGGATCCCCGCAATCGGTCGGTCTCAGCGGTCAATGTGACGGACCGGTACACCAGGAATTTTGAACCCCTACCTGAGGGCTTCGTTGAGGTCATGATCAAGGTGACCGATCAGGTTGGACAGCGAGTGGCAACTCCTTTCCAAATTCTAACGATCGAGGGAGAGCTTGTTTTTGAGGGTAAATCAAAGGATGAAAGATTTGATACCAATGATCATTGTTTGGTGCGACTGAAACAGGGAAAGGAATACGCTATCAAGTTCAGCGGCTCTCCATCCAAGCCAATCCAGTGGGTTGCAGTTCGGCAAGACGAACCTTACACCTTTGTTATTTCATCCGATCAGGAGCCATCTACTGATAACAGTTCCGTATCGGTTGATCGGACGGTTGATGGGGAACCGAGCGTTTCGAATGGTAGCGAGCCAAGCATCGAAGCACTTCGGAAATATCTTGAATTGGCGGAGGAAGACCGCGGCGAGTTGCAATCCAAGTCATTTGCCAGCCAATCCCTCACCGAATCCGTCGCGCGTCAGGCAGCAGAAATGCTATGGACGGATCACCTACGAAGAATCCGTGACCAAAGAAAGCAGGAAATGGAAGCCGGGCAGGTCAAAATGGGGGATTTGGTGATGCCTTTCTACTATCGAACCTTTGGAGAAAAACCAGAAGACGGTCGTAGCCTCTATATATCAATGCATGGTGGGGGAGGTGCTCCACCACAGGTGAATGACCAACAGTGGGAAAACCAAAAACGACTTTACACGCTTTCAGAGGGTGTTTACTTGGTACCGAGAGCACCTACCAATACATGGAATCTATGGCATCAAGGTCACATTGACGGCATGTTCAGTCGTCTCATTGAAAATATGATCGCCTTGGAGGACGTTAATCCTGATAAGGTGTACCTGATGGGGTATTCAGCCGGTGGTGATGGTGTCTACCAGCTTGCACCTCGGATGGCGGATCGCTTTGCAGCCGCTGCGATGATGGCAGGTCATCCTAATGAAACTTCGCCCTTGGGACTGAGAAACCTACCCTTCACCCTTCACATGGGAGGGAGGGACAGCGCCTACAAGCGAAATCAGATTGCTGAGCAATGGAAGGTCAAGCTCGCTGAACTCCAGAAAGAGGATCTGGGAGGATATGAACATCTCGTGAAAATCTATCCTGAAAAAGGTCATTGGATGGATCGGCAAGATGCTTCTGCCATTCCTTGGATGGCAAAGTATCGTAGGCAACGCTATCCACAGCGAGTGGTTTGGAAACAGGATGACGTAACCCATACCCGATTTTATTGGCTTGCTGCGGATCCAGAGCTGGTAAAGGGGCGTCCGTTAGTCGTTGCAACCATGAAGAATCAATCGATTACGATCGAGCATTCAGACCTCGATCG
>JAAXIK010000006.1:9086-11187 GCA_012270385.1 Rubripirellula sp. | reverse complement strand
CCATCCGCTTGACCGATGAGATGCTTGATCTTGACCAACCGATCGAGTTGGTTTGGGGGGACTCCAAACCGGTGAGTGTGAAAGGGGAAAGGCGGATAGCAACGCTAGCCAAGACACTCGCGGAACGAGGCGAGCGTCCAGGTATGTACAGTGTTGAAGTTGAAGTTTCAAAGCCTTGATAAACATTTTTGAATTGAGCCATGAAAAATCGTGCTGCGTCTATCTTCGTTTTGTTAACAACCCTGTGCGTCACTAACGTAAGCAGGGTCATGCTGCAGGCAGATGAGCCAACACTCGCTGAAATACGGCATCCAAAGGGTGTGGGTTTTCCACCAGTCGCGGACCATCAGTTAGCGAAGTATGTTGCGAGACGATCTAGCCAACCGCTTGAAATCGACGGTAAGTTGAGTGAAGAGAGTTGGCTGCAAGCTGAAGCATCTAATCCATTTGTCGATCTCGTATCGGGGAAGCCTACACTTTATGAAACGACCATCAAGGTGCTTTGGGATGATCAATACCTCTATGTCGGTTACGAGGTGGAGGAACCGAACGTCAAAGCCAAGTTTCTCAATCGAGATGATTTAATATGGCAAGACAATGACGTTGAATTGTTCCTGGCATTTGATCACTCGTACTATGAGTTTGAAATCAATGCTCACGGCACAATCTACGAGGGTCTTTTTGTCTGGCAAAACGAATACAAGAAGAAGGGTTTTAATCAAGTTCCTGAGATCAATATGGAAGACCCCGATGTCCGACATCAACCGTTCAACGGTGTCGGCTATCCAAACCATCCGCGTGGGAAACGTTGGGCCTTTCTCGATTGGGATTTTCCGGGCCTGAAATCTGCAGTCCATGTGAAGGGAACGCTGAATGATGACTCTGATCAAGACGCGGGGTGGACGGTTGAGCTGGCCATACCATGGAGTGGGATGAAAACACTCTCTCTTGGTGATGATCGTCCCATACCACCGGTTGAAGGTGATCAATGGAGAATGGATTTTTCACGTTTCAATCAATATCTAGCGCCTTCTCCAGCGAGAGATTCTGGTGGATGGGCTCTGAATCATCACGGTATCTGGGATTCGCATATTCCTGAAGTGTTTGCGAAAATCGTGTTCTCTGCGGACGAATCCAATAGGTAGATTCGGTGCCGGGGCAACATTAATCAAGTGGAAGCGAATTGTGGCTTGATTGACGTGAGGTCACTAGAACAGCAGATTACGCTGTGGTGCTTTGGGTGGAAGTGGTCGGATTTTTCAGCGACACATCGGGAATTCGAGATATGAAGTGGATTATTGTGAGTTTTGTGTTGGTCTGTGCTGGGACGCTGAGGGCGAACGACAAAGCGATACTCACACTCGAAAATGTTCCCCCGACCGGGCCCATCCAGCGGGCGTCGCCTGCAAAACAGGGATTCTCCCCGCAAAGGGCAGCAAAGTATCTCGATATCGCTTCTTTGAACTGGCAGAAGAATCGAGAGTGCGTCACCTGTCATACCAACATGGCCTATCTCATGGCTCGGCCAGCTTTGGAACCGAGTTTAGGCAGTTCCGGTGAGGTTCGAAAATTCTTCGAAACGCAAGTCATCCAAGAATTTTCTGGGGAACCGAGTTCGCTGCGATTAGGGGATTTCACTCCCGTAGTCACGTCACTTGCATTGAGCTTTCATGATGCACAACACCAAACGGAACTCTCTGAGGCGGCCCAGAAATCCTTAAAAGCGATGTGGGAAACGCAGAAGGATGACGGTTCTTGGAATTGGTTAAAGTGCGGATGGGCTCCGATGGAGATTGATGACCATTATGGAGTGACGCTTGCCGCTCTTGCCGTAGGTGTCGCCCCTGGGGATTATTCAAAATCGCAACAAGCGATGATAGGAATCAATCGGCTACGTACTTTCCTCAACGCCAATCCAACGCCATCCTTGCACCATCGGGTGATGCTTGCGTGGTGTTCGAAGCGAATCGATGGACTCATGAGCGAAGAAGCTAGGCAGAAGCTGATCAAAGAGCTTTGGGCCAACCAGCTAGACGATGGATGTTAGTCGATCGCGTCGATCTAAGCCTAGTGGTCAGAGTTTCGACCAAATCTATATGAT
>JAAXIK010000006.1:0-9076 GCA_012270385.1 Rubripirellula sp. | reverse complement strand
TGGTTGTCCTCCGTGAATTGGTTGTGACATCGGATGACTAGAGTATTCAGTCCGGCGATAATTGGTTATTTGAAAATCAGGAAGTCGATGGAAAATGGTTCTCACCCTCCCCCACAAAAGACAGCAAGCAGTACTTTACCAATATTGCATCCGCTTTCGCCGTGCTGGGGCTTCAAGCCGCTGGGAAACTTCCCAACTGGCCCTTTGATTGAATCCTCATCGGGACCTTTCGCAGCTTGCCTTCCTCTGCCCCTCATAGTGAGTACTTGGAGATGATGCCGCCGACTTGCTGTCGCTGCTCTAGAGGAGTCGAGTCGGGTGATCCCTGCGAATTAATTCGCTTCGCACGCTCATCCGCGGATCATCAATGGTACGTCGAAAGGGAGAGCGGTAGATCGGAGACGGATCATCCCCCGGATATGGATTGGTTTTGCAGCGAGCATGAAGCGACTGCTTTTGCACACCAGCACTTGACTCGAAAGGAAGCCATTGAATCCATTAAGAATCGTGAGAGATGGTTCCTGATCGATCTGGATCTTTTCGATCGAGGAACGCCTCCTGCGGTTCGGGAGTCTGGTGTTGGGTTTGAGTCCGCGTTTTCGACTTATTTTGATCACGCGGTCTCCACCATTAATGATGACGGTGATCCGCTTTGGACCCAGTATCGAATCTCACTTGGCGGCGATGTCGCAGATATGGCTGTGAATGGTGAAGGAGTTTTTGAAATACAGCGAACAGGGAAACTGATGTTGGAGATCAAAAAGCGATTAGCATCGAAAGTGGATGGAGTTGGTTTTTCTGATTTGATTTCCAAGCGTTTCGCTTTGGAGACGAGGAAGCATGGTGTTGGATCGGCTCTTCATTTAGTGGATGAGATTTCAGACCACTTGAGAATAGCTTTGTCGGATGAGAGATTTCTTGCTCTCTTTCGTATGGTCTGAGACCGAAGTTGAAGATTTCAATATCGTTTCACCCAAGTTGTTGTCGTACTCAAAGAGTGGATTGACGAATCAACAAAAGATGGAGTGAGTCCAATCGAATTGGTTGATGTTTGGATGCGGTTAATATGAACAATGCAGAGTACGATCCTCTTGCAGAGGATTACTATCAGTCAAAATTTCTTCCCTTTCGCGTTTTCTCCGAGATGCCTGATCACCTTGAATTGCTTGGAGATTTAAAGGGAAAAAGTGTTTTAGATGTAGCATGTGGGGAAGGCTTCTACACTCGATTCATTCGTTCCTGCGGGGCGTCGATCTGTGTGGGTGTGGATGTTTCGCCAGAGATGATTCGACTCGCGAAAGCCAAAGAGTTCGAGAATCCTATAGGGATCCAATATGAAGTGGCGAGCGTAACGAGTATGGGTGAGGTAATAAGTGGTGGCTTTGATGTGGTAAGCACAGCCTTTCTGTTTAATTGCGCGCAGGACCAAGGCGAACTGCGGGGGATGTTCCAAGAGATCTATAGAACTCTGAAAGTAGGGGGACGCCTCTGTGCGACCGTGGGCGACTTGGGACATCGACCCACGGTTGATTACAGTAAATACGGGATGCGAACCAAGATTGCTGAGGATCTTTCTGAAGGAGCTCCTTACGAAATCACTTTCCTGTTGCCCGAAGGATCATTCTCGATCACGGACTATAATCACAGTCTGGAGACCTATCGCATGATGAGTGAGGAAGTCGGATTCCAATTCGAGGGGCTTCATCCGTGTAGCGTGACAGATGCCGGTATCGAAAAGTACGGTAGCGAGTTTTGGGAACAGTGGCTCGCAAGCCCATGTATTTGGCGGTTTAGTGCTCGGAAGGTGTAGCGTCGGGATGGGGCTCAAAAGTTTGTTGGCGACGTAGGGAAATCAGAATCATCTGTTGAAGGATGATGAAGGATTCATCCGGTACTAATTCCTCATTGATTAACTCTTCCACCGCCTGACTCTCTACATTCCGAATCTGATCGATCAGGGCTGCGGCTTCTGTGGGGCTCCCAGATTGACTCAATCGAGCATCGAGCTTTCTGACTTGATCGTAGTATTGATCCACGTGATTCTTCTGGTTGCGTTTCATATAGCTGGCGATCGCTACCGCACCGCTCCAGCCCAAGACCGTAAGGCTCACCAGTAGTCCGATCAATTCTGCATACTCCACCCAAAACCCGGGAGCACGGCGGTGGTAGTAGCTCTCTGCTCCACGGTGCAGCGGGTATCGCAAAAGGGATTGAGCTTTCTGTTCGTTTAGGTCTTGGAGTGCGGGTACGGCTGTGGAAAGTTCAGAAATGGACTTAAAGAAGAAATCGGTGAATTCTCGCACTACCGTTTCGCTTAGATCTTCCCTGCAAACCAGCACTGCACGTGTGCTTAAGCTGGGTATGGAAGCCGCGGGCGATTGTCCGTAGGTGTACATTGGGATGTTCGCGAGTTGAGCATAGGGGAAAACCGTTCGGAAGCCTTCGATCAACTCTTTCGAGGCTGTCTGCACGTCCTGTACTTGATCCGATGCCACAACCAGCGGGACCAAATGAAGTGGGGACTGGCTTAACTTATCCACCAATAAACTAGAGCGAAGTCCCATCATGACAAAGGCCGCATCGAGTTCACCGGATTCGACGAGTGAAAGTGCTTGCTCGCTCGGCAGTTGCGTTTCCTCGATTTGGTTTAAATCGTTTAGCGTGAACTCAAGCAAGGCTCTGGTGACAATTGCGGTACCACTGTTTGACTCACCGATGGATACCTTTTTTCCGATCAGATCCGTAAGCGTCCGGATATTCGATCCTTTGTGAGCGACCAGGTGAAGGGTTTCATCGTAGAGTCCGGTGATACTTCGCACTTTGATGCTGCCGGCTCGGTGATTTTGCACCATCGCAAAATCTACTTCACCAGAGATGAGTAATTTTAGATTCTCTTGGCTTCCCGACGTTTCGATGACTTCCAAGCCAATTTCGGGAGCAGTCTCGCCTTGGTGCTGTTCCAATGAATTAGCTAGCTGACTTCCAAATCGAAAGTACACACCCGAATCATCTCCCGTTGCAATGGAGAACGGTTCGCTTTCGGATCCGCCCCAGAGCCAGAAGAATGATGCGAAAGTGAGGGAGGTGATGGAGAGGAGTGTATATACCAGTATGCGAATCATAGCTCCTCTTCTCCTTTTTCTTTTGGGTGTTCTCTAATGCCTCGCTCGGCCCATGCGTGGGAGCCGGAACAATTGATCCTGCAAGTTTGGCGGCGATTACTCTGAGGGGTGATGACTTTGGGGATCGCTCTGAAATGAGGTGATCCAGGTCGATCTAATTAATTGGATGCACGAATGGAAACCGCCACAAGCTCCTTGTCGCTGCGTGCGTAGACGATACCGTCGGCAATAGCGGGATGAGCCCATGTGACTCCATTGCGACGTGGAAGTTGACGCAAGGTCGGAGCGAGTAGTTTTGCACGTGAGTTTTCTTGATAACCCTGAGGTGTGAGCGTGGTGAAGATCAGTTCACCTTGATCGTTGAGCATGATTTCGCGGTCGCCATCTTGAAAGGTGTGGATAGTTGCCCATCTCGCTCGTGGTACTGCATCGGTACTTTCCCAGACTCGATCGCCGGTTTTAAGATCCAGGCAACGGAGTTCTCCGTAGCTGTCTACCCCGTAGATGTATTCGCCTTTGATTAGCGGCGTACTGATCATGCAGTGGAGGGCATCTGTATTCCTTTCGCTTTGGCCGATCCTTCTCCAAACTAATTCAGCCGAGGGGCTGTCACGCGAGATTTTCACAAGCATCGATCCGTCATAGAATGAGGAGACGAACAGGTGTTCGCCAGAAACGACGGGGGTGGCAACACCAATGGGCATATTACGAGGTTCCATTGGAAATCGCCAAAGTGTCTTTCCATTTTCGGGATTCAGCCCCGTGAGGCTCTGACCTGTCCAGCAGATGGCAACGGCTTGATCCCCTTGTTGAATTAAAATCGGTGCACTGTAGCCGGCTAGTTCATCGATGGCCCGCCATCTCTCCTTGCCGGTTTGTAAATCAAAAGCGACGACGCATGCTCCGTTCGTTCCGCCAGCGATTTGGATCAAAAGATCGTCGTAGATCAATGGTGCAGCTGTGATTCCCCAAATAGGCATTTTGACTGAATATTCGTCGGCGAGATTGCGTTCCCAGACCAAATCGCCAGAGGAAGCAACGAAGCACTTTAAATGGCCCATGGCACCCACAGCATAGGCTTTATTGTCATGCACCGTGACCGCAGCTCTGGGACCCGCTTTGTATCCAATGTTAAAACGACTGTCATTGTATCTGGCTTCGTATTCATGAGACCAAATTAACTCGCCGTTTTGGGAGTCGAAACATAAGACGCGTTCGACATCACGTTCTTCTTCTCCGAGTCCGCGATCCGTCATGTAGACCCGTCCCTCTGAGACGGTCGGTCCACTGTAGCCCGGACCCACTTCCACTGACCAAAGGCGGGGTAGGGGTCCGCTAGGCAGAGTCTGCAAGAGGCCTTTCTCATCGAGCACTCCGTCCCGGTTCTTGCCTCGCCATTGCGGATAATCTTCTGCTTGAGAGAGCTGACCAATAAATATGCAGGAAAGCAAAAACGAGAAAGCGGTTTGGCTGTATCGATTTGACATGTGGGCAGCCCGTGCACTGAAGTAGGATGAACTCGGAAATCGTGAGTTATTGCGGTGAGTATGCATATTTTCTGGCGGTAGGTAATTCGGTTGATGGCTTGGTAATGGTGAATCATTGCGACAGCTCACGGCGTCGATTAATAAGTCATTTCGCGTGAAGTCACACCGCCTGTTGCGATGAGATTCTTGTTGGAATTAACCTTATTCCACTAGAAAAACTCCATATTTCCAAACAAAGTGCATGGAGCAGATCACCACCACATTCCAAACCAGGAAAAAAGTGGTCACAAACCACACGCTATATCTACGTGGACCGAAGCACAGGTCGCCAGCAAAAAACATTGCTCCTGTTACCATGAATAGGGCCACCAGTGAGCTGCGAAAGTTCATGTAGGCGATGCCGGCTAGGCACAACATGATTGCGATCAGCAGTACCTTTGCAGGTCGGTATCCCATGGTGATCGCAGTCGACTTGCGTCCCGCTGCTTTGTCCTCATCAAAATCCATGAGCTGTCCGAAGAGATGGCTCTGCATCGCAAAGATAGCCCCAAAGATAATTGCTGGTGTATTGAGTTGTGGGACTTCACAGAGCCAGCTCGCTAGGACAAAGACAAGCACATAGCCGGCTTGATTGAGCAAATCCAAGATGGGCAGTCGTTTGAAGCCAAAGCTGTTGTAGCAAGCGTTCGCGAGGATTAAGCCTGTGAACCAAATCAACATTTTTGGACCCGCAATCCAAACGAACAAAATCGCAAAAGGGATTTGTACCGCCGCAATAATCCAGGGGAGTCGGGACCTGAGTTCTTGATCAGGTAATGCTCCAAAAACCCAACTGTCTTTTCGCGGATTGTTGGCGTCCGTTAAGGTGTCACCCAAGTCATTCCAACCATAGGCGAGGAGACCGAGTGGAAAGCAAACGTATGTGGCGCCTACCCAAAATGCGAAGGATCCAAACATGTCCAGCCCAGCAAATGGCAGGACGAAAAACCATACGTGAGTCGGCCAAAAGCCAGGTCGAGCAGTCTTAATGATCTGCAGCAGCATAGGAACAGTGTGCCTTGGTAAGAACCGTAAGGGTGAAGTGAAGTTCTTCCACCCGCGTTCAGCACCAAGAGTATACCTTGCTGAGGGTAGCTTTTGGAATATTCAGTTGGCTCGGTATCTGCCTGGTCGGCTCTGCTTGAATCATCCCTAATTGACCCAGGCAGTGCTGATGTCTCTCAAGCCGCCGTGGCCGGCACGATGCCGATGATATTCCCGTTCTTATCACAGAGAAACAAGAAGCTGCAGGATCGGATCACTGGTTTCATTGTGTACATGTTTAACTCCACCTTATCGCGAAGTGCACGTTATACGTCCGTGTTGGAATTGAATACGCGTCCGTGTGGGTGATCTGTATGTGAATACTAACAGTAAATCATTGTCGGTAAAGTCTCCATCTCACCCGATCTAGTATTTTTATTCACCGGAGCTCCTCTCCGGTCTGGCGAGATGGTCTGATGTTGCACACCTCTTGGCCGGTAGTTGTCCATCAAAGGAATGGTATTTTTCTATCACTTGAAAGCTAAGTGTCCCTCATTCTTCTCAAGGGAATGTCTGTGCAAATTGAATAGACGATGAAATCAGATTCTTTACGAGCGCGTCTCCAAAAGGTACTCTTCCCCTATCAAGCAGGGGTTTTGCAGGTATCAAATGCTTAATCGCTCGAGGGTTCGATTTCTTGTAGGCTGTGGAAGGTGAATCCATCTACCCAATTTTACATTTTGAGCAGTCCGCCCCTGGCGTCTTCTTTCCAATTGCGTTTTATTTTCAATGGCGTATCCGTTCTGTTTTTCCGGGTCTTCCATCGTGGGTGTAGAAATGCGAAGCCGATTTATCCCAGTGTTAGTACTCCTTGCGCTCCTGGCCTCACAACCCGACACCCTGTCGGCAGAAGATCGCGTCAACGCAGCCGAGAGGAAAGTGCCCCGACAACTTTTGGGATTACTGCACGCTCCGGAAGTGCATACCGAGCTTGGTTTGAGTGCCAGCCAAATCACAGAACTAGAAAAACAATTTCAAGTCGTCGATGGAAGATGGTTTCGCGCGAGAATCGAGCCTCCGACTGCGAACCTTTTAATTATGCAGGAACTTGAAGAGTCAATGAATCGTTGGCTCTCCAATCATTTCTCGGATGTACAGCGTCAGCGGATAAAGGAGCTGGAATTACAAGCACAAGGAACGCGGGTATTGCTACGTGGCGACGTTGCAGACAGGCTTTCTTTTAGCGAGAAACAGAAATCTGATCTCTTGAGGATGGCTAGCGAGACGGATGAAGCGGTCACTGCGTATCAGCAGTCATTGCGACAGGGAAAGGACGATACGACACTGAAGGCAACCGTTCAAGAGAAGCAAAAGTCGGAACGTGACGCCATTTACACCGTGCTCACCGAGAGCCAACGAGCAGAACTAGGTGAACTACTTGGGGAGAAATTTCACACTGCCGGCCTGACCCGAATCTATCCGATGGCTCCGGATTTCAGTCCCAGTGCAGACTGGCTGAATTCACCTGCGTTGAGTCTGAAGCAATTACGTGGAAAGGTTGTATTGGTGCATTTCTACGCTTTTCAGTGTCATAATTGCCAAGCAAATTTTGATGTCTATCGGCGTTGGCACGATCGGTTTGGGGATGATGTAGTGGTGGTTGGTATTCAAACTCCTGAAACCCCAGACGAACGCCGAAGGGATCGAGTTGCCGCTGCGGTCAAGCTCGACGATTTTAAATTTCCCGTGATTTTTGATGCGGCTTCTGAACATTGGAAAACTTGGGGCAACACGATGTGGCCGACCGTTTACGTTATTGATAAGGAGGGGTATCTACGTCGTTGGTGGCAAGGGGAACTTCGATGGAAGGGGGCGGATACCGATCAGCAGCTTGAAAGCTTCATTGAAGATCTCATTGAAGAGTCGTGAGTGCTCAGCGAATCGGGTATGCTGATCTGCACGAAAGAAGTCCGACAGTTAACTTCAAAATGTTGATGCGGCTTCCCTTTTAAACTACTCCCCAAAAAGCGGCTCGGCCCCAGGGAAGCAAGATGAGCAGGCCCCCATCCTGCAGTGCAGTGAAGTGTGGAGTGGTATTCGCTCGATCGAGAGCACGGTCGTTTCCAGAGGATTAAAGGCCTGGATATGGAGTACACCCTATCGTGAGGATGCAGAGGGGGGCGATGTGCATTATCTATCCCTTTGCAGCGGAGGAATCGTCACGCGTGTTGTGGTAGCTGATGTCTGTGGACACGGAAAAGCTGTTGCCGCAATTTCTTCGAAACTGAGTGGTCTGTTAAGGCGATTCATGAACTCGAAAAAACAGGACCGCGTTGTCCACGTCATCAACCAAGAATTTGCTCGGGTGACTGAAGATTTTCGTTTTGCCACGGCTGTATTGATGACTTACGAGCACCATCGCAAGCGTTTGCAGTTCAGTAACGCGGGTCATCCTCCACCTCTCATCAAGCCCTCTTCTGACGGGCAGTGGCAATTTCTTGATGCGGAGGATAAATCGACTTCTGCGATAGATTCTGATGGGGAGGCGGCGGAACACCTCCCTTTTGGCATCGATGATGAAGCTCGATTCGATACTCACCATCGATCCATTGGTCGGGGCGACCGGATGGTGGTCTATACCGACGCATTCATGGAGGCCCATTTGGCTGGAGGTGAAATGCTTGGTTTAGAGGGGTTGAGAGATTTAGTTCAATCCGTTTCCGATTCCCATCCTGGAAAGAACTTTGAGGAGTTTGGTCGTGAGTTGGTCCAAGAATTCCGACGCAAGTTTGGAGAGGATTCAGATGACGATGAAACCATCATGGTGATCGAGTTTGGGGAGGGCCGGCGTATGCCGGGGATAAAGGAGAGATTGGCGGGCTGGTTGCAATTTGCAAAATCCAGGCGTGCAACTACATCGTCCATCTAGAGTAGGCACTCTGCATTTCTCCGCTTATCGCATCTTGGTCCCTGCGCTCACGCGCGTGGCATTCCGCGTTCACGCACGTGGCATTCGGGAGTCACGCAAGGACCTTTCCGCAAGCTACTTGCTATTGGCGACTGCGTAGGCAACTGCAGCCCACACCGTGCTCGAGTGTCGGCATGAAGGTCATGCCGCTCTCCGATCCATGCCAGTAGAACGGTGTTCGAGGTTCGCGCGAGCCAAAACGGTTCATTCGATTCGCTTCGAAGATCTCGCCATTGGCGATCACATTATCAATCTTCTCACTGTCACGAATGTTGCGAGTCGGATCTGCACCTTTTTGATAGATAATTAAATCCGCCAATTTTCCAGCTTCAACCGATCCCAAATCCCCGTCGAGTCCCAGGTACTTAGCGCCGTGAAGGGTACCGCAAGTTAAAGCTTCAAGGGGAGTCATGCCTACTTAGACCAAACTCCAGCTTTCACAGTGAGTGCAAATCCCATTGAGTTGACAATGACCG
>JAAXIK010000432.1 GCA_012270385.1 Rubripirellula sp. | reverse complement strand
CGTGTTAGTGGAGACCGTAGACGAGCAAACCGAGCAGGAACCCAGGAAGTTCCGGATTCGTCAAATCACCGGCCAATTTGCCAGAAGGATTGTTTGCTGGGTTCGTCCCGGATCCATACTCGAACGGGGGCAAATGTACGGGATGATCAAATTAGGATCTCGCACAGAGTTGATCATCCCCTCGGAAGATGCACTCGAAATCACAGCGAAGATTGGCGATACAATCCGCGCAGGCAGCACGACTCTAGCTACCTACCACAAGCGTTAGAGCACATTTTCGAAAACGAACCGAACCTGAAATAGAATAGTTCTCAGAATGATTGAGCTCTGGCTACAATCAGTCGCGAGTAGTATCAAGCCGATCCGTTTAAGAATATTACGTTTGCTTTAAAGATCTGTTTTACCTACCGGCCAAGCTGACACGTTGGATTGTTTACATTAAAACTTTTGGACACCACGAGCATGAGCGAATTGAAGCGAGAACTCCACTCAGGTCCAAGAACCAGCCAAGATGATCAATCCAACGACCCTGAATTGGATCCCAGCGACTTGGCCAAAACGGATGATCGCTCGCCTGCTGACACTTCATGGGGAAGACGCGCGAAGAAACGTCGTCGAAAGCGGAGACTCACCCTAGCAGTACTTCCCACCATGCTCACGCTGGGCAACGGCATTTGTGGCTTAGCAGCAATTGCCATCGTGATGACCGACAACCCAGAGTGGACGAGCGAAACGCAACTGTTGATTGCGGGAACACTCATTTTTGGTGGAATGCTCTTTGACGCGCTGGATGGTTCTGCTGCTCGCCTTACCGGTCAAGAAAGCCAGTTTGGTGCGGAACTCGATAGCCTCTGCGATGCAATCACCTTCGGCACGGCTCCCGCAGTGATCGTGTGGGAATACTCGCAAGGATTTGCTTTGCCTCAAAAAATCAGCTGGGGTATCGGTGTTCTATTCACACTATGCGTGCTCATTCGGCTTGCGCGATTCAACGTCGAAACGGACGAGGATGATACTCATGAAGGTTTTGATGGTCTTCCGAGCCCTGCCGCAGCAGGAACACTTGCTTCATTCGCGATAGCGATGCCCGAGCTTTCTGGATATGCCAATGATCCAGAATATCCAGAAAACGTGCAGTGGTTCGCGCAGCAGCTTCTTTCGGGTTCGCAATATTTCATGGCCGGACTAACACTCATCCTTGCCTACTTGATGGTATCTCGATTTGAGTACAAACACGTCTTTCAGCAATTAGTGCAAGGTAGGCGATCTCCCCATCAGATCGGACAAGCTCTTTTCGTGTTGATTGGAGCATCGGTCCTGCATTGGCTCGTGCTACCAATTGCCTTCTGCTACTACGTTTTCTCACCACCCTTACAAACCTTGATTTTGCAGAATCGCAAATCCCATCTGCAATCCCTCAATCCAAATCAGACAATCGATCCTGATTCGGGGGAAGCGTCAGTCGACAGTTCATCATCCAGCTAACCAACCTCCAGAAGAGAGCGAAATCATTATTCGCTCCTGAACTCTTGGTAAATCATCCGACTCTTGATTCTTATGCCAGAGATTCGATGACTTGGTTGAAGGTCTCACTCGGACGCATAGCTTGGCTAACCTTGTTGATGTCGGGATGGTAATAACCACCGATATCGATGGAAGCACCCTGGGCCGCATTCAACTCATCCACAATCACCTCCTCCTTTTCGCCAAGCTGCTCTGCTATGCCTTGGAAGCGTTCCCTAAGCTCTGAATCTTTATCTTGAACAGCCAGTGCTCGGGCCCAATACAGACTGAGATAAAAATGGCTGCCACGATTATCTAGCTCATTAACGCGACGACTCGGCGATTTGTCTTCATTGAGAATTGTCCCGATTGCTTCATCCAAAGCTGCAGCTAACACAAGCACTTTCGAAGAACTAATCTTTTGACCAAGATCTTCAAGCGAAACTCCAAGAGCTAGAAATTCCCCAAGCGAGTCCCATCGAAGGTGACCCTCTTCTAAAAATTGCTGCACATGCTTGGGTGCAGAACCCCCAGCACCCGTTTCAAATAATCCTCCACCTGCAAGCAACGGAACGATGGACAACATTTTCGCACTTGTTCCTAACTCAAGGATGGGGAAGAGATCCGTAAGATAGTCACGTAAAACATTTCCGGTCACGGCGATTGAATCTTTCCCTTCCTTAGCTCGTTGGCAAGCGTGTCGGGTCGCATCTACGGGTGACATGATTTGAATATCGAGTCCCTCCGTGTTGTGCTGTGGGAGATACTGATTGACTTTTTCAATCAAGTTCGCGTCATGAGCACGATTGGGATCTAACCAGAAAACCGTGGCGGCGCCGGTCGCTCTGGCTCGTACCACCGCTAACCTGACCCAATCCTGTATCGGGATATCTTTGGTCTGACACATTCTCCATAAGTCGCCAGCTTCCACTTCATGCTGCATTAGCACGGAACCGTCGCTGGCTACGACACGGACGGTTCCCGATTCGGCGACCTCAAATGTCTTATCATGCGAACCGTATTCCTCGGCTTTCTTTGCCATTAAACCGATGTTGGAAACATTGCCCATTGTGGTGACATCAAACGCACCATTTTCCTTGCAGAAGTCGATGGTGGCCTGGTAGACACCCGCGTAACTCCGATCTGGAATCAGAGCCTTGGTGTCATGGAGCTGGCCATCAGGTCCCCACATCTGACCGGATGATCGGATTGCAGCGGGCATCGATGCGTCAATGATCACATCACTGGGGACATGCAGATTCGTGATACCTTTATCGGAATCTACCATCGCTAGCGGAGGTCCATTGGAGTAGATCGCTTCGATCTCGGCAGTGATCTCAGCTTGTTGGTCAGCTGGCAATTGACCGATCTTCGCATACAGGTCACCGATTCCATTACTCACATCAACACCAAGTTCGGAAAGGGTTTCCCCAAATCGGTCAAAAACTCTTGAGTAGTACGCGGAGACAGCGTGACCGAAAATGATTGGATCCGAAACTTTCATCATCGTTGCCTTCATATGCAACGAGAGCAGCATGGATTGAATCCTTGCATCCTCAATTTCACGTTCAAAAAATGATCTCAATGCCTTGCAACTCATGCGAGAAGAATCGATCACTTCTCCTGCCAACAACTCTAACCCATCTTTAAGAATTTCAATCTGTCCCTCATCGGAGACATGCTCGATTCGCACCGAATCTGCTTCCTGCATCACATGCGATTGCTCACTACCATAGAAGTCCCCATCTCTCATCGATGCGACATGGCTCTTAGAATCTGCCGCCCAAGCGCCCATGGAATGCGGATGACGCCGAGCATACTCCTTGACGGGCTTTGCAACACGTCGATCGGAATTACCTTCACGCAATACGGGATTGACCGCACTCCCCAAAATCTTGGAGTAACGAAGTTTGATCGAGGCTTCGTCCTCGGTCTTGGGCTCCTCCGGGTAGTCAGGTATCGGATAACCATGACTCTGCAACTCTGAGATCGCGGCATTCAGCTGTGGAATCGAGGCGCTGATATTCGGTAGCTTCACGATATTAGCTTCCGCCTCTTTGGCTAATTCCCCGAGTAAACTCAAAGCATCTTCCTGCTTCTGCTCATCAGCTAAACACTCAGGGAAAGCTGCGATAATCCTGCCCGCAAGTGAAATGTCTTTCAATTCAACCTCCACTCCCGCCACTCCAACGAATGCTCGCAGGATGGGTAGAAGCGATGCTGTGGCAAGTGCCGGTGCTTCATCAGTTAGTGTGTAGGTAATCTTTGCTGGGGTATCGCTCACGCTAGTCCTCGAATTCCCATGGGGGTCATGACAGTGGCTGGACGAAATCAGATGGTTGGAGGCTGCATGGACCAAAAAGCCAAGTCGCCACTTTCACCTAACAACAGACCGGCAGGATTCTTCTTGCCTGAATTCGCATTATCGTAACACCCTCACCCCGAATTAGGTGAGGGGTAGGAAATGGAAACTGAATACGAATCGATCACAAAATACAAAAAATGGGTTTGAGGTAAGCCTCAAAAAAGCGTGTCCCACCGCCGCGCCGCTTCAAACCGTCATTCCATTTTCTAGTAAGCTGGTCGTAACCATTCCCATTGAACTGGATGTTAGGAATCTTTTTTGCGTGAACAATGGGCAGAGCTCGACCAACTGCTGATTGAAATCCATGGTTGCGGAGTCCATTTTGAATCGCCCCACTTCATCACTCGACCTAATCTCAACGACGACAATTGTGATCGCCAGCATGATTGGAGTTGGCGTCTACACAACGAGTGGCTTTACACTTCTCTCCTTGCAAAGCCCTCATTTGGTGGTTTTAGCTTGGGCGGTTGGGGGAGGCATTGCGATCTGCGGTGCGGTGGGCTATTCAACACTTGCAACGCACTTCCAAGAATCTGGCGGTGAATATCTTTTCCTATCCAAAACCGTCCATCCCGCTGCCGGCATCATGGCGGGATGGGTGTCGATGTTATATTGGTTTACATGCGCGATCGCCGCTGCTGCACTGGGAATCGAGGAATACGTGGCGCCTGGACTGAATCCTCTAGTGGAATCTCGACTGAGTCAACTCCCGCTACCTGGAAGTGATGATCTTCATCTGCCTGCCAACTCAATCGCGATCTTTTGCGTTGTCCTTGCGGGTTGGCTGCATTGCGTGGGAGTTCGGCTGGCCGCTCGAATTCAGAATGGAATCGTTCTGATGAAACTGCTGATGCTGGGCTTTTTCATTGTTGTAGCAAGCTTTTCAATCGGCACATCCAATCAAGGATTTTTGCAGAGTGTAAGCCCATCGACCCCAGTTGATTTTGACCTTCTCTCGTTTGCGAAACAACTTGTCTGGATTTCCTTCAGTTACGCCGGCTTCAATGCAGCAATCTACATTTCTGGAGAGGTTTCCGATGCACAACGAAATGTTCCACGAGCAATGATCCTTGGGACATCAATCGTCTCGTTGCTGTACGTCATACTGAACGCTTGCTTCGTTTACGGGGCAGACCCCGAAGTGATTACTAATGGGGATAACCTACCAAAGATTGCGGCAGTTGCCGCGGAGGCTGTCGGTGGACTCACCATGAAAAATTTCGTGACGGTGGTGATTATCACATCCCTATTCACCTCCGTTTCGGCGTTGATCATGACCGGCCCAAGAGTGTACGCAAAAATGGCTGAAGATCAGTTTCTACCGTCAGCATTTTCGTGGCGAGGTCAATTCTCCATCCTGAATAACGACAAATTCGAATCGATACCAAAGACATCCATCGTCTTTCAGTGTGGAGCCGCAATCTTGGTGATTTGCATCAGTTCCCTTAGCGAACTCTTGGGCTACCTGGGCCTCACCTTGTCGTTATGCTCGGCATTGACAGTGGGCTCGATTTACTTCATTCGCGACACAGGCAGTTGGGCTGCTTTTTCGACCCGTCGAAAGTATTTTCATTACTTTGCATCCACTCTGTTTGTTGTAGCGACCTTGATCCTTGCGGGGCTCTACGCGTTGGGAGAATTCTTGCAAAACAAAAATCTTAATCCCGTAATAGCAGCTCTGATCACTTTAGGAATCGGATGGGTCTCGTACCTACGATTAAGAAAGCAGGGACGAGGCTCTGATAAATCTCAATCAGAACTTTAAGCTTTGAGTAAGCAGCACGTTACCCTGAGCGTCGACAAGGCGAAGCTGAACTTGTGGATTCGAAGAACTCCAATCCAGATCGATCAATCCAAAATTCTCCTCATGGTAGGTTAGATCCTGTGCGCGAAACCGGTTTTCACTAGGTGTCCCTCGAGGATGCTTCTGATTGAGGCTACTCGAAGTAAGTTCGTACAGTGGATAGTCCAACTCTTTTTCTAAGACAGAGAGCTCTGACCAATGGCGATCACCACTAAGCAAGATCACTCCATTGGCACCGGTGGACCGCAGAAGGTCGAATAAACGCTGCCGCTCATGCGGCAGGTTGCTCCACGTCTCTTGCCCAGCCGCCTCCGCGATACACTGGATACTGGAAACAATCAAACGGACTTCCGCCGGAACCCTCAACTGCTCATCAAGCCATTTCCACTGACTATCACCCAACATGGTTTTGGCCGGATCCTCATCGGGAACATACGGCCCTGCCACACGACGAGTCTCACCCTTTCGCAACGGAGAGCGGAAAAAACGGGTGTCGAGCAAAATGACTTGTAGCCGATGCCCAGCTTCGCCATAAATCTTAGAGTGATAGACGCCTTCTCTTTGCCAGCGAACTGACTGTCTCGGAACGTTCCAAAAGCTCAAAAATTCTTTTTGTGAATTGTGCCTTTGAAGAAAATCCGCCCCACCATCATTCTGTCCGTAATCGTGGTCATCCCAAGTTGCCAAAATCGGAACACTGTCCTCGAATCGTGCATAATCGGAATTACTCCGCAGCATCTGATATTTGGATCGGATGACTGACATATCCTCCGAATCACCGTAAATATTGTCTCCTATCAACAAGGCCAAGTCAGGTTTCTTTTTGAGCATCTCGCGAAAGATTGGCATCGGTTGATTCTGTTTGATGCAGGACCCATAAACAATCCGATGGATGGGCATGGAACTGGATCCTTGCAGTTCACCGTGCTGTGTTTTCTCTGCATGAACAACAGGATCGTCACTTTGATTTCTATGACCCGATTCCTGGCCCGCAAGATCATTCATTGCCAAAGCAAGAACACTGATAAACAGCGCGAAGGCGCGATGGAAATATGTGTTGCATGATGTGTATGAAACGATCGAGAAAGCAGTCATCCTGATGATGCCTCTTTTTTGTTCATTCAGCGGGGGGACGGAAGCGATGTTTACCCTGCTTGGCAGCTTGGTGACTTTCGTGGGTATCTTGCTCAATGCCCGGATCACCTTGGCTGATCAACCACTGATCCAACTCTCCACGAAGCTCTTTCAGAATGGAGGCATAATTTGGGTCCTCGATGAGATTCACCAATTCATGGGGATCCTCAGCTGTGTGATAAAGAGCCTCTGACGGCCGGTGCATGTATCGGTGAACCAAATCATAAGTTCGTTCCGAATTCCACGAGTCCCACACCCAAGATTGCCAATAAAGATTGTTCAGTTCCCCGTTGCCTTTTAATCCCATCAGATGTTTTTCGATGTACAGTCTTTCATGGGAGAGATTCCTGAGATAACGGAACTTGCCATCACTGATCGTCCGTATTGGGTAGGGGGGACCCTCTGGCACGTTGTTGTGCGCGCCATAAGAGTAACGTCGATGGGTTGACTGCTCCCCTCGAATCACCCCAAGAAAACTACGCCCGTCGACCTGCAAGCCAGCAGCATCACCACCGGCTGCCTCAAACAGGGTGGGAACAAGATCTGCATAGTGAACGATCGCATCGGTAGTATCCCCAGTCGAAGTGATACCCGGCCATCGGATCACCAAGCCGGTATGAAGTCCCGTGTCCCAATTGGTCCACTTATTACCAGGAAATTGTGAACCTTGTTCAGAAGTAAAAACGACGATCGTTTCCGATGATTTACCTTCGCTCTCCAAAGTCGCAAGAAGCTCGCCCACCTGCGAATCCATATAAGTAATCTCAGCAAGGTAACGAGAAAAAGCATCCCGAGTCCGCGGGGTATCCGCAAGAGTGGGTGGTAATTGAAGCTGATCAGTGGGATACATCGAAGCATCACCCATTACCCAAGGAACGTGAGGCTCGACTAATGCAACGACCAGACAAAAGGGCTGTCCTGCATCTCGACTCATAAACTCTCTCACCCCCGATAAGTCGTGAGCCTTGGTAGGTCGGCGTACACAACTTGGGTCAAAACCAGCGACTGACTCGAAGGGAAAAGCTCGTTTCGGTAACACGTGTACTTTCCCAGCAATACCCACTCGGTAACCCAAGTCAGAAAGGTAATGCGGCAAACTTTGTGTTTCGTCAAAGCTTGCTGAATGATTCCACGCACAACCATTACCCATTGGAAACATGCCCGAGTACAGCTCCGCGCGACATGGCTGACACATGGCCGAAGTTAAGTACGCTCTTTGAAATGTCAAACCCTCGCTTGCCAGTTGCTCAATGTTAGGAGTCTTAGCATTGGCCCCACCGTAGATTGACAAATCACTATGCGTGCAGTCATCTGCCATCACGATCAAAACATTCGGCTGGTCAAGAGCGATCGCACTGGAGCAGTGTATTCCCATCGCAAGAGTGAGCCAGATAAATAGCCAAAGAAATACTGGGCGTAGAGAATCGTGTGAATTAAGTCGGAACATTTTTTACTCTGCCTAAAGGATCACGGTGACCGGTCAAAGGCTCACTTACCGAGGTAATCATGAGAAGGCTCGAAACTTGAAGTGAGCAACGATCAGAAGAAGCCTTGGGTATCCTTGGTGCTTTTGTTCGAGAGTCTGATGAATCCTCTCAGTTGGAATCTTTTCCACTTCAAAGTGAAAACCATTATTCATCGCCAGGTCGCCAATCATAGACAGACTCCAGAACATGACCAATCACATCTGCGAGGTGTTGCATCCGAACTGGCTTACTGAGAACATCGAAGGCTCGCATTCTCTTTGCTTCTGCTCTGACGCGGTCGTCCAATTCAGCACTCATCAACACGCAAGGGGGACTCTCCGGACTCTCTGCTAACCGGCGAATCACCTCCATTCCCGTCAGGCGAGGCATGTGAAGATCGACGAGAGCAACATGGATTTCATCACGTTGCATCACGTCCAAAGCCTCTTCACCATCGCCGGCCTCCGTCACATGGAATCCTCGACGCAGTAATCCTTCACAGACGACTTGTCGGAACGCGACATCATCATCAGTGACTAATAGATTGGGGATCTCTAACATTTAGATAAACCACGGTGCTGGCGACTTCTTGTCACAAGTCCAAGATTTTCATCAATACAGGCAAGTCGTGGTGGCTTCATCAAAATACCGAAGGCATCTAATCAAAAGCACACCCAACTTGAGCTATCATGATAGCCGATGTGAAGTTGCAAGCCATCATTGTTTGAGCTGATTTTTTTCGAAGTAAGTTGTACTACCGTTTACCTTACTGATTCCACACACTGAGCGATTTGACCTTCCATGACCGCCAACCCTCCCAGAACCAACCCCGATGGGGAGCGTTCCAAGTCATCTTTGACCACCCCTCAAGATGTTGGAAATCTTTCCAAGAAAATCATCGCAAACGTCGAAGAGGCGATCGTAGGTAAACGAAAACAACTGATTCTTTCGCTTGTAACGTGGTTCAGCGGCGGTCATGTTCTGCTGGAGGATGTTCCCGGAGTCGCAAAAACAATGCTAGCAAGAGCACTTGCTCGCAGTGTTGGCTGTCGCTTCAAAAGAGTTCAATGCACTCCCGACTTACTGCCCTCCGATGTTACCGGCACCTCTATTTTCAATCAGAAGACGGGAGAGTTCGAATTCAGGTCCGGTCCGGTATTCACTCAGATTCTGCTCGCGGATGAGATCAACCGTGCAACTCCTCGGACCCAAGCATCTCTGTTGGAAGCCATGGCTGAGTCGCGTGTGACCGCTGACGGCGTAACCCATACGCTCGAAGCACCCTTCGTGGTCATCGCGACGCAAAACCCCGTAGACCATGAAGGAACGTTCCCGTTGCCTGAAGCTCAGCTAGATCGATTCATGATGAAATTCTCCTTGGGTTATCCTTCCATGGAAGAAGAGTTACGAATGCTGGAACTGATGCAGCACCAACATCCCGTTGAGACGCTGCAACCGGTTGCAACCGCAGAACAAATTAGAGCTGCTCAAAAAGTCATTCGTGAAATCCATGTCGACCCTAGAGTCCGGCAGTACTTACTCCAAATCGTTGCTGAAACTCGCCAACATTCTGATATCGCATTGGGGGGGAGCCCGCGAGCGACGATTGCGTTGTTCCGGTGTGCGCAAGCCATGGCCGCTGTTTTGGGGCGTTCCTACGTGCTGCCAGACGACATCAAAAAAATTGTTGGTCCTGTGATGAATCATCGGGTAATCATCCGACCTGAAAGTCGACTCAGAAAAGTGACTGCTGAAAAGGTAATTGAGGAAATCGTTGGTGAAATTGCAGTTCCCACCATCACGCCAAGTTCCACTCAACCGCTTTGACTCCCGATCACAAAAAACGTGCAGCTCAAAGTGGGATCCGGAAAGGAAAAGCCGCAAGCCAAGACACCAAAGACTGCATCAACTCACAAAATAAAAAAACAACATGGCTAGCGAAGATGTCATTTCGGAGGCGCGTAGTGAGACACGGCTTCGCGCCGCTGCGCTAATCAGTGGGTTGTTACTTGCGGGGATGCTATTCGGCTCCGCTCTGTGGATAATTTCGGGTGTGGTCGCCCTGTTGCTCACCCTGATCAACGCTTGGCTCACCAAAACCTGGTCAGAAGGAGTCCATGCGAGACGAGAGGAGGGCGACCTGGAGACCAAGATTGGTTCATTAATTCATAACCACATTGAACTTGAGAACCGCAGCAAAATCCCTGTGATCTGGCTACTGGTTGAAGATCTGATTCCACGTTCCGCCACATTATTCGTGCCCTCTGCGCTGGAAGTCGATGGTGAGCGAATGGATGTGATGAAGCTCGGAGGAACCCAAAAAAAATCTGTTCAATATCAGATCCGATGCAATCGCCGAGGCTATTTCCAGATTGGGCCGACGATGCTGGAAACAGGAGATCTGATGGGATTTTTTCGTCGATATCGGACAGGTGCACCACCACGTTTTCTGACCGTCCTTCCGAATGTCATTCCACTAACTCAATATGAAATTGGATCGCGTCGGCCGATTGGTGAAATTCGGATGCGAGAAAATGTGATGAACGATCCAACTCGACTTCGCGGAATTCGTCAGTGGCAAGCTGGGGATCCCATGCGAAGTGTGCACTGGCCTGCCACGGCGCGTACAGGAGTATTGCATAGCAAGGTTTATGAACCTTCATCAGTGATTGGAGCGACTCTAGTTCTTGACCTACATCGAGATTCAAATCCCGCATCACACGAACCGATCCGAACCGATCTTGCAATCACCGCCGCTGCATCCATTGCAAATGCTTTGCATGACGCCAATGAGCCTTGCGGGCTAGCCACCAATGGTCGCGACGCAGCGGATCGCATTCGGCAGGAGGGTTGGGAAACCGATCATCGTTTCCGAGCTGCTGCCACCGAAGCGGGCTCGATGGTGGAGAGCAGTGACCGATTGCGTCCCGTGATCCTCAAACCCGACCGCGGTTCGATTCATCTACGAGAGATGCTTCGACATATGGCTCGGCTAGAGAGGACCGATGGCCTGACGCTTCCAGAGCTGCTCATTGAATGCGAATCCGAGCTTTCGTCAGAAACCACGCTTTTGATTATCCTGCAGACATGCGATGAGCAGGGCATCGCAGCTTTAATCGGCCTGTCGAGACGTGGACGTGAGATCGCAGTGCTCATCAATACTCATGATATTAATGATTACTCTGAAATTGCTGGACCACTGATAGCTGAAAAAATTACTACCTTACATCTTTCCAGCGAAGAGAATCTTCCATCCGTTTGCAGGCAAAGCCTACTGCGGTAAACCTCGCAAGTTTCCGCAGCATCACGTTCATTCAAAGATTCACTGATCAATACCTGTGGGTGCTCAAGTGAACTTAAGCAATGCATAATTACGTTTACCTTTCCGCAGAATCAGGACGGTTTCACTCGCCAAATCATCCAACGTCAAACGGTATTGGTCATCCGTGACTCTTTCGTTGTTCAGGTAGACTCCTCCATCCTTAATGGCCCGTCTGGCCTCGCCTCCGCTGCCCACCAAACCAGCCGCCTGCAGGGCTTCAACGATCCAATAACCCTCACCTTGGAGACGATCTTTCTGCTCCTGCGAACTCGGCACATCGGCAAAAATCTCTCCGAGCGAGCTGTCCGTTTGAGATCCTATCTCTCCACCGAACAAGATCTTGGATGCTTTCACCGCTGAAGTTAAGCCATCACTTCCATGGACGAACTCCGTCATCCACTCCGCCAAACGATTCTGAGCCGTACGTCTGCCTGGATCATTTTCCGTTACCTGAGAAAGCTCCTGATATTCTTCACGATCAATCTCTGTCAGGTAAGCAATGCATCGCATCACATCCGCATCATCAACGTTTCGCCAATATTGGTAGAACTGGTAAGGGCTCGTTCGATTGGCATCGAGCCAGATCGCACCGCTCTCGGTTTTCCCCATTTTACGACCGTCGCTAGTCGTCAAAAGTGGCGCCGTGATTCCAAAGACCTGCTCACCAAGCATCCGTCTAGCGAGATCGATACCCGCGGTAATATTACCCCACTGGTCGCTTCCACCCGCCTGAATCCGACAACCATGTGTTTTACATAACTGCACGAAATCAAAAGCTTGCAGCAGCATATAACTGAATTCGGTGTAGCTCAGTCCAGCTTCGCTCTCCAGGCGAGCGCGGACGGATTCTTTTCCCAGCATTGCACCGACTGGGAAACTTTTGCCTACGTCACGAAGGAAATCAAGATACGAATAATTTTGCATCCAATCGAAATTATTCAGAAGGAGAGCAGCATGCTGGCCGTCAAAGTCCAAGAACTTTCGCATTTGTCCCGCAACCCCATCCACATTCGCTTGCAACTGTTCGGGAGATAAGAGATTGCGCTCCTCGCTTTTACCACTGGGGTCCCCAATCATTCCCGTTGCACCGCCCACCAGAGCGATGGGTCGATGACCCGCCTTCTGAAATCTTCTCAACATCATGAGCTGCATCATGCTTCCGACATGCAAGCTCGAGGCAGTTGGATCAAATCCTATGTAGACCGTTTGCGGTCCAGATCCAAGTAATTTGGAGAGACCCTCTTGATCAGTGCATTGATGGATGAGACCTCGCCATGAAAGTTCGGCGAGTAAATCAGTTTGGGACATGACTATTTTTTTCTAGAAAGTATTGCTTCCGCGAGGGAAAGGTCTTCGGGAAAAGTGATTTTGAGGTTTTCAGCGGAGCCTGAAATCAGCTGCACATTGCCACCGACACGCTCAACCAATTGCGCATCGTCGGTAGCTGGACATCCATTGTGTTTAGCATAGGCCTGTTCCAACAACCCGAGGCGAAAAACTTGAGGAGTGAACGCAATCCACAAGTTTTTTCGATCCACGGTCTCCGTTGGCTGCTGCTGACCCACCCCAAGATCTCGCTTCAAGGTGCCGGAGACAGGCCCAGCCAATATCGCTGCGTCAGTCTCAGGAACCGCTGCAAAAACCTTATCCAAATCCTGATCGGTTACCAGAGGTCTCGCAGCATCGTGAACTGCAACCCACTCAACATTGGAGTCACCCTGTAAAGCCTGAAGGGCGGCCTGAACGCTATCCGCACGCTCTTCGCCCCCGAGTACCCATTCAGGGCGAGGCTCACCCTCGGAGACATCATGAACGCTCGCAAGCTGTTGTTGAAATTGCGTTAGATCTTGCTCTGAGACAGCGAGGATGATTCTACCGATTTCAGGACGTTGCTGAAGTTTGCGAACAGAATGAACCCAGAGTGGCTCACCGGCCAAAGTTGCAAATAACTTATTCTGCTCCGCTCCAAACCGACGGCCACTACCGGCAGCAGGAATAATGGCAGCAACACTTGCCTCCTTCAGGTGAATCATCAACTTATCGTCCCCGACTATCCTACACTTCTAGCCCTGCAAATCGATCGCGAGGCAATATCAAAACCAAGACATCGTCAGCAGAATGAAATTGCGGAGCGATTTGATGAGCACACGCGATACCGCAAGCCACCACGATCATCGAGAATTTTAGAAAGAACTCATGAGCTAGAATCAAAATCCAGTTCACAGATGAAATACTTCCCAGATCAAGGAACCCAAGCTGATGACAGCGATGCCGATTCACTCCACATCTTCATACTCTTCATCATCGTCTTCCACTTCATCATATTCAACTTCGTCTTCTTCCGCACCCAACCCCGCAGTTTCATCAGAAGTGAAGCTGGAACTCTCTTGGTAGTCCGTTTCATCATAGCTGCCCTCATCCTCTGCAGAGATTGCATCCTCCTGAGACCCTTCGTCCTCCTCGTCTTCAATTCCCTGCATGGCATTCCACTGAGCCATCGTCAAGATCACTTCGCGAGCTTTGCTCCCGTTGTAATCACCGACAATGCCATCCTCGGCCATGAAGTCGATTAGCTTTGCCGCGCGACCATAACCGATTCCCAAGCAGCGTTGGAGCAGGGAGCAGGAGCCCCGACCCTCACGAATCACAACCTCAATCGCACTGTCGTAAAGCGGGTCTCGCTTCTTAATCGTCTCCATCGAGGCTGCTTCCGCGTCCTCGTCTTTAGTCACCTTCAGATTCATCAGTTCGCCAACAAAGTTCTGCTCCCCAGCGCTACAGTGTTCGCAAACTGTATCGATCTCCTCATCGGAGAGATAAGTACCCTGACCACGAATCAGTGTGCTCGTACCGGGCCACAGAAATAACATGTCCCCGTTGCCCAGCAATTTATCTGCTCCATTTTCATCCAAGACAACACGACTGTCTGTCTTACTTGCTACTTGAAAACTCAAACGGGCGGGAAGATTACTTTTAATCAAGCCGGTGATGACGTCCACAGTCGGCTTCTGGGTCGCGAGGATCAGGTGAATCCCAACAGCACGACTCTTTTGTGCGAGCCGGATAATGTGCTGCTCAACATCTTTTCCCGCGGTCATCATCAGGTCTGCCATCTCATCGGCCACAATGACAATGAACGGAAGCTTTTCGGGTACATTTGCTTGACCATCTGCTGATTCATCAACCTCGAGACGCCTCAGCACTTCCTCTCTTCCAAGATCGTTGTAGGTGTTGATATGCCTAACGCCTACTTTCGCCAATAGAGAATAACGCTCCTCCATTTTTTCCACGGCCCAAGCAAGTATGGCTTCGGCTTTCTGCATATCCGTGATCACTGGGTGCATGAGATGAGGTAAGCGACCGTAGCCACTCAATTCAACCATCTTGGGATCAATCATCAACATCCGAACTTCATCGGGGCGGCAGCACATGAGAACCGACGTAATGATGGCATTAAGGCAGACACTTTTACCCGTTCCCGTTCTACCTGCGATCAACAGGTGTGGCATCTTGGCCAAGTCCACCACCATGGGCGTCCCCGAGACATCTTTCCCAAGAAAAACGGGGATGTTCATCTTTGCACTTTGGGTATCCGATTCCTCAATTACATCTCGCAAGCGAACCACTTGTCGAGTTTCGTTGGGAACTTCAATACCCACCGTATTTTTCCCAGGAATCGGCGCCACGATACGAACGCTAGGAACACGCAACGCGATGGCGAGATCGTCAGAGAGTCCAGTAATTTTGCTCAGACGCAAACCCGCTTCCAGCTTAATCTCATACTGCGAAATCACAGGACCGATTTCGATATGCTCAACGGCAATATTAAAGCCAAAATCTCGAAATGTACGCCTCAAAATCTCGGACTTATTGAGACACTCCTGGCGTTGTTCTTCGTAACTAAAGTCGTCACTCTCTTGAAGCAATTCCAGACTAGGTAGCCGATAATCCTCAATGCCGGATGGAGCGGACTCCGACATACCATCAAGGATTTCTTCTCTCGGGTCCGATTTTTCTTTTCTCTTGGGGTTTCGTATTTTTGGCGGTGGCACTTCATGATCTGTGTCACCACGAACGCTCAGCTTTTCATCCTCCAGCTCAACCTCACAGGCGAGGGACTCCTCACTTTCATCAAGCGAAGACTCTTCCTCGTGATCCCACTCCTGCTCATCCACTTCCGCATCCCAGTGACCGGTTTCCCGGTCCTCAATCCACTCCTCGCTGTCCTGATCATCCTCAGTCTGTTGAAGTTCCTCGGACTGAGGCTTCACCTTCGGCTTTCGAATCTTGATCGTGGGCTCTGGTTCGATAAGAGCCGTGGTGGACTGTCCTTCATTATCGAGAGTGATCGGCTCTTCGGTATCGGTGAAGGGTTGCCGCTTGCGTTTCAACGCTGGAAGCACTCTCTGCGAAGCGTGCATCCCTGTTCTCGAAATTTTAAATGACACCTTCGCAACTCGACCACCAAGATGCACCAGTGCGTAATCACTGGTCAGAAGTACTCCGACCGAAAGGGCGGTAAAAGTGAGGATCCAGGCGCCAGTTGGTGCAAAGTGTTCGAGCAACCAAGTGGACGTCATCGCTCCGAGATAACCGCCATTGCCGACAACCGGCATCCCCTCAATTGAAACGGGAACCATCGCAGCGGTGGTCGCAACCCCCGCCAAAAGAATCGTTGCACCCAGCGATCGCGTAACTGGAGACTGGAGTGATGGTTGCAAAAGCAGCGATGCTGCGAGAGCACCGAGACTGGCAATCAAAACCACACTGGCGAGACCGACTGAGTCAAGGAGAGCCGAGGACAGAAGGGCCCCCCAGTAGCCACAGGCGTTAGTGACGACTGGGTTCGAGGGGTAGGCGACAACGTCCGGCACATAAATCGCACTCAGTGGCCAAGATGGAGTCTCGACAGGGTCAGCTGCACTACGAGTCACCAGTGAGACAGTCAGCAAGAGAGTGACAGCCACCAGCGTGATTGCCACAACATCTCGTGGCACATTGGGCTCTCGCTCGCTTCGACCTTCGTACGCAATAGATTCGGCTGACATGGGGTCTGACACTGAGTGAATGGAAAATGACGGATTTTCTATTCATCGGCAGAACAAGCTTCATTTAACCATCCAAGTCAATCCACTCAAACCGAGATCGGCGGGCTGACAAGCAATCCTAACCGGACCAGATGGTGCAATCGATACAGACTAACACCCTTCCGCCCCACCGCTAGCTGTATGACCTAGCTGATCGAATCCGTGATCGCAGCAATCTCATCCTTTGTGAAGGGCTGATCAAGCCTAGCGCCCATTTGGGAAACAATGCGAGAAGCAGCATGAGAAGCGAGGTGCCCCGCCTGTTCCCAAGATAATCCATTGGTAACGCCATAGAGCATCGCCCCTGCGTACATGTCACCCGCACCCGTGGTATCAATCGCTTTCACCGATAGCCCCTCAATTGCATAAGCCTCACCGCCATGCATCACCAGTGAACCTTTTTCACCCAGCGTCAGAGCCACGCTTTCCACATGCTCATGAATCTTTTTAGCGCAAGCTACTGGATCGGATTCACCCGTCAGACTTTGAGCTTCTAATTCATTACAGAAAAATAGATCTACCGGTCCGGTGACAAGATCCCATATCTCATCACGTATAAGATTGATAAGGAATGGATCCGATGCCGTCAGGGCCACTTTCACTCCAAGCTCGCGAGCAAGATCCATTGCTTTGTAGGCTGCGGCTTTCGTGGATTCACCCGTAAGCAGGTAGCCCTCAACATAGACATACTTGGCTCCCTCAATCAAACTGCGATCGATGTCATCAACCGTTAGCGTTGCTGATGCTCCGAGATTGGTCAGCATGGTGCGCTGCGCGTCCTCGGTGATGAGCACGGCACAAGTTCCGGTTGGGGCTTCGGCGTATTGCCCCTTGATCTCGATGCCGAGACTCTGCATGTCGTCAAGAAAGAACTGTCCCACCTCATCGCGACCCACCTTGCCCACGTAGGTCGCACTGCCACCGAATTCAGCGATTGCAACAATACTATTGGCAGCTGAGCCCCCAGCACACCGATTCAGCGGCAGCTCCTTTAACTTTTCCAAAACGGCTTTCTGCTGTGCATCATCAACAAGCGTCATGACACCTTTGTCGATACCGAGTTCGGGTAAAACGGAGTCGTCTACTCGCGCCTGTACATCCACTAACGCATTGCCCACACCTACGACATCCACGTTCGCCATCACAACATTTCCTAAAAGCTAAAAACTGAACCCATATCCAAGCTCGCTCAAGTTGACGAGCTGTTCCATTTTGATTTGCAACCACTTGATCACTCAAACACGGTAGCCCATCACTGTCCCTTCGCCAAGCTGACCCAAAAGGGTGAGGCAGTAACCTGACGCCGCTATCCAGTGTTGACCTCACTATGCAATCCCCATCCAGTGCACTCATCATCAGGGACGTCGGCTCAGGGTTATCAAGGCGCAGGGGTGCTACAGCAACCTCTTCGATTGCTGACCGTCTTTTGGGTCACTCGCTTTACGTGCTCTGGCAATACCAACCAACTGAC
>JAAXIK010000269.1 GCA_012270385.1 Rubripirellula sp. | reverse complement strand
ATCAGTCCTCCGCTGCTTCTCGACAGGCATCTATCAGTCGCAAAACGGGCGAAACTGAAGTTCAACTTTCGTTAGATCTCGATGGTTCTGGATCCGGCAAGCGTGACACGGGGATAGGTTTCCTTGATCACATGTTGGATCTATTTGCAAAGCATTCAATGATTGATCTGACAATCAAGGCATGTGGTGATTTACATGTGGATGATCATCATACCTGTGAAGATACTGGGATCGTTCTAGGCAAGGCAGTCGATGAGGCATTGGGAGATCGATCCGGTATCAGGCGTTACGGACACTTTTCTCTCCCAATGGATGAGTGCCTTGTTACTTCGGCCGTCGACATGGGAGGTCGTTACGCATTTGAGTACGCTGCGCCCATCAGCGCGGATAAAATCGGTTCATTCGATTCCGAGCTAGTCGAGCATTTTTGGCAATCGTTTGCCGCCAATGCTAACTGTAACCTACATGTCCTTCTTCATCATGGCCGAAATGCTCACCATATAGCGGAGTGTGTGTTCAAATCCATTGCCAGAGCGATGCGGATGGCAATAGAAAGTGATCCACGTCAGACGAGTATCCCGAGCACCAAAGGCGTTTTGTAAAAACAGCTTCGCTAGTTTTGATCTGTGCCCATACTTGGTTGAATCGTCAAGAAACCTACTGACGAAAGTGCAATGAGGCACCCTGTCACCGAAAATAAAAGAAGGTTGGATGACAGTGCGATTAGAGTGAGCAGAAGTATGCTAAGACAGGCTGCCACACGGTCTTTGAGTAACCATAATCCGAACCCAGCCAGAGTCTCCAAGATGATGACTAGACGGCTGTAGCACAAGGCAAGCCACTTGAGTTGATCCGCATTGTAATTGGACCTCAAGTAATTAAACGTCCAGTAATCTCTGTCAACGAAATAAATATCATACAACACTTGGCCAGACCAATATTCACTCGTCCATTTACCTACTGCTCCACCAAGAAAAATCACTGAGACAATCAGTCGAGCGAGGAACGCCGCCTTTTTTAAAAGCTCCTCGGGAGGATCAATGTCGAAGCGATTTCCGATCCACCAAGACCAAACCGCACACCACCAGCTGGTCAAAAAAGTCATGTCGTTATAGGTTCCTTGGTGCAGGCATAATAGGCTCAAGCCTGATAGCTGCCCAAAATTGCATGATTTTTGGAGCGAGCGATTTGTAGAGAAGACATTGACGACCGTACAGAAGATCGTCCCGAGAAAACATGTACGCAAAGTAATTGAAGATCGGAGAAGATCCGGAAAGAATGAATCTTGGATGCTTATGGTTTCATAAACTCTATCAGCGTAGATGAAAAAAGAGATTTTCCATAGCAAGCTGATCAAGATCCCTATCTGAACAAGGCGATGTGCATGGTTTACCCGTTTTTGTCCAGAGGCTAATTGATTGAAATTCATGGTTCCGCAGACGATTCATGATCAAAAGTTGACGATAACCGAATGAGTTCAAAAACTGTACGTGTGCCGTGTTTTTGATTACCTGCCTGCGGCTTTAAGTGATATTTCGATACGAGCTTCTCTTCTCGATAAGACGTTTCAAGTGAAATCCATCGGTTTTGTTTTTGGCTGAGGTAGTAATCTCTTGCGTCTGCGAACGTGAAACAGCGCGTCGGGAAGTGGTTGATAAAACGTTCTTCATTTTCATCAAGCCATGATAATGTAAGCCCTGGGGGATAATGCTCAACCTTGTATTGGTTTGCAAAGTTGTACATGGAGGGTATCGGGAACTGGCAAGACCAGCCCAAGAAAGAGTTGGTCTGGAGATGGAAGCGTTGCATTGATTGCTTCGCGAACCATGGTGCGCATGTTGTAAGTAACAGCCACGACACCACACCTGCGATATGCAGTAACACAGACAGCATGGACTTATCAGTCTTTGCTAAGTGTTTGAGCTTTTGAAATGGATGAGTCCCTGAGTGCATTCCACCTCCTTTCTCATATTTGTGTTTCCGTCAGAACGATAAGTTCGTCTAAATCTAGGAGAGAAGGATATTGATTAGTGCATGGAAAATACGGCCGGAGTTGCTGTATCAAAGTGAGTCATTGCGTATTTGGTGTTGAGTTAGCTTTGCTCGGCAATTCTGATGAGAATCTCTCTCACCAGCTTTGGGTTCGCATTAGGGTTTCGTTTTTTTGCTTGGCCAATCAAAGATCCGATAGCTTGTTGCTTTCCGTTCCGGTAGTCCTCAATCACATGAGGATTTGTTTCAAGAAGTTCTTGGCAGAGATCCTCTAGTTCTGATTCGTCGATCGCTACAATTCCAAGCGCCTTGATCGCCTCTGCAACGTTACTTTGATGATGGTCCATTAAGTATTGAAATACGTCCCGAGCTCGGGAGTTATCTAATTCGCCGTTTGTGACTTTCTGCAACAACAAGCCGAGTTGCTTAGCATCAATGGGGAAGTCGAGGATACTTAATTGTCTTTCGTTAATGGTTCGTAGCACATCTTGTTGGAACCATGAGCTGGTTCGTTTTCCATCTCCACAAATTTCGGCGACCTGCTCATAGAAATGAATAAAATCACGTCCCTGATTGACGATTACCTCTGCATCGTATGCTTTGATACCGTATTGTTTCTGAAAACGCTCGCGAATCTGGTCAGGCATCTCACCGAGACTCGAACGAATGGTCTCAATCCGTTCGCGAGGAATTCTTAGTGGAAGGAGATCAGGGTCAGGGAAATACCGGTAATCAGCTGATTCCTCTTTCTCACGTTGTAAGAAGGTACGGCCTGCTTGATCGTCCCAACCACGAGTTGTTTTGGTTTCCTCTTTGATGGTTTTACCTGTTTCTTGCCAAACGTCGTATTGGCGATCCACCTCATAGTCAATCGCACGTTCCACTGCGCGAAAGCTATTCATGTTCTTGATCTCGACGATTGGCGTTGCAACTTTCTGTCCATTGACATCAATGTGCAAATTCACGTTAGCGTCAACTCTCAAGCTCCCTTCCTGCATTTCGCAATCGGAGATACCCAAATGAGTCATCCTTAATTTGAGTTCAGTTAGATAAGCTTTTGCTTCCTGTGATGAACGCAAATCGGGTTGGCTAACTATCTCCAGCAATGGTGTGCCGCAGCGGTTTAAATCAATTCGTGAATCCGTTATCCCTGCCCCTTCATCGTGCATGCTTTTCCCAGCATCTTCCTCGAGGTGAGCGCGTAAAATACGGATCCGACGTGATTCTTCGGATGTGGAGTCCTGGTGTATATCTAGATAGCCTTCCGCGCAGATGGGTAGATCAAACTGGCTAATCTGGTACCCCTTGGGGAGGTCTGGATAGAAGTATTGTTTCCTGTCCCATTTGGTCAGTGGAGGTATCGTGCAGTCTAATGCTAGACCCGCTTTGATCGACAACTCGATTGCTTGGTTGTTCATCACCGGTAGCGCGCCGGGGTGACCAAGGCAAACAGGGCAAACCTGCGTGTTGGGGGCAGCACCAAATTTCACACTGCAACCGCAGAACAACTTACTTTTTGTTTTAAGCTGTACATGTACTTCCAGACCTATAATGGTCTCCGTTGCGTATCCGTCAGATTTAATCATTGTGTTTTGAAGAGTTTTTGGTGAGGTCAAAACTGAAAAGTTTTGGGACGCTGTTTGTGGTGGTCAGTCGCCTTTTGAAA
>JAAXIK010000196.1 GCA_012270385.1 Rubripirellula sp. | reverse complement strand
AAGCTATTTTGTGACCCGATGACCCAGTATGAGAAAGGTTGGGTTGAGTGCGTCAAATCGAACGCGATCGAGCTGATATTGTCCGCGGGCTATATTGATCATTCTGACTTCGGGCTGTAAGTCAGCCTTTTCCAGTTCTGCTTGCACGGCAACCAGGTTATCCGGACTGGAAACATTGACCACAATGCACCCGTTGCGTCTTAATCGCGTTACGGCCTTTTGGACAAGTTCCGGAACCATACGACCGCTTCCACCAACAAAGATTGCATCAGGATCTGGAAGCTCCGCCCACGCATCAGGAGCTTGCCCATGCACCGGCACAAGTGAGGGAACTTGAAACATCTGAGCATTTTCAATCATCATGCCGTAGTCTTCTGCATCCATTTCAATTGCAAAGACTTGGCCTTTTGGGGCAAGTGACGCCGCTTCAATGGCGAGTGAGCCACTGCCGGCGCCAACATCCCAAACTATACTTTCCTCATGAATTTGCATCTCAGACAGAGCAATGCAACGCACCTCGGAGGGTGTGATGAGTCCACGTTTGGGACGCGACTGGAGAAACAGATCATCAGGATTGCCAAACAGCCTTCGTGGTTGGCTACCGCTGGGTAGATCCGCAGCACCGAACCGACGGACGAGCACCATTACATTCATCGAATCGAAATCTTGATTTCGAATGGACTCCAGATCGCCCTGCGTAACGACTTCGTCAGGTGTGCCGAGGTTTTCGCAAACGTAGGCTGTGAAATAATCAATCCGACGATCGAGAAGCGCTTCAGCGATAACCGAAGGTGAGATTTGGTCCGTGGTAAAAAGGCCAACACGTTCTGCAGTCCGAATGTTATCTACCACGCGATCCAATGGTTGGATTGCTAAATTCGTGAGGTACGCGTCATCCCAGCTTTCCTTCACTCTCGCGAACGCTAACTGCATACTGCTGACATGGGGGACGATTTCAAATCGATTCTTACCCATGGTTTGGGTTAGAAAACGAGTGATCCCGTAAAACAAGGGATCACCACTGGCAAGCATTACTGTTGGACGATCACCGATCTGCTCAAGGGTGTCTTTTAATTCCTGCAGGTCGCCTCCAACCCCGACGAATTCTGCGTCGAGTCTTGATACCATTCCGAGCAGGTTAGGTGACCCAATGACTACTTCGGCCTCATCAAGCAGGTCTTTGGAATAGGGGGAAAGTCCATCCAGCCCATCATCACCAATCCCAATGATATGGATGCGAGATTTCATTGTGTTTCGTTCTTTCTCATGCGATGACGAAGTTGGCTTTTGTATTTCGCTAGAACTCTCTCGGTCCAGCAGAACATCCGACGATGGCAGCTATTGATTTCGTTTTTCTCGTTGAAGCCGACTGTACCGTTCCAATATTTTGCGTTCACCGGCAGTCAAACTTTCTTCACCTTCCGCGTGGATTTTGGCAAGGATGCGATCCGCTTCATCAGCATCCTTGGCGAGTTGCCTATCCGGATCGTGAATTTTTAATAATGATTTGCCTGATCGATTCCTGAATGGTTTCATCCATTGCTGAGGAGTCACGTTTGAGAGTTTCTGCGTGTTCCAACCGTATCGAAAATAGGCAAGTGCGAAGAATGCGCCAGCAAGATGTACGGTAAAGGCTGTATTCGAAAAACGAAGAAGCCCTAGCGCCCCGGCAAGATCAACGGTGATAAAGATGATTGCCATAACCCAAGCCTTTACAGGGATGACTAGCATCAAAAGTAATTCTCGGTTGGGAAAGAAACAGGCAAATAGGATAGATGTTCCAATCACCGCCCCACTTGCTCCAATCGTGAGTCCCGCATTGCCATCGAGTAAATGGGTTACGCTGCCCACGATTCCGCCCAAGATGACGGCAATCAGATAGAACCGTAGAAACTCCTTCCTTCCCAATCGGTATTCCACATCTCGACCAAAGACAAATAGGCCGATCATATTGAAGAGAAGATGATTGATGCTGCCGACATCGTGAGTAAACCCATAGGTGAGAAATTGCCACCACATCCATGGTTTCATCAGCGTGTCTCCGCTGATGGCAAGCCAATCAATCACAGCACAGTCAATTAGAATGTCGCCATTAGACGTTCGAATCTGCTCCCGCGTCACTTGTTCGGCAATAAAAACGAACACATTGATAATGATCAATGTGACCGTGATACTCTTGGGAGCGTTGCTTTGTTCCCATGGTGAGTACGCTTGTCGCCCATAATCGCGGTCGTAAATCCCCATACGTAACCTTCAGTTTTTGCAAAAGCTTCGCGAAATAGCGGTGGAGCTGATCAAATGACTCTATGCACTCTTTGAATTGACATCGGCTACAGCCTCAATCAATCCGCTTGGAGGGTGGATGTTTGTTAAAAAATGAGCATGAAGAGAATCGCATGTGATTAAGAGGGGTATGTAAAGGCTTCTACTTTTCTTATCGATTCTTCTAATTGGATAAGAACCACGTTCTGGGGTAACTGTGCTACCTTTCATTCGATGTTCTGTTGCCATCGATCGCATCCACAGCGGCCCAGAGTTGGGTGTCGAGACGCTCCTCACTGAGACTCGAGTTGTCATCTTGAGTGTTTTCGCTACCACGACCTGGATCCACCAACTCTTCACTTGAGCTTGAGTACGCTTCCTCGCCTCGATTTGTTCCATCTTGCAATGCAGCATCCATCGGCTTGGGTTGTGCTAACGAAGGATACGAGGATTCTCTCCAGCGTTTGGCTAGTTGTTCCAAGCGAGTGGGATCGAGATCCACGTCAAAGCCCTCATCGGGTGAGACTCCCCATTGCTCGTCTTCTGTTGCCCCACGTTTTCGATGGATATTCTTTCCATTGGGACGATAATATCGGGCAACTGTTAATCGCAGCGCACTTCGCCCGTATTGTAACGGCAGAACATTTTGAACTGTCCCTTTACCAAAGCTTCGCTTTCCAACAACGGTTGCGCGTTCGTGGTCTTGTAGGCACGCTGCCAGAATTTCGCTTGCGCTTGCTGAATCTTGGTCGATCAGCACGGCTATTGGTTTCTCAGCTTTGACCAAGACCTTTTGTTCTGCATCGAATTGATCCTCCAACACACCTCCTCGCGTTCTGGTGGAGACAATGCGACCCTCCGAGATGAACATGTCACTAATATCCACTGCTGAATTGAGTAATCCTCCTCCGTTACCACGGAGATCAAGGATTAACCCAAGATAATCGTCTTTCAAATTGCTTAGTGCAGTAGTGATTTCCTCTACCGTTTTGTCGCCGAAACTTGTGATTCTCAGATAAGCAATGTCAGGGCGATCTGCCAGTCGATATACCCACTTGTTTTCAGAATCACGATGATCTCCGATCACAGATTCAATTTCGATTCGCTCTCGGGTAACGTTCAATTTGACCTTTTGTGCGTTTCTCAAGAGACCGATTGAGATGCTGGTTCCGACGGGACCCTTCAGTCGCTGGCTCACGTCCTGCAAAGCCATTTTCGCTACATCCTCGCCTTCAACGGTAAGAATCTGATCTCCCGGTAGGATGCCAGCTGTTAACGCTGGCGAACCCACTAGAGGAGTGATGACTCGAACGGGTTGACCCTCTTCAGGCTGTTCAACATAAATCCCGATACCGGCGAATTCTTGCTGAATACTATCTTGAAAGGCTTGATAGTTCTGTTCAGCAATGAACTCACTGTGATCATCCAAACTCTGCGTGATTCCGTTCATTGCTGAGACAACCAACTGATCGGAGTCAACGGGATCCACATAGTAGGAATCAATCATGGAGATGGCATCACCCACAAGAAGGGCTGTTTTTGTGCGACGATGCACCACGTAGCATAGAAAGCTAATACAGGCCGTGAGTACGATGATGTTAACGTGTCTGGCGGGCATCAGCTAAGAAGGGGTGACTGGCGGAAGTTGTCGAGTGACGTGCGTTTGATCTCCAATGTCATATTATAGATGCTTCAATGCTATCCCTAAATGACGATTTGAGAACGGTAGTTTTTCGATGGAGGTTTTTTGTCGCTCAAGTACCACTCAGGAATGGGACGGGTATGAGGATCGCATGCTGCTGAATCCAAGTCAGCAATCCATCCCAGCTTGTGTATTGAGATACGTAAACAAAGATAACGTAGATCGTGACCACAGATAAAATACCCATTCTTGCGGTCATTCGAGATACTTTCCCAAACCAGTTTTCTTGCGGTTGCTTTTTCTCCGCGCGACGCAGTGCGAGTCCGATAGCTATTTTGGCTGGTAGGATAAATGCGATGAATACCAAGCATGGCAACCAGACGACCTCTTTGGGAGTTGCTTCAATTTTCAATAGATAAAGAGGTATGGGTGTGATGAATAATGCGAAAACCATTGCCATCAAGTATGACCATGGCGAAGCTCGAAACAGTTTTCGAATTTTCTTGCGTTCAAAGATTGCGGTGAGTCGATTTTCGGATGCAAAATGCGCCTGCAACATCGGAAGGTAAAGTAAGCTGAATCCAAGGCAGAGTATTGCAACGAAACCCAATAAACCTGCCAAACCTGTTTCTCCTTCTCGAAACGCGAAAATAATGATAACGCTCGGTGATAGCCAGATCAGCGTCCCAATCGCTCCGCGTAAACCCAACCAAAAGTATCGTAGAAGGTCAAACGAGGCAGTGAATTCCCAAAGACGGTCAGGAGCATCTTTCCAAGTCTTCCAACGCCAAGCCTCTCGAAAAAAACGTTTGGGTTGTGGCCAGAGATAAGATCTTAGCGTGGCACCCCGAATCCAAGCCCAGATCAGGTAGAAAGTCGCAATCGCCGAGGATGTCATGGCAGCAACTCGTAGGAATTTGGCTTGTTCCGAATTGGCAGCGCTCCCTTGCGCTACCGATTCCCAGTCTGAGAGAAGCAGAGTGGGTAGCGCAGCAACGAAGATAGCGATGACGGCCATTCCAACGACCCCCGCTTCTCTGAGTTGAGGCAGTGAATCTCTCAGCTTCACTCCGCTTTTTAGCCGCCCCGATACATCAAGCAGGTAACCCAAGGCAATCAGCTGAACGATGGGTATCGCAGTCAGGCTCGCTAACAAGACGACTAGGGAGAGTATGCAAAAGCAAGTCGTGACCAACCAACGTATTCTCATGAACACACGTTTCAAAAGCCTGGGCTTAGGCGTTCCAATCGAAAGGCTATCCGTGGGATCTGTCATGACTTGGTGGAAAATCGTTAAGTTGGCTGTGCCGGTTTTCTAGACTCCCAAACGGGCGAGTGATCGGAAGAAAGAAAGCGTCCCTTCTTGTATTGGTTTGAGCAGGGATCTTCGTCAAATGCTATCAAGATTGTAGTTGCTCCGTTCAGGAGCGTTCCATTATTCGATCATGCCGCGTACCGCTCGGATTCGGGAATTTGCTTTCGGGGCGGGTTGGCCTCAACCTTTCTAAACAAAGCGGTTTCCTTCCCGAGGATGGTTTTTGAAACTTTAGAGGAAACTGATCATTCTACAAACTTATTCAGCACGCCCGTTTTTCAACCCTGGCGTTCGGCTGATGCGATGCCAGAAGTTCAGCGATAAAAGGCAAAAATCTGAATTACCAGGTCGATCTTTCAGAGCGAGATGTTAAGGCTGGCAAACCTTGAGGATGGTGTGCCACAGTATCAAGGGGACTACCGCAAAGGTCCGATGGAATCACTCATGCCGGTTAATCCGGTTAGTCCTCGGTGAGCATCCGTTAAATCACCGACAGATCTGCTACGCAACGATTCGGCTACAGGACTTTATGCGATCTACCACTCCTGTTTTCCGCATTGCCGTCCTATTGGTGACCGGCGTTATCGGAATTTCTTCGCAAGTATCAGCAGAAGAGACCACCGGTGAGGTGTTTATCTCCTCGCGTGAGACCCCCACTGTTCGTGCGATTCGGCGAGCTTCACCCTCTGTCGTCAACCTTCACGGCCAAAAAACAGTCCGCACCACGGCGGCTGGTATGGCGGGTGCTACCGGACCTGAGAGCTTCAAGCACGTCAATGGCATGGGAACCGGAGTCATTGTGGATCCACGTGGCTACGTGATCACCAACTATCATGTAGTCGAAGACGTCGAAAAGATTTTCGTGACTTTAGCAGACGGTCGTGAGGTGACTGCAGAATTAGTCGCTGCACGTGTACGAAATGATCTTGCTCTTGTCAAAATCCAGTCCACCGAGGCTCTCCCGACGATTCCTCGTGGCACCAGCGAAGATCTCATGGTTGGTGAGAGCGTGATCGCGATTGGGAATGCGTTTGGCTATGTGCATACAAGCACTCAAGGCATCATAAGTGCTCTCCACAGGGATGTACCTGTCAATGAGAAGCAGGAATACCGAGATCTCATCCAAACGAGTGCTGGTATTAATCCGGGGAACTCGGGCGGGCCTCTCCTGAACATTGATGGTGAAATCATCGGAATCAATGTTGCAGTTCGAGTGGGTGCACAACAGATTGCATTTGCTATTCCGATTGACCAGGTGATCGATACGGTTACCTCCATGGTTGAACAATTCAACGATTCTAGGCTAGCCACGGGTGTGCGAACCGACGGCGGACCCCGCGAGGGCGATGGAGTTACCATTGTTGATGTCTCCGCAAGCAGTCCCGCCAAAGGGAACGGGCTGAAACCGGGTGACCGCGTGGTCCGCGTGGGTTCGCAAGAGATCAATGATCGCCTCGATTATGTTCTAGCCCTGCTCGAGATCAATCCGGACGATGCCTTGGATATTGAGGTGGAGCGTTCAGGAGAGCGTTTTCAGGTGGCGGTTCAGCCAAATAGAGTGATGTCGCGGGCTGAGCAAGTCGCACAGACCGCTTGGGATGTCATCGGCATTCGCACTCAGACGGTTTCTGAACCGAACATGCGGCGAATGAATTACCGCATGAAGACAAAGTATCAGGGTGGACTCCATATCTCAGAAGTCCGTAAAGGATCCCCAGCTGAGCGGCAGGGAATCATGAGTGGTGATGTACTTTTGGGAATACACGGCTGGCAGACCACAAGCCTGACTGACTTAGCGGGGATTCTAGAGCATCCTGATATGCAGGATGGACCTCGAGCGAAGTTCTATCTTGTGCGAAGGGAACAGACGCTGTTCGGTCATATGAATCTGGCTGCACAGACCGGTACTCTGAGAAGATGATAGCACTGAGTCGCGGCATTCCTGGAATGCAATGAAGTGCGATGTTTAAGGAAGGATGGATTCGCGTTCCCCTATCCAGGTTCCCTTATACGTGTCCCGGGGTGTGTCGATACATACTGTGAAGCAGAAGTCGACTCACCGACCCAGCCGGGACGGAATCTATCCGCTTCGATCGACAGATTTTCCTACCACGTACGCTTGTCTTCGTACTCGTTGATCTTTTCCTCATGCTGAAGTGTCTGAGCGATATCATCTAAGCCATGCAGGAGATTATGTCTTCGGCTCGGATCAATATCAAAAGAGAACGTCACTCCAGCTCCACTGATCGTCTGGGCTTCCAAATCCACGGTCATTTCGAGAGAGGGTTGCTGTTCGGCCAACTCGAAAATCTGACTGACCTCCTCTTCGGAAAGAACGATCGGTAGGACACCATTTTTAAAGCAGTTGTTGAAGAAAATATCTGCAAACGAAGGTGCAATGACTGCTCGGAATCCATAATCGTCCAATGCCCAGACCGCATGCTCGCGGCTACTCCCGCTTCCAAAGTTTTGCCGGGCAACCAAGATGCTGGAACCTTTGACCTCAGCTTGATTCAGTTCGAATTCAGTATTCGGTGTCGTGCCGTCATCCTGAAACCTCCAATCATAGAACAAGAATTGGCCGAACCCGGTTCTTTCAATTCGTTTCAGGAATTGCTTTGGAATGATCTGATCGGTGTCAACATTGGCACGGTCCATCGTTGCCACGATGCCTGTGTGGACGGTGAAGCTTTGCATGTTTTATCTAAAAGTTGCGAGTTCGTTTTTATGGATTCAGACTGCAGATAGCAAAGCCATTGATCAGGCTTTGTAATCCCAGTCACGGACATCAACAAATCGGCCAGCCACTGCCGCCGCCGCAGCCATCTCAGGGCTAACGAGGTGGGTTCGCCCACCTTTTCCTTGTCGACCTTCAAAGTTGCGATTACTCGTGCTTGCACAACGTTCGCCCGGTGCCAGTTTGTCAGGGTTCATAGCCAAGCACATACTGCATCCAGGTTCTCTCCAGTCGAATCCCGATTCAGTGAAGATCCTATCAAGACCCTCTTGTTCCGCTTGCGCTTTCACTTGACCGCTTCCCGGAACCACCATCGCATTGACCGCAGAGGAGACCTGATGGCCTTTGAGTACTTTGGCTGCAGCTCGAAGATCTTCGATACGTGCATTGGTGCATGAGCCGATGAAGACTCGATTGATGGAAACTTCCGAAATGGGTGTTCCTGCATCAAGACCCATGTAACTGAGTGCGTTACTGGTGGTCTTTTGATCCGTCGCGTCAGTGAAGTCGCCAGGCGTCGGTATGGCTTGATTCACACCACAAACTTGCCCGGGGTTGGTGCCCCATGTGATTTGAGGCTCGATGTCTCCGCCGTTGAAAACCTTGGAGACATCAAAAGATGCACCTGGATCGGTTGTGAATTTCTTCCATCTTTCAACCGCGCTATCAAAGTCACTGGGTACTTCTGGCTTTCCTTTGAGATATTCAAAGGTGGTGGCATCTGGGGCGATCATTCCAGCTCGCGCGCCTGCCTCGATGGACATATTGCACACGGTCATTCGCTCTTCCATGGATAAGGCGCGAACACATGGGCCGGTGTATTCCAGCACGTAGCCCGTACCTCCTGCAGTGCCCAATTGACCAATCAAGTACAAGATCATGTCTTTCGCGGTCACACCTGGAGGAAGTTCCCCATCTACCCTTAGCTCCATTGTTTTGGGTTTGAACTGTCGCAGGGTCTGAGTGGCAAGGACGTGTTCTACTTCGCTGGTGCCAATGCCGAATGCCAGAGCTCCAAATGCACCGTGTGTAGCAGTGTGACTATCACCGCACACGATGGTCATACCGGGTTGCGTGTATCCATTTTCTGGGCCAATCACATGAACAATGCCTTGGCGAACATCACCAATGTCAAACAGGGTAACGCCAAATTCTTTGCAATTTTCACGTAAGGTTTGAATCTGCTTACGACTGATTTCGTCGGCGATTGGCAGACTACGATCGGAAGTGGGGACATTATGATCTGGAGTCGCAATGGTGCGTTCCGGCCGACGAATGGACCTTTGATTCAGTCTCAGGCCCTCAAAAGCTTGCGGACTTGTCACTTCATGGACCAAATGAAGGTCCACATAAAGAATGGATGGGCCGGACTCTGGGGCATGGACGACATGTTCATCCCAGATCTTTTCGAGCATGGTCCGTGGAGCGGACGAATTGACTTCGGACATAAGGACAGAGGAATCCTGAGATCATGAAAGGGGTCTATACAGCGATCACTGTCAGCTTTCCCGCTGTTTGTGTCAACGGCTGGGAACAGAAAACAACTTAGTTCGGCACCGAAGTGGTGAGTTGTATCGAAATTGTCGTGTGACAGTGTGGCCTGTGCGAGAGATATTTTGCTTGGTTTTTGTAGGATTTGAAGATCTGCGGTCTTAGTTTTTTTGGACAAGCAGCTGTGGATGCGTTTGAAGAATAGAGACAGACTGAGATTTTGCGTAGTTTTCAGAAATTTATGCGTCAAAACCGTTACTGACTTCTTCTACGTCAATGCCGCGAAGATTGAGTCCATTCGTTTCGGCAATCCACACTATCTCGCCACACCGATTGACTTTGCTGCCGTATGCACGCTGCGGAAGAGGTTACCAAAGGTCGCTGAAGTGTTTAGACCTTGTAGTAATTTCGATACCAGTCCACAAAATGCTGAATTCCAATCTTGATTGGCGTTGAGGGTCTGAAGCCTACAGCGGCATCGAGCTGTTCAATGTCGGCAAACGTCGCAGGTACATCACCTGGTTGCATTGGCAATAGATTACGAGTCGCTTTCATTCCCAAAGCATCTTCGATGCATTGGATAAAATGATTCAGTTCAACAGGTTCGTTGTTGCCAATATTAAAAACACGAAAGGGTGCGCTACTGCTTGCTGGATTTGGCTGATCACTGCTCCAAGATGCATCCGGAGTTGCGATCTGCTGGGAGGTTCGATCAACACCTTCTACGATGTCATCGATGTAGGTGAAATCACGTCGCATTCGACCCTCATTGAATACATCAATGGGTCGCCCTTCAAGAATGGCTTTGGTGAATAAGAAAAGAGCCATATCAGGACGACCCCATGGGCCATAGACTGTGAAAAACCGCAAGCCCGTGGTCGGTAGACCATAAAGATGGCTGTAGGTATGAGCCATCAATTCGTTGCTCTTTTTTGTTGCCGCGTACAAACTCAGTGGGTGATCAACACTCTGTGATGTTGCAAACGGCATTGAGGTTCCGCCACCGTAAACACTGCTGCTACTGGCGTAGGTCAAATGGGGAGTCTTTGCGTGTCGGCAAGCCTCAAGAATATTGATGAATCCTGTTATGTTACTTTCGGTGTACGCTCTTGGATTGGTCAACGAATATCGGACACCCGCTTGCGCCGCGAGATGGATCACTCTAGTGAAATCATAGGAGCGAAAGACTTGATCAACTTCATCTTGATCCGATAAGTCACCTTCCACAAACTTGAATTCATCGTATTCACTCAGAATTGCAAGCCGGTCACGTTTCAGAGAAACACTGTAGTAGTCATTGATGTTATCAAATCCCACTACGGTTTCTCCGCGTTTTAACAACCGCATTGCGAGGTGAAAGCCGATAAATCCAGCAGTGCCGGTTACAAAATGCGTTGCCATGAATTTCTTTGACCTCTCACTGCGACTAACTTGTGATGAGGTTTTGAAGAACGAGGAGCGATGAGGTGAATTCGATCGTGGGTAACACTTTAGCAACTATTGCCAAGTGTATCTCCCTCAATCACATCAAACAGTTCGATCACATCGCATTAGCTCAGCCAAGTTATTGGGTGATTTGATCAGTGCGCGAAGAAACTGTGTTAGACGAGCTAACCGGAGCAGAATAACGCTGGCTGCTGCTGCTCCGTCGAAGGGATTCAATTTCGGTTTCCATTTTATGAATGAGATCGGCAATCTCTCGGCCGGCTGGTTCTCCAATGATTTCATTGAGAGCTTTCTTGGTGCTAATGCTCAGTCCCCGGTTTTTCATAATCAATCGTTTCCAGTCGCTTCTCTGATGATACTTCCAATAAACTATCGCCTAGCGGCGTGGTCTTACAGAATCTGGAATAATTAGAGACACCTGACGGGGAACCTATTTTCTATACCGGAAGCCCCCTTTTCCCCATTTATGACTGTTAACCTCCGCAGCGTCCTCCTAACCGGCAATACCCTCGCTCAAGAGCGGCTAGCTCGCCCTGCATTTCGGAGTCTTTGGTGTTACCCGAGAATGAACGGGATTTGGAGAAAATGGATGAATGTCCAGTTCACAATACCCACGTTGACGGTCGGAATTCATGCGTGGCATGCGAGGAGACAGGATTTCTCTTTGAAGCAAAACTAGGCAACATCTCGCAGATTGGAGTGGTTGGAGACTGAGCTCGTTGAGATCACTCCATCAGAAAGCTGAATCTTCTTGGTTCCTTGATGGGAAATTCGACCCAGCAACTGCTGAACTTGAATATCGGTTGCCTCGGATGATCCATCCGTGATGAGAATCACATCGGCCGATCCGATGGTGTGGAGGAAAGAGGTCAAACCCTGAACAATCGGTTCTGGGAAGAGGTGCGGGCGGATTCCTGCGGTTCGAAGCATCTGATGAAAACCGATCAAGCTCAGTTGACCACCAGCCAATTCGAATTGATCGATGGCAAAGTAACGAACAGGGTGACCCGTAGTTTTCATCACCGTCAAGAAATCGACCGCACGACTGCCGTCACCCACTCCAATCTCAAGAATGGTCTGGGGTTGTAACTGGCAGAGTAAGTTGGAGAGCTCGGAATTTGGCGTGGATTTAATCCTGCGCATCCCAAGCTTTGATTCTGAGGCCCCTGCAGCAGCAGGCTGCAGTTTCACAACTTCATGTTCCACGGAATCAGATACGCTTTGTGTACTCTCAGCTTGCTTAGAGTGTGAGCGTAATGAATTCCAAAGTTTTCGCAGTGGCATGATGCACCGTTGCAAAGATGAGAAAACCTAAATCGACCCTGTGTCGGTTTCGTCACCTGTTGCGACCAACATAGATAGATTCTTTTCAGAATCCGATTAGGGAAACTGCGGAGAAAAAATGTCATTTGGCGATGAGATAAATGCCGGTGACATGATTGCCGCGTGCGAGAAGCACACGATGTTCGCAGGTAAAGATAGAGCTGGATTTGATCTGTCCGTGACGAGATCAGTCTTCTTCCAGATTTGTGTTATCTTTTGCGCGACGGAGTAAGCGAATCGGAGCGAGTAGGTTGTCTCGCAATCCAACCGATTGATTAGTGACACTGCAAGAGATGACCGTGCTGTCTTCGCTTGTCTCATTCGCCTCACGAACTCGTCCCACGAGATGCTCAATTCGCTGCTCCGGTCCGGTGTGTGACGCATCCTGTAGAGCGGAGAGGAGACGTGAGTGCCCAACAATATCCCCGTCAGGAAATTTGGACTGTGCGAAGCCATTCCCGTAGATGAAAAAATGATCACCTACGTCCAATTTAGTTTCGATGAATCGATACTCACCCTTCGTGAATACGCCCTCAATGGGTTCATCCGGTGATACCTGCTGCTGCTCGCCATGGAAAACGTCCCATGAGCGATCCGCTGCTCGGAAGATAAGGGGTGGCGGATTCCCGATGTTACACATTACGAAGCTTCGTGTCGGTGCAAAAAAAGTTGCGATGGATGCTGTAGCGAAACCACCATGTTCAGCAAACTCCCTGAGTTGCTGTTCCATGTCATCCACCACCCGGTTCTGCCAAATCGAATTGATACTTTTCAGCAAACCGTCACGGATCTGGCAAGAGAATTGCTTGAAGATGGATTCCGTCCCACAGATATCCGCAATGAGCATTCGGGTGATTCGGCCGGAGGCGCATGATGAGACAAAATGAATCTCTCCCCCGCCCTCCAATCCGAGTTGAGATTGCTTACTAAAAACGCGCATCTTTAACCCAGGCATTTCGTATTGCACGTCTTCGGACTTTCTCCCGCCCGTGATTTCCATGCAGCTTTTGCGTTCGCTTGGCACCTGCATCTTCATTTCTCGGTTGTTGGAGGGATTGTCATCACTGGTAGTTTTCGACGGTGTCAAGCTTTTTGGCTTTTGGGGTGTCATACTGACCAAAACTTCTCGGGCTTTTCGCTTGAAAGTTTATTTTTCCGGCAAACCAGAGGACGGGGATTTAAGCTGGGCCAGGAACAAGAGACCACCCCCCTGTGGGGTTATTTGCATGAATGAGTCAATCCATCGATCGTGTGTTTGCCTGATCTCCCCTTCTACTAATGGTTTCAGCTCGGTGGCATGCGTTTCGTGGGTGATCCCGCAGGATGTCTGGAAACCACTGATGCTGAACAGTTGACCAACCATGCTGAACGCTTGTCAGACAGCAACACTAAATCGCGTTTGATACAGATGCGGGAATGAACGTTGGATCACTGATCGGAGAATCCGGCAAACCCTAGGTGAATGGTCGAAGAATGAGTCAGTTAGAAACAGAACAATATTTAGTTGTAGGCGGTAGTCACGGCATCGGGGCTGGAGTTGTCCATCGCCTGCTCAGTGCGGGCGCGGCTGTGATTAATGTCTCGAGGACACCGCCAACAGTCGACGCTTCCGATCAACTTACTCATCTGAGTCTGGATTTAACCTCGGGCAAATTAGAGAAAGACCATCTCCCCGAGCGACTGAATGGACTGATTTACTGCCCCGGTTCAATCAATTTGGGTCCGCTTCGGCAACTTGGTCGTCAATCCATGCTTGAAGATTACCAATTGAATGTGGTCTCGGCGGTGGAGTGTTTGCAAGCGGCGGTACCTGCATTGAGAGCAACCGGTGCAGCTTCTGCAGTTTTCTTTAGTACGGTGGCTGTGGCTCAGGGTATGACCATGCACGCTTCGGTTGCTTCAGTGAAGGGCGCCATTGAAGGCTTGACCCGCAGTTTAGCTGCGGAGCTTGCACCGAAGATTCGTGTGAATTGCATCGCTCCTGGTCTCACGAATACCCCATTAAGCGAGAGATTTTTATCTTCTGAGGCGAAACGTTCTGCCATGGCCGATAAACACCCGCTGAAAAGGGTTGGCGAAGTGGAGGATATAGCGTCACTAGCAGCCTTCCTGCTACGTCCTGAAGCATCATGGATTACGGGTCAGGTGATCGGTGTGGATGGTGGGATGTCCTCGGTGCGCGGCTAATCCTTCGGAACTCGGATGATCTTGGGGATGCAGTTCCCTTCCAATGTGTCCAAAAATGTCGGAGAGGCTTGATGATGATCTGGAATGAACGACTCAACGCGTCTTGATCGTAAGTAAGGAAGGTATTCGGTAATCCATCCGATGAGAGATAGCTTGTAGCGTTTGGATTGCAATAAACGGTTTGCAATAAACTCGGTGCGGTGTATTCATCACTTCCCAAAGCAGACTTCGCTAAGAGTTTTTTCCGTGTAACACGGAGGCTTTGTCCTACAGGCTTTGTCGCTATACCTTATGATCATGGAGCATCATCTCAGTGGGTAGGATCTCAGTGGGTAGGCGATTTTCCTTCTTGGTTATTTGGGCCAGCACATGAGACAGCAATTCTCAGCTTTTATTCTGACTTACCTACTGGCTTTTTTGACTCTTCCCTTTTTTGCGAGTCCTGCGTGTGGCCCCGTTTCTGCCCAGTCACCTCCCTACGATGTGTTTCCTGATGCAAAGCCTCCATATTATCGTGTTCGATACGAGGCATCTAAAGAGCCAGGAGAGTTGGTTTTTGGTGTGAATTATACGATTTGGATTCCTCCGACCGCGAACAAAGTGCGCGGGATTATTGTGCATCAGCACGGATGTGGAGAAGGTTCCTGCAAGTCGGGCCTTTCGGGTGCTTATGATCTTCACTGGCAGGCATTAGCAGAGAAACACCACTGCGCTCTGATGGCACCATCGTATGAGCAACCCGCCAAGGCAGATTGCCAGCTCTGGTGTGATCCACGAAATGGTTCGAGTGATGCATTTCATCAAGCTTTGAGGGATTTGGGCGAATCGAGTAATCATCCAGAACTGGCAGATGTTCCATGGGCGTTGTGGGGGCATAGCGGTGGAGGTCACTGGGCGGGAGGGATGGTGTTACTACATCCAGAAAAGGTGGCAGCAGCTTGGCTTCGGTCCGGAGTCCCACTGTTTGAGTCCAACCCTGAACGCCCAGCCATACAGCCTCATGATCTACCCGAAGCGGCTTTGTCCGTCCCCATCATGTGCAACCCTGGCACCAAAGAAGGCGTGACGATAAAGGAAGGAAGGTTCGCCAGGGTCTGGCCAGCGAACGAATTGTTTTTCGGACATGTTAGAGCTCGTCGTGGATTGATTGGAGTTGCGGTGGATCCTTTGACTAGCCACGAGTGTGGTAATCAAAGATATCTAGCCATCCGCTGGCTGGACAGATGTTTGCAGTTAAGGCTTCCAAAGGAATTGGGTGGGAGTCTTCGTGAAATCGATCCATCTCAGGGGTGGCTGGCAAGCACCCCCGGATTTGTTGCAAAGTCTCCAGAAGATTTTGAAGGTCCTATTCATCAATCGACTTGGTTACCCGGCGAGGGCTTTGCAAAACTATGGATGCAGTATGTGAAAGACACGAACGTTGAAGATTTGACTCCTCCACCAGCTCCGGACAATCCACGTATCCAAAATGACCGATTGCTTTGGTCAGCCAAAGCCGACTTGGAAAGCGGGATCGGTAAATTTCTGATTTATCGCGGAGAGAATCTGGTTGCTGAGATAAAATCCAGTTCTCCGAATCGATATGGGAGGGAGATATTTCAGAACCTGCTTTACAGCGACACACCAACTCTTCCCCTCAATCGTATGGAATTCCAAATCCCTGAGGCCGAAAGCGGCGAGCTTCATGAGTATCGAATTGTGTCAGTCAATACGGTTGGGTTGCGGTCTGAGCCTTCAGTGACCGCGGAGCGAGATTGACCACGTGGTTGTGGATCGCTCTTCATCCACTTTCTTCGGGAATGAAACTTCTTGGAATATTTATTCCCTGCAGATGAACAGGATCTATCCCATTCGACTTCGGTTACACTGGTGTGGGTTACCTGAGATCCCATCTGGTTTGGTGATCGCTGATATGTTTTTGCTGCATAGAAAAAGATCGGAATGAGTTTGTTGTGCTTTCAAAACGGTAAATCTCTTTGCAGTTTTACCTCGTTCGTGATTTTCATCAGTCTAGTGGGTTCAAGTTTTGTGCCTGTTCAAGGTCAGTCTGCTTTATCGAATCAAGCGAAGACAGTGCCTCCGGATCATGTCCAAAAAGCTCAAAAAGGTTTGTCGATTTTCAAAAACCATGTGCGAGAGATTCTGACCAAGCATTGCCTTGACTGTCATGGAGGAAAATCGATTAAAGCAGACTTTAGCCTTGCGACTCGAAGTTCCCTGATGGAAAGTGGCTTCGTTGGGGAGAAGGCTGAGGACAGCTACCTCTTTGAGTTGGTGACACATGAATCCGAACCCACGATGCCACTCAAGGAGGAACGCCTCTCAGAGGAAAAAATTAATTGGATTCGCCAGTGGATCGATTTGGGGGCTCCCTATGACAAGCCCCTCGCTGACGGTGAATTGAATGAGATGAAGAGCCGAAAGATCTCGGATGATGATCGAGAATTTTGGTCTTTTCAACCTCTCAACAGGATCGATCCACCAAGTGTAAAAACGGAACAGTGGTGTCGAACCCCGATCGATTTCTTCATTTTGAGCGATCTCGAAAAAATTGAACTGACAGGAAATCCTGACGCCAGTGCTAGGACGCTGATCAGAAGAGGCTCTCTGGACGCCGTTGGCTTACCACCGCAGATTGATGTTCTGGAAAACTTGGTTGATGACTTTGGCGATGATCAGTGGAATCGCTATGTGGAACAGCTTTTGGATTCACCTCATTTTGGTGAACGGTGGGCGCGGCATTGGATGGATGTCGCTAGATTCGCCGAATCGCATGGTTACGAGCAAGATTACGATCGACCCCATGCGTATCACTATCGCGATTTCCTGATCAAGGCTTTTAATCAGGATATGCCTTTCGATCAATTTACGCGTTGGCAGATCGCCGGAGATGAACTCGCTCCAGGAAATCCGCTTGCGATGATGGCAACAGGTTTTTTGGGAGCTGGAGTTTTTCCCACTCAATTAACCGAGGCTGAGTTTGAGTCAGCGAGGTACGATGAATTGGATGATATGGTGGCCACCACTGGCGTCACTTTTCTAGGCTTATCCATTGGTTGCGCTCGATGTCATGATCACAAGTTTGATCCGATTACATCCGCCGACTACTATTCCATAGCTGCCAATTTCACCTCAACCATTCGGAGTGAAGTTGAGTTAGATTTAGACCCTGATCAGAATGCCAGAAAACGCGAACAGTGGCAGAGTAAGCTGCAGGAAAATATTGAGAAGTTAGATGTTTTTGAGAAAAACGAGTTAGAGAGTCATTTTGCGGATTGGCTCGACTCGGCGAACCTAGAAGAACTCGAGTCAAAATGGCAACCGCTCAAAGTTCTTTCCGTGACTTCTGATGCCGGTACGATTTATCAGGAGCAACCTGATGGTTCGTGGTTGGTGAGGGGTTCGGTAGCGAACAAAGAGAATATTTCTATCGAAGGACGCAGTTCTCTGGATCTGGTTAATCAGATTCGTTTGGAAGCTCTGACGGATAAAAGTCTTCCAAACGCTGGACCAGGTGGAGCAGGCAACGGCAATTTTGCCTTGGGGGATATCCGTGTTTATGTGGAAGACAGAGCAAGTTCGGAATCGCAAGGCGAAGCTTCTCGTTCATGGATAGAAGTGGATTTGGTGACGGCCACTGCTACTCACCAGCAGAATACAGACAGCCTCTCAGTTGAGGCGTCGAGTGATGATTAGGAAATGTCTGGATGGGCGGTGGCTTTCGGCGGCAGTGGAAAAGATAAGGGTGGTT